>JBDHHA010000067.1:0-21367 GCA_039589615.1 Gemmatimonadota bacterium
GGACGACGCCCGAGCGCTGGGGGTGGCGGACGAAAGCGTCGCAATGCACCTGGCGGGCAAGGAGTTCCGGAAGGTGATCTTTGTGCCCGGGCGGCTCATCAACATCGTGGTGGGCTAGGTGGACCAGCCCACCACCCCCACCCCCGCAGTGAAACTCGGATCGCGACGCCGGGAACGTAGCCTGCGACCCATCACGCCCCCCCGGCATCTATACTACCGACATGACGAACGCCGTGATGACCGCGATCGACGACATCGCGATACAGCGAGCTAAAGCAGGTGATATCAATGCTTTAGAGGGTGTCTACCGAGCCTACGAAGGGACGGTATACAGCCTGGCGCGGCGGATCTGCCGCTCGCCTGAGGACGCTGAGGACGCGCTCCAGGAGACGTTCTTGGAGGTCTGTCGGAGCATCGGGAGGTTCCGGGGCGACGGCCCCGGGAGCCTCACCGCCTGGATGAAGCGCATCGCGGCGAGCAAGGCGCTGATGAAGATCCGGCGGGACAAGTACCGGGACACGGACGAGCTGTTCGAGGAATCGGCGCCGGCGTCGAACCCGGGTGACACGGGGCTGCGGATGGATTTGGAGACGGTGATGCAGCGTCTTTCGGACACGTCACGAGCAGTGGTGTGGTTGCACGACGTCGAGGGATACACACACGAGGACATAGCCGAGCTAATGGGCAAGAGCGTGAGTTTTTCGAAATCCCAGCTGTCACGGGCACATGCGCGGCTGCGGAAATGGCTTGGTGAGGAGGCGGCATGCTGATGCACTGCACAATGGAAGAGTTGTTGGCCATCAGGGATGGTCAGGGCTCCCAGGCGGCGCAGCGCCACCTGGACGAATGTGACGAGTGCTGCGACGAGCTCGAACTGCTCCACCAGCGCGTGGCGGCGTTGAAGGCCCTCCCCACCGTGAGACCGCCTCGGGACCGGTGGTCCGTGGTGCGGGATGAGGTGCTGGCAGAGCGTGCACGCACGCGAAGGCGCTTCGGCGCCTGGTTGACCGCGGCGGCGGCGGCCTCGGTGGTGCTGGCGATCGGTTTGGGTGGAGTGGTGATGCCGGCGGCGCAGGGGCCCGACCCCCTCGCCGAGTTGGTGTCGGAAGCGCAGCGCCTGGAAGACGCGCTGCGCGTCATGCGTCCTGAGACCCGGGTGATCAGTGGACGCACGGCGGGAGCCGTGGCGGCATTGGAGGACCGCTTGGAGCTGTTGGACGTCCGGTTCGAAGAGGCGCGGATACGACGCCTGCCGAGAACGCGGTTGGTGGTCCTGTGGAAAGAACGCATCGATTTGATGGATGCCTTGGTGAACGTCCACGCGAGACCGGTGACGTTGATTGGATTCTGACGGTCTGGAGTGGCAAGAGGAGCTGGATACAATGAAAAAGACGAGATTCATACTGACGATCACGGCCCTGATGGTGGGCTTCGGCGTGATGCCGGTTGCGGCCCAGGAGGAGCAGCGCCGTGAGCTGGAACGCCAGCTGGAAGAACTCCGGCGGCAGATGCGCGAGGTGGAGAGTCAGCTTCGCGAGATTCGCGGTGACGAGGGCTTCTTCCGAGGCGTCGTCACCTTCTCGAGCAACCGGGCCCAGCTCGGCGTGTTCGTCCAGACCGAGGCGGACCCCGATACGGATGACATTGGCGCGCTGCTCCAATCCGTGACCGAGGGGGGGGCCGCCGAGGCGGCCGGACTCGAGGATGGGGACATCGTCATCTCCTTCGATGGCGAGCGCTTGGCGGGACGCTATCCGGCCGCCGATCCCGACGAGTCCGAGCCGGCGGCGAAGCTCATCGATCTCATCGGGGACAAGGAGCCCGGCGACGAGGTGACCATCGAGTACCAACGGGACGGCCAGACCCACAGCACCGTCGTGACCCTGACCGAGCAGGACAGTTGGTTCCGGGCGTACTCCGGCCCCAACTTCGAGGTCGTCCGGCCCAGCCGGCCGACCTTGGTGCCGCCGCCGGACGTGCGGCTCTTTAGAGCCCCCGAGGGGCGTGGTTTCACCGTGTATTCCCTGTTTGGGGATCGCTGGGGCGACATGGAGCTGGTGAGCCTCACCGAGGAGCTGGGACGCTACTTTGGCACGCCGGAGGGCCTCCTGGTGATCAAGCCGCCGGAGGAAGAGGAAATCGGCCTGCAGGCCGGTGACGTGATCCTGAGCATCGACGGCCGCGATCCCGGAACGCCCTCCAGGGCCCTGCGGATCATCCGGTCCTACGAGGAGGGTGAGACCATCAACCTCCAGGTCATGCGGGATCAGAGCAGGACGACGGTCTCGTATGTGGTCCCGGAGCGGGAGGACACATGGTCCAGGTTTGAAGGGAGGGGGCAGGGGCGCGAGCGGGACCTCGAGCTGGAGGTGCCCCATCTGGAACTCGACCAGATCGAGCTGCTGGAGGCGCCCCATCTCGAGCTGGAGCACCTCATGGCTCCCGACCTCTCCCATCTGGAATTGGAGACAGTCCAGCTCCTCAACGCGCCTCATTTGGAGCTGCTCACCCCGAGCTTGGAGCTGACCGTGCCCCATTTGGAGCTGCTCACCCCGAACTTGGAGCTGACCGTGCCCCATCTGGAGCTGATCCACCCCCGTCGAATCAGGCGGATCGACTAGGAAGACCTTACCTCTTGCCGTCCGGGAAGGGGTGACCGCTGGGTCACCCCTTCTTGTTTTCGTGGCGGGCGCTGGGAGAGGGTGCTGCGGCCCTTCCCCGCACCCCGGGATGGCCACGGAACCCACGGAGCCCACGGACCCCCGCACCACCCTCCTCTTGTGTGCCCCCATCCCCCCCGGGGGGGACCGGCGCAGTGCGAGGAAATAGATCAAAACGAACAGTCACGGGAGGCGGTCGGGTTCCGTGCGTTCCGTGGATTCCGTGGCCATCTCACTCCGACCGCTGCGGAGGTCGCGAAGGCATCCGACCTTCGGGATGACGGGTCCTCTCACCCCTCGCGAACATCGGTTTGTAAGGCGAACGGGGTTGACCAGAGGTTTACGCGATATATCTTACTAGATATATCGAGACGATATATCGCGCCGATGTATCGTACAGAAGAGAGTAGGAGGTTCACATGAATTACCGAGGGGATTTCTGGTTCGGATTCGATCCCTGCGATTGGGGCCGGGGTCGGCGGCGGGGGAGGCACCGTGGTCGTCGCCAATGGTTCGGATCCGGAGACATGAAGTACGTGATACTCAAGCTCCTCAGAGACAAGCCGATGCACGGCTATGAGGTCATGAAGGCCTTGGAGGATCAGACCCACGGCTGGTATAGGCCGTCACCAGGCACGGTCTATCCGACGCTGCAGTGGCTGGAGGATGAGGGACTGGTCCAGTGCGAGGAACGGGACGGGAAGAAGGTCTACTCCATCGTCGATGCCGGTCGGGAATTCCTCGACGAGAACAAGTCCAGCGTGGAGGACATCTTCGATCGCATCGATGAGATGATCGACCGATTCGTCGGCAATCCGATGCCGGACGTGAATCGGGCCATCGGCAAGCTGGTGGCGCAGGTGTACCGGAGCTCGTGGCAGCTCCGCGACGACGTGGAGAAGCGGAGGCGGATCACGGCAGTGTTGGAGGAGGCGCTGAAGGAACTGGAGGCGTTGGCGACCTAGTCGCAACTGCGTAGGGGGAGGCTTGGCCCCCTCCTACGCATCACGCCCTTCGGTGTCGGTCGCGCAGTTCTTCGAGGGCGCCCCTCACGTAGTTGCGCGTCATTTCCTTCCGCCACGCCAATCCGAAGTCGGTGTTGTCCATTGGTTTCGCAGGCTTGAACGCCGCGTGTGCGGATGCGGCAATGGCGTCATCGTCGAGATCGCTGCCGACGATCGCTTCGCTCGAAGCAGGGACGAGCTTCGGGAAACTCGCGACGCCGCCGAGTACGATTCGCGCGTCCCGCACCGTGTTGCCGTCCCACGCCACCCAAGCCGCCACCCCCAAAACGGGGAAGTCGAACGAACCCCGGCGGCGCAGCTTCCAGTACGTGGCGTCCCAGCCGTTCGCCGCCGGGAGCCTCACGTCCGCGAGGATCTCTTCGGGTCGCTTCGTGAGGTACTCGATCCCGTCGTCGTTGTAGAAATCGCCCGCGGCAACTTGTCGGTCTCCACCGGGCCCCACGAGGGTGTACCGGGCGGCGAGGGCCACCATTACGGGAGCGAGGTCCGTAGAGGACACCGCCCAACACCGGGGACTGCTGGGGGCCACCCAGCACACCTCACCGTCTTTCTTCATGCAGAAGTCGATGCACTTCCGCCACTCGTACGACTGGTTGTAGTAGTTGCAGCGCGTGTCCAGGCAGAGGTTGCCGCCCACCGTGCCCATGTTGCGCAACAGTGGTGTCGCAATCAGCTCCGCGGCCTTCGCGACGACCGGGTGCTCAAGTCCCAAGTCGGTGTGTGTCTCGATGTCCCTCAGCGTCGTGCCGGCGCCGATCGCCGTGCCTTCACCGGGGTTGATCGTCACGTGGTGCAGGTCGTCGAGACCGTTGAGGGCGATGACCGTCTTCGGTTCCTGGTGCCGCCGCTTCATGTTGGGGTACAGGTCCGTGCCGCCGGCCACATACATGCCTTCGGGCCCGGCGTCCTGCTTCATGCGGAGCGCGTTGTCGATGGATGTCGGTTGCAGATACGTGAAGCGCGGGAGTCTAAGCATCAGTGCTGCCTCTCCGGCGGCACAGCCGTCGCCGCTTCGCGCTTCAGTGCTTTGCCGTCCCCCCCCTCGGCGGGCGTCGGAACCCGCGTGGGCTCGGGCCACGAGATGTCGGGAAACGACGTCGGCCCGTACCGGGCCTCGTGGCCTTTGGCTTTGCGCTTGAGCGCCTGGTGCACCTTCTCGGGCGTGATGGGCACCTCGTCGATCCGCACCCCCACCGCATCGTATACCGCGTTCGCCACGGCGGGCGCCACCGGAAGCAACGGGCCCTGACCGACTTCCTTCGCACCGAACGGTCCGTTGGGATCGGGATCGGTGATTAGAAACGTCTCCACCTCGCACATCTCCAAGGTGGTGGGGCTCTTGTACTCGAGCATGCTGGGGATCTTGTGGACGACGCGCCGATCTTCCCGGTACGCCATGTCCTCCATGAGTGCCTCCCCAAGCCCCATGTAGATGCTACCCTCCACCTGTCCCATCACCGCCGTGGGGTTGATGCACCGGCCGACGTCATGGGCAACCCAGATTTTGGGAACCGACACGATACCCGACTCGAGGTCCACGGCGACCTCTGCCACGGCGGCGCTGTACGAATACGCCGGCGAGGGTCCGACGCCCGCGCCCCGATAGCGGCCGGCGCTCTCAGGGGGCGTGTAGGACCCCACGGTGCCAATCGTGCCGACCACCGCTTCGGCGGCCTGAACGGCCTCGGCGAAGCTCATCGCGTGCTCGGGATTCTCCGCGTCGAACACCCGTGACTCTGCGAACACCAACCGCTCTCGCGGCACATCGAGCTTCGCGGCCGCTTCAGGTGCAATCATGTCCCGCGCCCGCTCCGCCGCCTGCAGCGCGGCGTTTCCCGACATGAGCGTCACGCGGCTCGAGTAGCTGCCGAGATCCACTGGCGTGAGATCCGTATCGGCGGTCACGACGCGGATCTCGAAGGGGTCGACGCCCAACACCTCGGCCACGATGTACGCCAGAATCGAGTCCGATCCCTGCCCGATGTCCGTCGACCCGCAAAACACCGTGACCCCGCCGCCCCGGTCGCATTTCAACTGCACGCCCGAGTGAGGCATGTTGTTCCAGTAGATGGGCAGTCCGGCGCCGCTGAGATAGCTGGAGCACGCCAGGCCGACGCCGCGGCCTTCGGGCAACTTCCGGAACGTGTTCTTCCACCCGGAGCCGTCCACCACCTTGTTGATGCACGCTTTCAGTCCGATGGATCCGACGCGCATGTAGTTGGCCGTGAGCGAATCGGGCGGCACGAGATGCCGCAGCCGCATTTCGGCCGGGTCCAGGTTCAACTGTTCCGCCAGCTTGTCCACCTGCACCTCGACACCAAAGCGCGGTTGCGGGGTGCCATGGCCGCGCTTGGGCCCGCACGGCGGTTTGTTGGTGAACGCGCGCGCGCCCTGGAACTTGTAGCGATCGATCTGATACGTGACGGTCTGCAGGGCACCGGTGTAGTAGGTGCTTGCGACGCCGTACGAGCCGTACCCGCCGCCGTCGAGTGCGGTGCGGAAGTGCATCGCCGTGATGTGCCCATCTTTGGTCACGCCGGTCTTGGCCCACATGAGCGTCGGGTGACGGCCCCGATGACAGTAGAAGACCTCTTCTCGCGTCAAGGTGATCTTCACCGGCCGTCCGGTCTTCATGGCCAGCCGTGCCACAACAATCTCGTGATTGAAGGGATCGCTCTTGCCACCGAATCCGCCGCCGTTGGGACAGGCGATGACGCGGATCCGGGATGCCGGCATTGCCAACACCTTGGCCAGCGCACGGTGTACGTAGTGGGGCGTTTGCGTCGAGCTCCACAACGTCAGTTTGTGATCGGCAGAGTAGCTGGCGACGGCGGCGTGCTGCTCCATGGGGAGGTGGGTGTTCCCGCCGTAGAAGAACAGGTCTTCGCGCACCACGTCCGCCTCGGCGAATCCCTCTTCCACGTCGCCGAACTCGAGGTTGATGAGTTTGTGGAGATTCCCATTGTCCCCGTAGTCGTGAATCAACGGCTCCGCGCGCTGCACCGCCTCGTCGATGGACGCGATGGTGTCGAGCTGCTCGTATTGCACCGCAATGCGGTCGAGGGCAGCGGTGGCGACGTCTTCGGAGGTCGCGGCCACCGCGGCCACCGGGTCACCCACGAAGCGGACCCGGTCCGGAGCGAGGGCGTGTTCATCCTGGCTGACAGGGAGAATGCCGAACGGTATGGGCAGCTCGCTTCCCACGAGCACCGCCTTGACCCCTGGTAACTTCTCGGCGCCCGAGGCATCGATGTGCACGATGCGGGCGTGGGGATGTGGGCTCCGCAGCAGCTTGCCGTAGAGCATCTGGGGCAGGTGCATGTCGTCGGCAAACCGCGTTTGGCCGGTGACTTTGTCGACCGCATCCACCTTGCGCTGTGGTCTGCCCACGACGCGCAACGCGTCGCCGTTACCGCCGGCCATAGAGCGCCTCGTCCTTTGGCTCCGCGGCCTCGCCCCGCAGGCGAGCCGCCGCGAGTTCCACGGCCTCGTAGATCTTGATGTAGCCGGTGCAGCGACAGAGGTTGCCGGCGAGCGCCTGCTTGATCTCGTCACGTGAGGGAGACGGATACTCCTCGAGGAGGGCCTCGGCCGTGAGGAGGAACCCCGGTGTGCAGTAACCGCACTGGGCTGCTCCCAGGTCGGCAAACGCCTCTTGAAGCGGGTGGAGAGTGGGGCCGTCGGCGATCCCCTCCACGGTCTTCACCGACCGGCCCGCACAGTCGATTCCGAGCACCAGACACGACAGCACTGGTCGATCGTCGAGCAGGACGACGCACGTGCCGCACTCGCCGAGCTCGCAGCCGTGCTTGGTACCGGTCAGTCCCAGGTCCTCTCGGAGTACCTCCAACAACGTTCGGTGTGGTGCGAACGCGACTTCGGTATGCTCTCCGTTGACGGTGAGCGAGACGTGGACCTTTTCGGCGTGCTTATTCGGGCTGTTCGCCAAAAAAGAACTCCTCCGTCTTTTCGGTGAGAAACCGCTTCGCCGTGGGATCCAACAGGTTGAGGGCGAAGTGATTGATGATGGCCGTCTGCTCCTTCAGCCATTCCTGCCAACAGCCCTGGCATATGGTGTCGTAGATACGGGCCCCGAGGTCGGTCGGGAGTGGTGGCGCCGGTAGCTGATTGTCGGTTCGGCTGCAGCGCGAACAAGTGATTTGAGTCATGAAGACAATTTAACCTTGCGGTGATACGGGCGCGACGTCAGCTTTGGCGCTCCATGATGGCCAGCGAAAAGCCCTTCGGCGTGTGTCACCAGTGTCGCTACGGCCGGAAGGTAGGCAACAGGCAGGGATCGACCTTTTTGTTGTGTCGGCGGTCGGCAGCGGACCCGAGCTACCCAAAGTATCCCCGCGTCCCGGTCGAACGGTGTCCCGGGTACGAGGCTGGTCCGGAATCGCCCGACCCTCGTCCAGACCCGCGTGGAGGCGAGGATGGAAGTACGGATGACGGAAGAGATGGTGGGGGCGCTGAAGGGAACTCCGGAGATTCCGGATAGTCTCCTGGCGTGTCTGAAGAACGCCGAGGCCGAAGAGGAGATGTTCCTGGTGCCGCTCGACGAGGACGAGCGCATGGCGATGACGGAGATGTGTGAGTGGTACGTGCGCACCGATCCCGACACCGGCGAGTTGACCGAACAGGGCCGCCTGTTCGAGAGCATCATTCAAGCGATTATCGACGCTGACTTGGCTCAATAGACGACTGATGGAACGACGGAAGGAAGGAACGATGCGATTACTCTGCGCTGTCATGCTCATCTTCGCGACCACGCCTGCGTTGGCGCAGGAGAAGGAACACATCCGGATGCCCGGGTCGCTCGAGGGGTTGCCGTTTTCCACCGCGGTGCGTGTGGGCAACATGCTCTACCTGTCGGGGCAGATCGGCACGGCTCCGGGCTCAGGGTTGGTCCCCGGCGGGGTGGGGCCCGAGACGCGGCAAACCCTGGAGAACATCAAGGCGACCTTGGAGTACGCCGGCAGCTCCATGGAGCGGGTGGTGAAGTGCACCGTGTTCCTGAAAGACATCGCGGACTATGCGGCGATGAATGAGGTGTACGCGTCGTACTTTCCTCAGGACCCGCCCGCCCGGTCCACGGTGGCCGGTTCCGGCCTGGCGTTGAACGCCCAGGTGGAGATCGAGTGCATGGCGTTGACGGGGAGCGACTAGGGGGTTTTCCCGACGCTGACTCCCCGGTCGCTCACCGCCGGGGTCATGGGGGTCGCCGGATTGTCGTTCCCGTGTAGCGCCTCGGCCATCGCTTTGGCCACGGGAGCGGCGTCCTTCGGCGACGCAAAGGCCAGGAGTGTGGATCCCGACCCTGATATCGTCACGCCATGGGCCCCCGCGTCGTGCCCCGCCTGCACGGCGTCGTCGAATCCAGCGATCAAATCCTTCCGGTGCTGCACGGCCAGCTGATCCTCCATGCCGTGGTGGATCAGCGCGCCGTCGCCGGAGGCCAGGCCGGTCACCAGGGCCGCCGCCCGGGCGGCTTGCTCTGCCACCACGTGTCGCGCTACCCGGTCGGGTAGCAGGGCTCGGGCGGCCTCCGTTTCCACGGGCCGCTTCGGCACGGCCAGTGCCACCGCGACATCCGCGTGCAGGGCGAGACGGGTCGGTTCGTGGGCGGCGAGCACGAGGCCACCGTACACGGCCGGCCCGGCATTGTCGGGGTGGCCTTCCTGTCGGGCGGCGCGACGAAACAGCTCGTCGGGATCCACGGGGTTGCCGCCGGCTATCCGCGCAAGGGCCAACGCCGCGACCCACCCCGCAGCGGACGAGCCCAAACCGCGCCCCACGGGAATGTCCGAATGCACCCGCAGCTGGTGGTCACCGGCGATGCCGCTGGCGGCGAGATGCGCGTGAATGACGTCGGCGTCCGGGGAGATATCGGCGAGGGCGCCGCCGTACTCAGGCGGCCCGCTCCCCGGTGTAAGACTCGCCTCGAGCCAGATGTCGACGGCCAGACCCAAGCAGTCGAACCCGGCCCCGAGGTTGGATGTCGAGGCGGGCACACGCACGGTGAAAGTCATGTGTGACTATCGCGCGGGGGAGTCGAAAAGGGAACAAGGAAAGGGGCCAGCCCCTTTCCCCTATTCGTACCGCAGCGCTTCGATGGGATCCAGCGTCGATGCGCGCCGCGCCGGCCAGAGACCGAAGAAGATTCCGACGGCGGCGCTGAAGGCGAACGCCATCATCACGGCCTTGGGGGATACCGCGGTGGGCCAACCCTGAAGTTGTGCGAGAGCGTATGCTCCGCCGGCCCCCAATATGATCCCCACCACGCCGCCCAGCATGCACAGCGTCACGGCTTCCACGAGGAACTGCAGCATGATGTTGCGCCGAGTGGCGCCGAGGGCCTTGCGCACGCCGATCTCCCGGGTGCGCTCGGTGACCGATACCAGCATGATGTTCATGATGCCGATGCCGCCCACCACGAGGCTCACCGCGGCGATTCCCGCGAGGAGAAACGTAAACGTCTGCGTGGTCTCCTGGGCGGTGCTCAGGAATTCGGTGCGATCGCGGATGTTGAAGTCGTTGGCCGCTCCGGGTTGGATGCCGTGCTCCCGGCGGAGCACCCGCTCGATGCCGATCATGGCCACGGTCATGGAGTCGGGGTGCATGACCTGCACGTTCAACGATCGAAGGCGGTCGCTGCCGAACACCCGGTACCGCCCGGTCTTGATCGGGATCACGATCTGCTCGTCCCGATTCGAGTACCCCTCGCTTCCCTTCTCGGCGAAGACGCCCACGATCTCGAAGGGAATGCCCCGGATCGAGACCTGCTGGCCGATCATTGCCGCGCCGTTCTGATCCAGCATACCGGGCACGCCGTATCCCAACACTGCCACGCGGCGCCGGGCGTTATCGTCGCCGTGGGAGAACATCTCGCCCGATTCGATCTCGTAGCTGTTGACCGTGTGATAGTCGGCCGTCGAGCCAACCACATTCACGTTGACGTTCCGGTTGCCGTACTTCACCTGTTGGTTGCCGGCCAGCTCCGGCACGACGGCCTTGAGAGCGTACCCGTCCCGCTCCAGGGCGTCGGCATCGGCGGTGGTGAGACTCACACGGTTTCCGCTGGCCACGCCCATGCGCCACTGCTGTCCCGAGTAGATGGAGAGCAAGTCGGTGCCGAGGGCTTGGATTCGCTCCTCGACCTGTCGCTGGGCACCCGTGCCCAACGCCACCATCGTGATGACGGCCGCCACGCCGATCACGATGCCCAGCATCGTGAGAAACGCGCGAAGCTTGTTCGTAAGGATCGCGGCGAACGCGACCTGGACGATTTCTCCAGTGACCATTAACGGCGTCCTCCCCGCGAGGAGCCGCCCAATCCGGGTATGCCCCCGCCCATCATGCGGTTCATCCGCTCTTGAAATTCCCGCTGCGCATCCACCAGGCTCGCGCTGGGGAGAATCATCACGAGATCACCGAGGCTCAGCCCCGATTCCACTTGGGAGTAGTCGAGGTCGGTCAACCCCGTGCGGATCGGTCGCGCCTGGGGTCCCGTCTCGGTCATGACGAATACGATGAAATCCCCGCCGAACTGGAAGTTGTTGGATTGCGGCCGCCGCCTTCCGCCATCGCCCATGCCGCCTCGTCCGCCGCCGCCCATGCCGCCGCCCATGCCGCCGCCGCCAGCGGCTCGCATCACACGGGTGAGAATGGACCGATCCTCGTCCGTCATCGATTGGAAGCCGCCGCCGGTCATCTTGTCGAGGATCGGTTGTACCTGGGCGCGGGTGAGCCCCTCCGGCAGCTCGATGGTCTGGCCGCGCATCTCGATGGTGTTCTGATCTCCGGCGTCTGCCGCCGTTGTCCCGCCCATCGAGGTCGTCCTCTCCGCCCCGGGCTCCTCTCGGGCCGCCGCCATCTGTTGCTCCACGACGTCCATTCCCATCCCCAAGAATCCGGCCGCCGACGGCAAATCCCGTTGCGTCCGGAGCGCCGCGTTGGGAATCGCCACGACCCCATTCCGGAATCCGACGTGAATCTCCACGTCGGCGTTCATCCCCGGCCGCAGCAGGCTACCCTCGTTGTGGATGCGAATGAGGACCGGGAACATGGTGACATTTTGGGCTTCGGTGGCTTGCGGCTCGATTTTGAGCACCCGTCCCGGAAACGGCCGGGTGGGATAGGCATCCACCGTAATCGTGACCTCCAGGCCCGGGTTGATCTTCCCGATGTCCGTCTCGTCCACCAGCGTGCGCACTTGCACCGTGTCGAGGTTGGCCATCCGCAAGAGGATGCGACCACCCTGGACACTGCCCGTGGCGGAAGAGATCACGGTTCCCACTTCCACGGCGCGCTCGAGTATCACGCCCGCCGTGGGCGCCCGGACGTCCGTGTCGTCGAAGGCGATCCGCGCGTCCTCGAGGGAACGCTGTGCCCGGATGAGCTGGGCGTTGGCGTTGGCGCGCTGCAGGTTGGCGTTCTCGTACTCCTGCTCGGTGATCGACTCGCTGGCGAAAAGCGCCTCCGCACGGGCGAGCTGGGATTCGGCGTTCGCCAACTGGGCCCGGGCAACGTTGGCGTTCGCCTCGGCTTGCTCCACGCCGTTCTGTGGGATCCGCTGGTCGACGGACACCAAGAGATCGCCGCGGCTGACGACGTCGCCGGTCTCCACCAGCACAGCTCTGATTTCTCCGGAGGCCTTAGACTTCACGTCGAGGGTCTTGATGGGCTCGACGGCACCGTCCGCCGTCACCGATACGGTGATGTCGCGGGTGGCGACCGGGACGAGTTGGTACAACGGCGGCTCGACCTCCTCTTCGCAGCCCACGAGGAATGCGAGGGTGGCGACGGCCGCCGATCGACGAAGAACGCGGGAATAGTCCATGCTAGTCTTTCTCGTTCTCGAAGTCCTGCTCGATCAGTCCGTCGAGGAGGTGAATCTGTCGCTGGGTGTGTCGCGCGATATGGGGCTCGTGGGTGATGAGCACGATCGTCTGTCCGGCGTCGTGGAGAGTCTCCATGACCTCCATGATCTCTTCGCTGGTGGCGCTGTCGAGATTCCCGGTGGGCTCGTCCGCCAACACCATGCTGGGATTGTTGACGAGTGCCCGGGCGATGGCGACGCGTTGCCGCTGGCCGCCTGAGAGCTCGTTGGGCCGGTGCTCCATCCGGTCTCCAAGTCCCACCTTGTTCAACGCGTCCGCCGCTCGTTCCTGTCGCTCCTTGGCGTGCACCCCGCCATAGATCAGCGGCAGCTCCACATTGTGCAGCGCCGTGGCCCGGGGCAGGAGGTTGAACGTCTGGAAGACAAAACCGATCTCCTTGTTCCGGATGAAGGCGAGTTCGTCGTCGTTGAGCTCGCTCACCTTTTGCCCGTTGAGCCAGTACTCGCCGCCGGTGGGCGTGTCGAGGCAACCCAGGAGGTTCATCAGCGTCGACTTGCCGGAGCCCGAAGGGCCCATGATCGCCGTGAACTCGTTACGGTAGATCTGGAGGTCCACCCCTCGGAGGGCGCGCACCACTTCGCTGCCGAGCTGGTAGTCCCGGGCGAGGTTGTGAGTGAGGATGACCACACCCTCCGCCGGCGTTTCTCCGGTCTGATGATCGAGAACCTGCGGCGCGCCCGTCATATGGTCCGTCCCACGATGGCTTCGATCTCCGCCTTGGCCTGGAAATAGTCCAGACGCGCCTGCACGCCGTCCACCTCGGCCTGATCCACGTTGATTTGCGATTGCATGACCTCGAGAATCGTTCCCGCGCCGAGGCGGTACCGCTCTTGTTGCACGCGCAGGTCCTCGCTCGCCGCTGCCAGGCTCGCGTCGGCGATCTCGATGCGGATGGCGGACGACTGCAACGACGCAAACTGCTGGGTCAACTGGGCGTTGACCTGCCGCCGCGTGTCCTCGATCTGGGCGTGGGCGGCGTCCTGGTTGGCATGGGTGCGCTGCATGCTGGTCTCCCGGCCGAAGCCGTTGAAGATCTGCCAGTTGAGACTCACCCTGCCCGACCAGCTGCTCCGGAGGTCGCTGATCTCCTGCCCCGCCAGCGATCGGCTGTAGGAAGCCGAAATGGAGGGGAAGTACGCAGCCCGGGAGACACTCACCTGGGCGTCGGCCGCCCGGGCGGAGGCCACCACCTGCTCGATGTCCGGTCCCTGCTCGAGGGCCTCGGCGCGGATCAGCGCCGTGTCGATGTCCACGATGAACTGCATCGACTCGTCGGGCACGGCCTGCACGTCGCTGTCGTAACCGATGAGCCGGGCGAGATTGGCGGAAGCCGTGGCACGCTGGGTCTGCGCATTGATGAGCGCCAGCCGTGCGTTGGCCCACTCCACGAACGACTGCAACGTGTCGGAGCGGATGGCGCTTCCGGCCGCCAGTCTGTCCCGGGTCGTCTGCAGTTGCCGCTCGGCCCGTGCGATGCGCGTTTCGGACACCCGCACCAACTCGTCTGCTGCAAGGGCGTTGAAGAAGGCCTGCTTGGTCTGCAAGGCGATCTGAAATTCCTGCGCCACGTAGCTGGCCTCTGCACTGGTGAGGTCCGCACCCCGCGCCTTGGAGTTGGCGTTCCGGCGGAAGCCGTCGAACAGCGTGTAACCCACGCTCAGCGAACCGTTCATGGAGGTGGACGATCCCGACGTTATGGTCTGGTTCTGGGGATCGAAGCGCTCCGTGGAGTTGATGCTCCACCCCGTGCCCCCGCTGAGGCTCGGGAGCCAGTCGCTGATGGACTCCCGCTTCGTTGCCTGCGCCACCCGGATGTTTCCCTCGGCCTGAATGATGGCCGGGCTGTACCGCTTGGCGAGATCGAGGGCCTGATCCAGCGTGACCGTGGGGACCTGTGCCGCCACCGGCATGGCCGGGAACGAGAAGGCGACCGCGCAGGCGATCGCCAGTATGAATCTACTCTTCATCATATTTGCGCTTGTCTGGAGTATATCCGTTATTACCGTCGTCTTTCGGCTCGGGCGGCCTGAACACTGTCACCGTGGGCGAGCATCTCTCGGTAACGATCCGCCTGGCTGCTGTCGAGGGCCGCCGCGATCTTGGCGCGTGCGTCGATGCGAATCTCCTGGATCCGTCGCCGTTCCTCTTGCTGCAGTTCCCTCGTTGTCGCGCGGTACGTCGTACGCCACTCACTGAGAATGTTCTCAATCTGCTGTCGCTGGTCCGCCGACAGGTCGAGTGTATCCTGAAGCGTCTCGATGTAGGGCCTGCGTTCCGGCCGCTGCTCGGTTTGCTCCCGCTCCTCGATGGCTCCGGACCCCACACCGCCCACAATCAGGCCGGCCGCGAACACCGCTACCAGGAGGCCGGCGGCCATCACCTTGGATCTATCCATGGGACGCTTCCCACTGATTGAATGACATCTCTCCCTCGCGTTCCGTTAGTTCTCCGGGAACGCCGCGAGGATGAACTCCACGTCCGGCGGCTCGGCTGCCACCGTGAGGACCGATGCCTCTGTAGTGGCCCGGAGGGCGTCCTCGGCAGTGATTTCGTTTGCCGGCGCCGCCGATCCGTTCGCGAGGGTCCATCCCACAGCCAGCACTACCGTGGCCGCCGCGGCGGCCAATCCAGGCCGCGCCCAGGCGCCCAAGATCTCCCACCAGTCATTCCCCACTTGGCGGATATCGAACGCACGCACTTCCTCCATCACCCGCGCTACGAACGCCCGGTTGTCTCCCGCATCGAGCACCTCGCGCAACGCTCTGCCGAGGTCCCGGAGGGGTTTGTGGTCGAACGGCGAGGACCTCATACCACTTCCTCCTTCCAATGGTGCTGCCAGGAGTTCAGCGCGGTTCGCAGTCGCCGGCGCGCGTGAAACACGTCGGAGCGCACCGTCCCCTGGGGTATGCTCAGAATCTCGGCGATCTCCGCGTGGGAGTATCCCTCCACGTCGAAGAGCGTCACGGCCATTCGCTGCCGCTTGGGGAGATCGGCCAGGGCCGTCTCAAACGCCCTCAAAAAGGCCCTACGGTCGGTCTCCTTGTCGGGGCCCGGCCCTCGTCCGGCCGTGGACTCGGACAGCTCGTCGGCGGCCCGGACCTTCCTCCTCCGCCTGCGATCGGCTGCGGCATTGGCCACGATCCGCATCAACCAGGGCCCGAAGGGCCGGTTGGGATCGAACCGATTCAGGTGGCGGAGCGCCGACAGGAAAGCGTCCTGCGCGGCGTCGTCTCCGTCATCCGGGTCCCCCAGCACGGCCCGGGCCACCCTCCGCGCCTGTCCTGCGTAGCGCTCGACCAGCTCCCCGAATGCCTCCGGATCGCCGGCCTGGGCCCGAATCGCCAGTGCTGATTCCGTCACATCCATTCTACGCCCGGGAATGAGGCCATGTTGACCGTATTCTACCCCCCACCCAGGCCGATAGCACCTTCGTGAGGCCTCAGGGCCTCGATCATGAATTGGATGTGGTCCTCCAGGGGGACGCCCAACTCCTCGGCGCCCTGGCGGATGTCGTCCCGGTTGACGCCTTTGGCGAAGGCCTTGTCCTTGATCTTCTTCTTGACGCTTTTCACTTGGAGGTCGCCCAGACTCTTGTCCGGCCGCACCAGGGCACAGGCCACCAGGAAGCCGCTCAGCTCGTCCACCGCAAAGAGGGTCTTGGCCAGTTGGGACGTCCGGGGAACCCCGCAATACGGGGCGTGCCCCAGGATCGCCTCGCACATGGACTCCGGCAGCCCCCGCTCCCGGAGGAGGTTGACCCCGAAGGAGGGGTGCTCCTCGGTGGGGGAGTGGCTTGGGTTGGGATACTTCTCGTAGTCGAAGTCGTGCAGCAATCCCACCAGGCCCCACGCCTCCTCGTCCTCGCCGAAGTGGGCCGCATAGGCCCGCATGGCCGTCTCCACGGAGTACATGTGCCGCCGGAGGTTCTCCGACTCGGTGTACTCGTGCATCAGCGCCAATGCCTCGTCTCGCGTCATCACGTCTCCTTTTCCGGAGCCCAGTGGTCCAGCCAAAGTCGCAGCACCACGACCGGCCAGAGGGCCCTGGCATGGTTCGCCCGCCCGGCCCGATGGTCCGAAAGAAGTTCGTTGATAGGCAAAGCGGGCAACACCCCTCCCTTCCCGAGGGCGTCCGGGTGGAACAGCCGGTCCACCTCGTCTCGGAGGCCCCGGTTGATCCATCGGGCGATGGGTACGCTGAGGCCCCGCTTGCGGCGCCGCAGCACCCAACGGGGAACCACCGTTTTCGCCGCCTCCACGAGCATCGCCTTGCCGCGCCACGGGCGGAGGATGCTCTCGGCCGGCAGCCCCCTGGCAAAGGCGATGACGTGGGGGTCGAGAAACGGGGCCCGGGTCTCCAGGGACACCAACATCCCGGCCCGGTCGAGCTTGACCAGCAGGCCGTCGCGGAGATAGGTGCGGAAGTCCAATTCCATCGCCGCCCGCACCGGATCGCGGTGGGTGATTGTCGGGAGCGCACCGAGGACAGTGGATCGAGCCTCGGCGGAGAGATGCGCCAGGAGCCCCGTGCCAAACCACCCGATGTGACGCTCGAGCCAGGGGTCGCCGGCATGGCTCGTGAAGCGCCGCAGCAGCAACGACAGGGGTACGGGGCTCTCGGTCGCCCCGATGCTGGACGCGATACCTTCCACGCCCCTCCGGACGAGACCCGGCGCCCTGGCGTAGGCCCCGGCGAGACGATGGCCGAGGTACGTGGGGTATCCGCCGAAGAGCTCGTCGGCCCCCTCGCCGGTGAGCACGACCCCAACATGCTCCTTGGCGGCGCGGGCGAGGAGATAGGTGGGGAGCAAAGCGGGGTCGGCGAGGGGTTCGGCCATGCCCCGCACGACGGTGTGGAGTGCCTCGTGGAGCTCGGTCTCGCCCACGACGGTCTCGACGTGGTGCGTGCCCAGCTCCCGACTCAGTCTTCTGGCGGGAGGCCCTTCGTCGTACGTGGCGTCGGTGAACGTCGCCGTGAAGGTGTGGATCGGCGCGGGTGCCGCCCGGCTCGCGAGGGCCGCGATCCAGCTCGAGTCCACGCCGCCGCTGGTGAAGACCCCAACGGGGACGTCGGCAGCCATCTGCTTGGCCACCGCGTTCTCCATGAGCCTCCGGAGGCGGCCGCGTACCGCCGCCGGCGGTCCGGAGAACTGCACGGACGGGATCGGGATCTGCCGGAAGGCGGGGTCTGCTCCCGGGCGGCAGGTGAGGCTTACGCCGGCGGGGACCTTGTGGACGTGCTGGAAGATCGTATGCGGCTCAGGGACGTACCCCAGGGCGAGGAACTCGAGGAGCGCCGCCTCGTGCAACTCCCGCCGCAGGTCGGGGTGGCACAGCAGTGCCTGGATCTCCGAGGCGAACCAGATCTCCCCGCCGAGTTCGATGTAGAAGAGGGGCTTTTCCCCGGCCCGGTCCCGGGCCAACGTGAGCGACCGCGCCTCGGGGCGCCACGCGGCCAGAGCGAACATGCCCTCGACCTCGTGGAGGTCGGCGGTGCCTTCGGCTTCGAGGAGCGGCACCAGGGATTCCACGTCGCCGCGAGATCGAAAGGGGTAGCGGCCGAAGCGGGTGCGCAGGGTTGGGGCGTTGTAGATCTCGCCGTTGCAGATCAGCCAGATGGTGCGGGAGGGGTTGTGATATGGTTGGTCTGCCTGGGGCCTGCCGTCCACGATGCGGAGGCGTTCCACGCCGAAGGCGGCGTGGGACGACAGCAGGCTCCCGGTGGCGTCGGGGCCCCGATGGCGCAGCCGGCGTCCCATGGCCTCCAGCAGCTCCGGGCGGCCGAGCGGCCGCTCGGTCAGGGACACCATTCCGTAGATTCCGCACACGTCGCGCGATCCCCGTCAGTCCGGCGCAGCCCGGGGACCCACGGGCCGTGCCGCCAGGTCGGATGCCCCGCAGGGACCGTAGGCCGCCACTTTGCGATTGCTGCCGATCAGGGGAAGCCGGCCGGCCAGCATGCCCCTGGTCCGGGCATCTTCGTTTCGCACCAGAAACACCCGGGGCCGCCGGCAGTCGGCCAGGGCGTCCACCCACCAGTCCTCAGGCCGGAACGGCGAGTCCAGCATCCCGGCCCATCGGGGGTAGGTGCGGATCAAGTAGTTGCTGGTGAGCTCCGAACCGTCTGCGGTCGCGACGAGGAGCTGCCGTCGGAGATAGAACGGCAGCGACAGTGGGTACGTCTGGATCGCTACGATTTCGGTGCGGTCCGTCATGGTCCGCCCGATGGCCGTGGCCATGTCACGGCTGGAGCGGTCCGCCCCGATGGCGCTCATGAGGTTGGTGCTCACAAAGGGAATGGCGGCCACCGGAAGGCAGAGCGCGAAGAGCGCCACTTCTCGCCGGTGTGCGACGAAAAAGGTGGCGGTGCCTGCGAGTATGGCCACAGCGCCCAAGCTCCAGGCCGTGCGTGGAATGGCCCGGGCCACCGCGCTCTCCACGTCCAGCAGGGCCCCCACGATGGTCGGGGCCAGAAGGATCACGAGGCCGCACACGGCGAGGGCCACACCCCCGCCCCGCGCCCCGTGGGCCCTCCCTTCGTTCCACAGCAAACCCACGAGCAACCCGATCGCCGGAATCACGGGGAGCACGTAGTGGGGGCGCTTGGACTGCGAGAGCGAGAAGAACACCAGCGGGATCAGGATCCACAGGAGGAGGAGGACGAGCCGGTGGTCTCCGCGGACGGTTCCTGTGGCCCCTCGGCCCCGCTTCCACCCGAACGCCGCCACGAGGGACCAGGGCAACGAGCCGGCTACGATGATGGGAATGAAGTACCAGAACGGACCGGTGCGTTGGAGTTCGTCCGTGGCGAGTCGCTTGAACGTCTCCGTCACCAAGGCGTACTCGAGGAAGTCCGGAACCTCCCGGGACATGGCGAAGAGCCATGGGAGCAGAATGGCGACAAAGAGGAGCACGGCCACCGGGTCCCACAGCGCACGCCATCGTCGCCGCCAGCCGACGTAGGGGACGATCACCATGAGCGGCAGGGCCAAGCCGATGGGCCCCTTGGTCAAGACGGCGAGTGCCAATCCAGCCCAACCCAGCGACGTCCACTGCGCACGGTGTTCGGTGTGATCCGGGGGGCCGGCGCTCCCCCGTCCCTCGGACGCGACATAGAAGGCCACGATGGACAGCGTGACGAAGAAAGTGAGGGCGCTGTCGAAGATCACCGTGCGGGCGAAGGCCAACGTGAGCGGTGCAGCACCGGTTGCCACGGTGGCCACCACTCCCCCCACCGGCCCCAGGGCGAGGCGTCCGAACCAAAACACCAATGCGAGCGTTGCCAGCGTGAAGAGCACCGAGGGCAAACGGGCCGCCAGCTCGGTGGGGCCGAGCACCTCCATGAGGACCGCGCCCACCGAGAAGTAGAGCACCGGCTTGTCGAGATACGGCAAGCCGTTGAGTCGGGGAATTGCGTAGTCGTTGGATGCCGCCATCTCTCTGGCGATCTCGGCGTTGCGCCCCTCGTCCGGCTCGAGCAGCGGATAGCCGCTGATCCCGAACGTCAATCCGAGGACGACGAGGGCGAGGGACGCCACGAGCCAGCGGCGGCCCGAGGTCATGGTCAAGGGATTTCCGTGGGCTCCGCCGACTGGGAGTTCGGCACCACGCCCACGGTCAGTGGCACAGTTGCGCTGTGTTCGTCATCGACGGATATCTCGAACCTGTAATCGCCGGCATGGTCGAGGGGCACGTCGAACACGAGCACGGTGCCGGCTTCGACCTCGGTGACGCCGGCTGGCGGCTCCGCGAAGGTGACCGTGCCATCGCCGTTGATGATCTCGTTGTCGTCTTCATCGAGCAGCTTGATGCCGACCGGATGCTCGCCGAGTTCCGTGCGGCGCCCCTTGAGACGCATCACGAGGTGGAGTCGTGGGTGGACGACGGGGAGGCGATGCACCCAGATGTGTTCGAAGATCCCCATGACGGAGAGCTTGCCGTACTGGTCGATGAGTGCGTAGTCACAGAGTAGAGCCAAATCGATTTTCACGATGTCCTCGGCAATCGCACGGCCGTCTCGCGGTCGAGTTCAGGCAGGTGAAGAAGGGCAGAGCGTGTTGATGGGACACTCTTCGCACTGCGGCTTCCGTGCCTGGCAGGTGGCACGGCCGTGTTCGATCATGAGGTGTGGAAAGAGTGTCCACTCCTTCTTGGGAACAATGCGCATCAAATCCCGCTCGATCTTCACTGCATCCTTGTTTCTTGTGAGCTTCAATCGGTTCGTTATGCGCCCTACGTGCGTATCCACGACGACGCCCTCGTCGATACCGAACGCGTTTCCCAACACGACATTTGCGGTCTTTCGCCCCACGCCGGGAAGCCGCACGAGCTCCTCCATCGTCTGGGGCACTTTGCCCCCGTGGTTCTCGAGCAACGCCCGCGCCATGCCGAGAATGGACTTCGTCTTGTTGCGGAAGAACCCCGTCGATCTGATGATCTCCGCCAGTTCGTCGGGATCGGCCGCCGCGTAATCTTTGGCGGTCTTGTACCGCTTGAATAGATCCTTGGTGACGATGTTGACGCGTGCATCGGTGCACTGGGCGCTCAGGATCGTGGACACGAGGAGCTGGAGTGGCGTGCGATGGGTGAGGGAGCACCCTGCGTCGGGAAAACGCCTCTTGAGCTTGCGAATGATCGCGCGGGTGCGCGTGTGCTTGTCGTCTGCCGTCAATTTTCCCTGCGCTGGGCCAGGTGCTGAAGGAATTGCTGGAGGGACTGGGCGTTGAGCACGTCGTCTGTGGAGAGCCAACCCTTGCGGGCAATCCCGACGCCCAGCTCCA
>JBDHHA010000068.1:0-21101 GCA_039589615.1 Gemmatimonadota bacterium
TTGTGCGTCTTCAACTCGAACTGCTCACGGCTCTTCTTGTCGACGTGCGGGCTGCGCAGAACCGTCCACCGCTGCGTCTTCGTCGGCAGCGGGATCGGTCCCGACACTTGGGCGCCCGTCTTCTGCACGGTGCGCACGATGTCCGCCGCGGCCTGGTCAAGGACCACGTGGTCGAACGCCTTTAGCCTGATGCGAATCTGTCCCGCCATGGATGCCTCGCGCGCGTCCGTCGTTCTCGTCCTAGGCCAGGATCTTGGTGACGACGCCGGCGCCGACGGTGCGGCCGCCTTCGCGAATCGCGAAGCGCAGCCCCTCCTCCATCGCGATCGGCGTGATCAACTCGATCGTCATCTTCGTATTGTCGCCCGGCATCACCATCTCGACGCCGGCCGGTAACTCCACCGACCCCGTCACATCCGTCGTCCGGAAGTAAAACTGCGGCCGATACCCCTTGAAAAACGGC
Source organism: Gemmatimonadota bacterium (assembly GCA_039589615.1). Lineage (GTDB taxonomy): Bacteria > Gemmatimonadota > Gemmatimonadetes > Gemmatimonadales > GWC2-71-9 > B3T1B10. Next base: position 464 of record JBDHHA010000068.1, read on the forward strand.
GTGTGCCGACCCCCCTCATCCTTCGTCAGCACGTACACCTCCGCGTCAAACTTCGTATGCGGCGTCACCGAGCCCGGCTTCGCCAACACCATCCCCCGCTCAATTTCGTCCTTGTCCACCCCCCGCAACAACAACCCCACGTTGTCACCCGCCCGCCCCTCGTCCAGCAACTTCCGGAACATCTCCACCCCCGTCACCACCGTCTTCTTGTCAGCCTCCATCCCCACCAACGCCACTTCCTCACTCACCTTGATGATCCCCCGCTCGATCCGCCCCGTCGCCACCGTCCCCCGCCCCGTGATCGAGAACACGTCCTCCACCGGCATCAAGAACGGCTTCTCCGTGTCCCGCTCCGGCACCGGAATGTACGCGTCCAGCGCCTCCATCAACTCCTGCACGCTCTTCGCCTCCTCCGCCGTCGGATCCGCCGCGTCCAACGCCTGCAGCGCCGAACCCTGGATCACCGGCAGATCGTCCCCCGGAAACTTGTAGCTCGACAACAGCTCCCGCACCTCCAACTCCACCAACTCCAACAACTCCGGATCGTCCACCATGTCCACCTTGTTCAGGTACACGATGATGAACGGTACATTCACCTGCCGCGCCAGCAAGATGTGCTCCCGCGTCTGCGGCATCGGCCCGTCCGCCGCGCTCACCACGAGAATGGCCCCGTCCATCTGGGCCGCCCCCGTGATCATGTTCTTCACATAGTCCGCGTGCCCCGGACAGTCCACGTGCGCGTAGTGCCGATTCTCCGTCTCGTACTCCACGTGCGCCGTCGCGATCGTGATCCCCCGCTCCCGCTCTTCCGGCGCCTTGTCGATCTCGTCAAACGACACGAAACTCCCCAGCCCCTTCGCCGCCTGCTGTTTCGTGATCGCCGCCGTCAACGTCGTCTTCCCGTGGTCCACGTGCCCAATCGTCCCAACGTTCACGTGGGGCTTCGTCCGATTAAACTTTTCCTTGGCCATTGTCCCGGCTCTCCTAGCCCTGAATCTTGTTGATGATTTCGTCGGCCTTCGACTTAGGTACCGGCTCGTAGTGTGAGAACTGCATACTGTACACTGCGCGACCTTGACTCATCGAGCGGAGCGTTGTCGAGTACCCAAACATCTCCCCGAGGGGGACGCTGGCCCCGATCACGTGCGCTTCGCCTCGTTGAATCATCCCACCGACCTTACCGCGCCGGCTGCTGAGATCGCCCATCACGTCACCCATATAGTCGGCCGGCGTGACGACCTCGACGTCCATCACCGGCTCGAGCAACACTGGGTTTGCCCGCTTCGCCGCTTCCTTCACCGACATGGAGCCGGCAATCTTGAACGCCATATCGCTCGAGTCGACGTCGTGGTAGCTCCCGTCGACGAGTTCGACTTTGACGTCTACGACGGGGTATCCGGCCAACACACCGTTCTCGAGGGCCTCCTTCACACCGCTCTCCACCGCACCGATGTACTCTCGCGGCACGGCCCCTCCAACGATCTTGTCCTCGAACACGAATCCTTGGCCGGACTCGCGCGGCTCCATGTTGATGACCACGTGACCGTACTGGCCACGGCCGCCGCTCTGGCGCACGAACTTCCCCTCGACCTCGGCCGCGGCGGTGCGGATCGTCTCGCGATACGCGACCTGGGGACGGCCGATGTTGGCTTCGACCTTGAACTCGCGTTTCATCCGGTCCACGAGCACCTCGAGATGGAGCTCTCCCATCCCCGAGATGATCGTCTGGCCGGTTTCGCTGTCGGTGTGGACCCGGAAGGTCGGATCCTCTTCCGATAACTTCACCAACGCCAGCCCGAGCTTGTCCTGGTCGGCCTTCGTCTTCGGTTCGATGGCCACCGAGATCACCGGCTCCGGGAAACGCATCACCTCGAGGATGATGGGGTGTTTCGCTTCGCACAGCGTGTCGCCGGTGCGGGTTTCCTTCAGGCCGATCGCCGCCGCGATATCTCCGGCCCGCACCTCCGGAACCTCCTCACGCTTGTTGGCGTGCATCTGCAGGAGGCGGCCGATGCGCTCTTTTTTGTCTTTGGTGGAGTTGTAGACGTAGGAGCCCGAGGCGAGGACGCCCGAGTACACGCGGAAGAAGGTGAGCTTACCCACGTAGGGATCGGTGGCAATCTTGAACGCCAGGGCGGCAAAGGGCTGCTCGTCGGACGCGATTCGCTCCTCGTGGGTTTCGTCGTGGTGTGGCAGGTGGCCTTGGACCGCCGGGATGTCCACGGGGCTGGGGAGGTAATCGGTGATGCCGTCAAGGAGCCGCTGGACACCCTTGTTCTTGAACGCCGAACCACAGAAGACCGGGACCAGCCTCCCGGACACGGTGCCGGCTCGAATCGCTCGTCGGATCTCTTCATCGGAGAGTTCTTCGCCCTCCAAATACTTGTGCATGAGATCATCGTCGAACTCCACCGCGGCCTCGATCAGGTCGTGCCGCAGCTGGGCGACACGTTCCTTGAACGCTTCGGGGATCGGCCCCTCCACCCAGTTCGCGCCGAGCGAAACCTCGTCATAGATCACCTCGACCTGCCGGACGACGTCGATGAGGCCAGTAAAAAGTTCCCCACTACCCAGGGGGAACTGCACCGGAAAAGCCTTGGCTCCGAGTCGCTCCTTCACCATCGACAGGCAGCGGTCGAAATCGGCACCCACGCGGTCCATCTTGTTGACGAAGACGATCCGGGGGACTCGGTAGCGGTCCGCCTGGCGCCACACCGTCTCCGTCTGAGGCTCCACGCCACCGACGGCGTCGAGGACCGTAACGGCCCCGTCCAACACTCGCAGAGACCGCTCCACCTCGACGGTGAAGTCCACGTGTCCCGGCGTGTCGATGATGTTGATCTGGTACAGCTCATCGTTCCGCTTCCACTCGCAGAACGTGGCGGCCGAGGTGATAGTGATTCCCCGCTCCTGTTCCTGCTCCATCCAGTCCATGGTGGCCGTGCCGTCGTGCACCTCGCCGAGCTTGTACGTCCGCCCAGCGTAATACAGGATACGCTCGGTGGTCGTCGTCTTCCCGGCGTCGATGTGCGCCATGATCCCGATGTTCCGGATCATTTCCAGCGACGTGGTTCGTGTCGGTATCGGCGATGCCATGCGGTCTATGGACTTTCCTTCGGCGCTCGCGGCGCCGTACGCGTCAAAACCCGGTTCTACCAGCAGAAAAGCGGGGCGACCGTCATCCGCCTAGCGGACAGGTATCGCACCGCAGTCGTCCGGGTCTCACCCTGCGACGGGGGACCGCGAGGGTCCCCTATGTGTATGCCCCTACCCTACCAGCGGTAGTGGGCGAACGCCCGGTTGGCCTCAGCCATCCGGTGTGTGTCTTCCCGCTTCTTGATCGAGTTGCCCTCGCCCTTGGACGCCATGATCAGCTCGGTCGCCAAGCGCTCGGCCATGGATTTCTCACCACGGCTCCGGGCGTGGCCCAGAATCCACCGCGTGGCCAAAGCGGTGCGGCGGTCGGGCCGGACCTCCACGGGGACCTGGTACGTGGCGCCACCCACACGGCGGCTCTTCACTTCCACCGACGGCTTCACGTTGTTCAAGCCCTGCTTGAATACGTTGACGCCGGGCTGCCCGGTGCGTTGCTCGATAAGGTCCATGGCGTCATAGAAGATCCGCTCGCCCGTGGATTTCTTCCCCTTCTCCATCAGATTATTGATGAACTTCGACACCGTCTGGCTGTCGTACCGGGGATCGGCCGGGACCGGTCGCTTGGACGCTCGCTGACGTCGACTCATTTGGGCCTCTTGGCGCCGTACTTGGAGCGGCTCTGCTTGCGATCCGAAACGCCGGACGCGTCGAGGGTGCCCCGGATGACATGGTACCGCACGCCCGGCAAATCCTTCACACGCCCGCCACGGATCAACACGATGCTGTGCTCCTGCAAGTTGTGGCCCTCTCCCGGGATGTAGCTCGTGACCTCGAACCCGTTGGTGAGCCGCACACGAGCCACCTTGCGCAGCGCAGAATTGGGCTTCTTGGGCGTCGTGGTATAGACGCGGGTGCAAACGCCACGCTTCTGGGGATTCCCCTTCAGCGCGGGAGCCTTGTCCTTCTTCGGAACTTCTTTCCGTCCCTTACGGACGAGTTGGTTGATCGTGGGCATATTCCGCTAACGGCGTCAAAAAGCCAGCAATAATGCGATCCTGCACAGACTTCCAAAAGTAGACGGGGCACCAACTTGGGTCAAGTGAGCACCCCGCTCGCCCGGCATCCACCGCTCTTACCCGGGCCCGTCCTCGTCCTTATATAAAGGAAAGGACCGGTCCCCACCGTCCTCCTCCGGCGGCGGTAAAGCGTAAGCTCTTATGTATCAATGACTTATGTGGTGATAGCGACGCCGTCGCATAGCCCGCTCCCAACATTCCGGACCGGAACTCCATAGATAGGTCAACAGCCGGCCCGCTCAGACACAAAGGAGACCCACCGTGAAGCTGCTCCGTACGACCGCCATCTGCGTCTTCGCAGTGGCAATCGCCGCCCCGGCCCTGGCCCAGCAGACCGATGAGGCCTACACGGCCAAGATCCTGGAGTACACCACCGAGCCCTTCTTCCTCACACCCCTGGTGGATCACCTGCCGGCGTCAGAGACGGTCCCCACCCCCCTGGACGTGCTGGGCCACATCGCCGGAGCTGCGGACGTCTTGACCTACCCCGCCGAGATCTACCGCTACATGCGCGCGGTGGCCGACGCGTCCCCCCGCGTCGAGGTGTTTTCCATCGGCGAAACCGAGGAGGGCCGGGAGATGATCCTGGTCGTGGTCTCCGATGAAGAGACCATCGCACACCTCGACGACTACAAGTCCATGCTCGCACAGCTCGGAGATCCACGGGTGACCTCCGAAGCCGAGGCCGACCGGATCATCCGGACGGCCAAGCCGATCTACTGGGCCACGGGAGCCATCCACTCCGGTGAGACCGGCTCGCCCGAGATGCTCATGGAGTTGGCCTACCGGCTGGCGGTGAGCGAGGACGAGTTCGTCCGAACCATCCGGGACAGTGCCATCGTCATGATCACGCCGGTTATCGAAGTGGACGGACGTGCCAAACAGGTGGACCTCCACATGGCCCCCCGCCTCGATCCCGATTTTCAGGGGCCCAGCCGTCTGCTGTGGTGGGGCAAGTATGTCGCCCACGACAACAACCGGGACGGCATCGGCCTGTCACTCAACCTCACCCAGAACGTCACCCGTACCTTCCTCGAGTACCGGCCGCAAATCCTCCACGATCTCCACGAGTCGGCGTCCCACCTCTACACGTCGACGGGCCGTGGGCCGTACAACGCATGGATTGATCCCATCACCATCAACGAGTGGAACAACATCGCCTACAAGGAAGTCAAGGACATGACGGCGTTTGGCGTGCCCGGCGTCTACACCCACGACTTCTACGACGGCTGGGCGCCTAATTACATGTTCTGGATCGCCCAGTCCCACAACGCCATCGGGCGATTCTACGAGACACAGGGAGCCGGCAACGGCTCCACCCGGGTCATCAGCACCAACGTCGAGCGTCAGTGGCACCGGCCCAACACACCGTTGCCGCAGGTGATGTGGTCCATCCGCAACAACGTGAATCTGCAGCAGAGCGCGATCCTCATCGCGATGAATTACTTCGCCAACAACAAGGCGGAGTTCCTCCACAACTACTATCGGAAGAGTGCCCGGTCCGTTGCCAAGGCCACGGCGGAGGGTCCCGCCGCCTACGTGTTCCCGGCGAACAGCGAGCGGTCCAGCCACCAGGCCAGGCTCCTCCGACTCATGCAGATGCGGGGCATCGAGGTGCACCAGGCCGACCGGTCGTTCACCATCGACGACACGGAATATCCCGAGAACAGCTACGTGATCCGGATGGATCAACCGTTCTCACGGAGCGCCGACATGCTCCTCGACAAGCAGTACTACAACCCCGAGGATCCGCGGCCGTACGACGACGTCGGGTGGACGCTGGGGCCCCTCTACAATCTGGAGACCGTCAGAATCGAGGACGCAGAGGTTCTCTCCGTTCCGATGACACTCATGCGCGACTCCATTCGGGCATCAGGGGGCGTCGAGCGTCTAGCCGGGAACCCGGACGCTTACATCATCGACTATGACGCCGCCAACGACCTGGCCGCGTTCCGCTACGCCCACCGCAATCTGCGCATCGATGCGGCGGAAGAGGCGTTCGAGACGGAGGACATGGAATTCGGAGCCGGCACATTCATCATTCCCACGTCGGGCAACGGCGGGAATCTCGAGCAGGTGTTGGAGAACGCCGGCGCACAGTACGGCTTCACGGCGTACGGCGTGTCATCCGTACCGGCCATCGCCACCCATCCGGTGGAGACCCCGCGGGTGGGCATCGTTCACACCTGGTCTTCCACCCAGTCCGAGGGATGGGTCCGGATCGGCTTCGACTTGTACGGGATCCCGTACGATTACATCTCGATCCACGAGCTCCGCGACAACGAGAACCTAAAGGACAGATACGACGTGCTCGTGATGGGTCCGTCGTCGGCGGATGCCCTCAGTACCCTCCGGGGTGTCACGGGCGACGAGCCGATCCCGTGGCGGCGTACCGACCTGACGCCCAACATCGGCGCCCAGGACGAGACTGATGACATGCGCGGCGGGCTGGAGCTTCAGGGCGTGATGAACCTGGCCAACTTCGTCGCAGAAGGCGGCACGTTCGTGGCGATCAACAACACCTCGTCGTTGCCGCTCCACTTCGGCCTGGTCCAGGGACTTCGGATCAAGGACACGCCGAACCTCTGGGCTCGGGGTGGGGTGTTCCGGACACGACTCGCCGCCGAGGACAGTCCCATCGCATACGGCTTCGACGAGGAGCTGGGCGTGTACTTCAACACGGCGCCGGTCTTCGCTGTGGCCACGAGTGGTCGGGGCCGGTTCGGCCGCTTCGGCCGGCAGCTGGCCTCAGCGCCCCAGGCCGACGACCCGGGAAGCACTCTCGCCCGACGCACCGGCCGGGGCGGTCGGGATGAGCGGGACATCGTCCAGGGGCGGTCACAGGATCTGGGTCAGGCCGGAGTGGAAGCGTTCCGCGAGGAAAACGAGGAAGACACGTCCGGGCCTCCCACACCGCCCGCCAACACGAACCGCATCGTATTCCGGTTCGCACCGGCGAGCGATCTGCTGATCAGCGGCGGGCTCAGGAACGGCGCCGAGATGGCCGGCGCACCGGCCCTCGTGGACGCCAAGCACGGCGACGGGCACATCGTGCTGTTCAGCTTCAATCCGTTCTGGCGCGGTGAGACCGTGGGTTCTTATGCGTTGGTCTTCAACACGCTGCTGCACCACGGACATCTGGATGCGGGACAGGGGGACGAGCGGCCGACGACGGACCAGGACGAGCAGTAGACGCACCGCATCGTCCAAAGCATGATTGGGGACCTGTCGCGAGACGTGCGGCAGGTCCTTTTGCTGGAGGGTACCGGTCGCGAGGCGTTCTATCTAATCCCGACGGCTGGATTTGCGGCGGCTTCTCCGTTGAGCACCAGAGCCAACCACCGCTCCACGACGACCTCGTCACCTTCTCCCACCTCAACTTCCACCGTATCGGCCGACACCGTGTTGATCAGCAACGCGTCGGCCCGCATCATGTCGAACTGCTGGGCGAGGCCCTGACCCTGTACGCGCAGGTAGATCGCGCCGTCGTGGGCTCCAGGCTCCTCGTTCCGAAGTCGGGCTTCGGGCGGCATCGCGTCGAGCACGCGCCGCACCACTTCAGCCGCCCGGGATTCACCGGCTGCCTCCGCCCGGTCGAGGACGTCGAAGGCGAAGGCCACCGCTTCGGCCGAAACCGAATCGCCGGGTTGGTGGCGCACCACGAGGACCGTGTCCGAGAACGTCTTGAACACGGCGTGGTCCGGCGGAGGATCGGAAAAGAAGTGGACCGGCGGCCCGACGCACGACACCGCCACGGTCGACGCGGCCGCGACCGCGATGAGCGACCTCAACACCAGATGGACAGCGCTTCCTCCGGCGTGCGATACACGGCCGTGTGCACCGGAGTGTCATTCAAGGTGAAGCGACGGGCTTCGGTCATCCGGAGGTCGTTCACGAGTTGGGAGAAGACGGCGAGATCATCGGTCTCGTATACGACCACGAACTCCTGGTCCTGGAGACCGAAGCTGTAGAGCAGGAGTTGCTGGATCGATTCGTACTGCTTCCCAATGCGGATGTGCTCGTTCATCATACCCTGCCGCGCCTCCCGGTTCATCATGTACCAGTCCGCCGTCTTGGTGAACGGGTAGATGACGAGGTACGGCGCCCGCTCCTTGCGGAACGGATCCATCTCCTGACGCGAACGCGATTTGCTATACTGCGAACGTTTTGTCAGCCCCCACAAAGCGCTTCTCGGCTCGAGATACTTGCGGTGCGGCACGGTGGCCTTGGCATACCCCTCGAAGAACGCGGCGGGGGCTTGGTTGGAATCTGCGTGCACGGCGCACCACACCATGATGTCGGCTGCGGGCTCGGCCGGGAACAGTTGGTAGCAGTGCACCGCGCCGCACGCCGCCTCCAATCCTTCGAACCAGGCCCGGTGCATCTCACGGCGATCTGCCGACTCGAGCCCGAAGTATTCCTCAGTGAAGCGATAGATCGAAAAGTGATTCAACGACTCCGCTGCGCGCTCGTTCATCCGCCCTGCCGGTGAAGAGAGAGGCCGGCAAGTAGTGTATTCCGGCACAACTTGCGGCGCAATCTGGTGGGGAGTACATATATGAAGATATTAGGATGACAATATCCTGATTGTTGGCGATTAGACCTTTAACACCGCCCCATTCCTGCCCCCATCCACGGAGGCCCACCAGGTGTTTTCAGGAACCGCGGCATATGCGCTGCGAGCGGTCGTGTACCTCGCAGAGCACTCCACGGAGCGGCCGGTGCGGGTTGGGGAGATGGCCGCCAGCCTCGAGATCCCGCAGAATTACTTGGCCAAGATCCTCAACGAGTTGGTCCGCTCCGAAGTCCTCATGTCCACCAGGGGCAAGCACGGTGGCTTTCAGCTCGCCGTCCATCCAGACGAGCTTTCCCTCCTCACCGTCGTCGCGCCCTTCGACCGCATCGAACAGGAACCGCGCTGCCTCCTGGGCCGAGCCGAGTGCAACGACCTCGCCCCGTGCGCCGCCCACAACCGGTGGAAGACACTGGGCACACAGCTCGCCGCGTTCGTCCAGGAGACGACCGTGGCGGATCTCTTGGGCAATTAGGCCCGTCGAGGCGCGACGGAAGAATCGCCTACGCTACCGCGGGGAGTATCGAGACAATCGTGGGTGGTGCGTCGGGATCGGGCAGGCGCAGATGAGGCCTACCGCTCCTGAGCGGCGGACCCCCGTGCGCGACGGCGCATGAGCGCGACGACGATTGCCACCCCCATCCCAACCCCAACCGCACCGAGGACGTGGTTGGGCTCGGTCAGATAGTGCAAGAGACTGAATCCGTCGCCGGTTCCGTGGCCGGGATGTGCCGCCGCCGGGGCGGCCGCAAAGCTCGTGATGGCACCGAGAGCGAAGTTGAGCACGCCGTTTCTCCTTTATCGGGTACGCCGTCCGGTTCGGTCAAGGATGGACTTGCACAACAGAATACGGCCCGGGCCTCCCCGCTCCGTCCAAAGATCTGGTGAAGGAATCTTTCAGACCGGATCACGCCCTACCGCAGCACCCCCCGATCCCTAGCCCGCTCCCGCTCCATGCTCACCCGGGGCCAAATCCCACCCCGCAGCTCCGCGAGGCGCTCGGTGAATCGGGCGTCGGTACGCACCCTGTCGAACATCCCGGAATCGATGGTCCGGAGATCCACCCCGCTGGGAGAGAGCTCGTACGCCCGGGTCACCCACTGCAGCGCCCGGTCCACATCGCCCAACCAGGCGTGATAGCCCGCCAGGCCCTGTGCAGCGATGACATCGGTAAACAGGGTGTCCACCTGCCGGCCGGCCCGCATCGCTGTCTCCAGCGAATCCACGATCTGCCTGGCCTCCCGTTCACGACCCACCTCGGCGAGGCAGGTTGCCCTGAGACCGCTGTAGGGCCCCAGCGCCAACTGGATGCACTCCCCCGCCTGGCCGTCCAGCAGCATCGCCACCCCACGCAGCTCCCGGGGGAGGTAGAGGGCTGGAGATAGTCGCCGCGCCATCTGGGTCTGCTCCAGCACCACGTCGTATTGGTGATCCCGCAGGGCCTCGTATGCCAGGCTGATCCTCCGCGACGCCGCCAACGGGTCCAGGCGCACCGCCCGGCGCGCCGTCCGCAGCGCATCGTCGAACCGTCCCTCCCGAACCAGGAGGTGCCCCGACCATGCCGGCCCATCCGGCGAGTTGGGTCGCAGATCTATCGCTCGGTCGAAGTCGGCCCGGACACTCTCCGTGGGAGCGAGGGCGATGCTGGCCGCGTAGCCCCGGGTCGAGTACGCCGACGCCAGGTCGGCGTCCAGCTCGATGGCTCGGTCCGCCAGCGCCAGTGCGGTCCCCGCCGCCTGGTAGGCGTCTGCCCCGATGCGGTACCGGTAGGTCACCGAGAGCGCGTAGAGCGACGCCAGCGATGCGTACGGGGGAGCGTAGTCGGGATCGATGGCGATGGCGCGCTCGAGGGCCACGATGGCGTCCCGAAATGCCTCAGGCGTACGCTGGGCGATCAGGTCCTTCCCCTCGAGGAAGCTGGGATGGGCAGGGCTGTGCACCACTTCACCCCGGAACCTTCCCCCGGACACGGTGTTGAGCAACGCGCTGCTCACCTCCCGGGCGATCTCCTCCTGGACCATGAGGACGTCCGTGAGCTCCCGCTGGTACTGGTCCGACCAGAGGATGGTCCCCGTCCGAGCCTCCACGAGTTCCGCCGTGACCCGGACCAGATTCCCCGACGGCTGGACCGAGCCCTCCACCAGGTACCGCACTCCCAGGCTGTCGGCCAGCTGGGGCGTGGTGAGCCCGGCGCCGGCAATGGCCATGACGGAGGTCCGGGCCGTCACTTTGAGGCGGCCGAATTGGGCCAACTGGCTCGTGATCTCATAGGTGAGACCGTCTCCCATGTGCTCGAACTCGGCTCCCCCCCCGATGCGGGCGAAGGGGAGTACCGCCACGGAATCCTCATAGAGGAACTCCGCCAGCGCAGGCGAACCCGGACCACCCCCCAGGCGGCCCCACACGGCGGCGATGGCCACCACCACCACGAGGACCACGGCGGCGACGGTCCAGCGCCTCCGCAGGGCTCGGCGCGACATGGGGCGGAGCGACGCCAAGGCCTCCGATGGGGTCGATGCCTCCAGGTGCGCGACGGCACTGGCGGTGGCCAGGGCCTCGCCGAACTCCGCGGCGGTATCGAACCGGTCCACCGGAGACTTGGACATCGCCTTGTGAATCGCCGCCTCCACGTCCACGGGCACGGTGGCCCGCACGGTCCGGAGCCGAGGAACGGGGTCCACCGCGTGGCGGGCCATGATGGCCTGAGGGGTTCTCCCTGTGAAGGGCTGCTCGCCAGCCAGCATCTCGTACAGCACACACCCCAGGGCATAGATGTCGGAACGCCCGTCCAGGGATTCGCCCAAGGACGCCTGCTCGGGGCTCATGTACGCCGGAGTCCCCACGGAGAGGCCGGTCTCCGTGAGCCCTCCCACGCTGGCGCTGACGGCCCGGGCGATCCCGAAATCCGCCACCACGGCATGGTCTCCCGAGATCAGGACATTCTCCGGCTTGATGTCCCGATGGACCACATTCTTGCCGTGGGCATACTGCAGGGCGTCGGCTATCTCCCGGGCGATCTGGAGGGCGAACCCGATGGGGAGTTGGCCCTCCCGGTGAATCCGTTCCCGGAGGGTCTCCCCCTCCTGGAACGGCATGACGAAATACAGGAGGCCCTTGGCCTCTCCCGACGCAAAGATGGGGACGATGTGGGGGTGGGTCAGATTCGAGAGCAGCTCCACCTCGCGGATGAACCGCTCCCGTCCCATCCTGGCCCCTAGCTCCGGATTGAGAACCTTGACGGCAACCATCCGCCGGGGGTGTTGCTCCTCCGCCAGATACACCGTGGCCATCCCCCCCCGGCCGATTTCCCGCACAATGGCGAAGCGCTTGGGGATGACTTCCTTGATGTCGATGGGTGTGTCTTCCATGCAGGACGGTATGGGCGAGAGGGGTACGATTCAGGCGGAAGATCGCCTGTGACCAAACTTCGGGCTAGGGCTTGCGGCGGAGGTACTCATCGGACTCTCCCTTGGGAATCGAGAGGGACTCCCACCGCCGAGGATTGAGAGAATCTCCGATTGACTCATGGCCAACCCCGGACATTCGTGGACGCTAACGGATACCCCGACCGGGGGACGGCCACAAGCCCATCCGGCACCCCCGGCGCCCTTGACCAACGCCCCCTGAGGACATTAATTGGTCGGTCCTATGAGAAACTTGGCCGGTTACCCCGTCTCGAGCGCCCACACCCGGTGGTGGTGGTATTGCGCGCGCCCGGAGGTGGGTTCGGTCAAGTAGCCTTTACCGACTAGCAGGATCACCGCCCACCTTCGAGCGTCTCGGGGTGGGATTTTTTGTGCCCGTCACCGACTCCCCCCCAACACGCTCAGTGGGCCACACGGAGGCACATGCAATCCGCCTTTGATATCACCGCGGATCTGGACACACCGGTCTCGACGTACCTCAAGTTGGCGCCGTTCCGGCCACGGTTTCTCCTGGAGAGCGTGGAGGGCGGGGAGCGCCTTGGGCGCTACTCGTTCATCGGGTTCGGGGATGCGGTCGAGTTCCGGTTGGCCGGGGACCGCTACGGCATCAACGGCGATTCGAGCCCCGTACCGGCCTCGTCCGAGGAGCTCCTCGGCGCGCTCCGGAGCGCCCTCAACCGAGCGCCCAAGCCCCGGCCCGAGATCCCCGGCCTGCCCTTCGTGGGGGGACTGGTGGGCTTCACGGGGTTCGAGATCAGCAAGCGCTTCGAGGGCGGCGAGCCGAGTGCCAATCTCGATGCCGTGTACGTGGCGCCCAAATCCGTGCTCGCCTTCGATCACCTGACCCGGCGGGCCGCACTGTTGTACGACGGCCCGGAGGACGATCGCGCCGCGCTGCGGCGGGAGGTCGTGGATGCTCTCCGGGGCCCCACCCCGCCGCGTCCGTCGATCACCCCCCATGCCCCACCCACACCGAGTTTCGAGCGGGAGCGCTTTCTCGCATCGGTAGGCGAGGTCAAGGAACACATCCGCGCGGGCGATGTGTACCAGCTCGTCCTCTCCATCAGCTTCGGCGGCGCGTGTGACGTGCCCCCCTTCGAAGTCTACCGGGCGCTCCGGCTCCTCAATCCGTCACCGTACATGTACTTCTGCGACTTCGGGGATCTGGCCATCGTGGGCTCGTCGCCCGAGGCCCTCGTACGCCTCAGCGGGCGCGAAGCATCCCTCCGCCCCATCGCCGGCACACGCCCGCGCGGCGCAGACGACGACACCGACTTGGCGCTGGAAGCCGAGCTCCTCGCCGACCCGAAGGAAAACGCGGAGCACATCATGTTGGTCGACCTGGCCCGCAACGACTTGGGCCGCGTGGCCGTTCCCGGGTCCGTCCGCGTCGAGCCCTATCGTACCATCGAGCGATACAGCCACGTGATGCACATGGTCAGTGGCGTGCAGGGCATTCTCCCCCCCGAAACGGACGCCTTCGATCTCTTTGCGGCGGCGTTTCCGGCAGGAACGGTCGTTGGCGCGCCCAAGATCCGCGCCATGGAAATCATCGAAGAACTGGAACCACACCCACGAGGGGTGTACGCCGGCACGGTGGGGTACTTCGGACACGGCGGCGCCATGGACCAGGCCATCGCCATCCGCACCTTGGTGCTGCGCAACGGAACCTACACGTACCAAGCGGGCGCGGGCATCGTGGCCGACAGCGTTCCCGAGCGGGAGCACGACGAGGTTCTGGCGAAGAGCGCCGCCCTCGAGGCGGCGCTCACCCTCGCCGAGGAGGGATTATGACACGGCACGTGTTGCTCATCGACAACTACGATTCGTTCACGTACAACCTGGTGCAGGCCCTCGCCGTGCTCGGGGCTCGGGTCACCGTCAAGCGGCACGACAAGATCACGGTCGACGAGGCGAAGGCACTGGATCCCACCCACGTCATGATCTCGCCGGGACCGGGCAGGCCCGAGAGTGCCGGCGTGTCCGTGGCCGTCGTGCGGGAGATGATGGGCCACGTTCCGGTCTTGGGAGTGTGCCTCGGACACCAAGCCATTGCACAGGCCCTGGGCGGAACGGTGGAGAGCGCGCAGACCCTGATGCACGGGAAGGCCTCTCCCGTGTACCACGACGGCCGCACGCTGTTCGAGGGATTGCCCAACCCATTTCCCGCAGGACGCTACCACTCCTTGGCCGTGGCGGAGCAGCAGCTCCCCGAGGACCTGGTCGTCTCGGCGTACACCTCCGACGGAGAAATCATGGGCGTTCGCCACCGCACGCTTCCCACTGAGGGAGTGCAGTTCCATCCCGAGAGCGTGCTCACGCCGGAGGGCGATCGCCTGTTGCGCAACTTCTTGGATCTCGAAAGCCCAAACGGGAGGTCGCCATGAGAATGACGCTCGAGCGCCTGACCCACGGGAGCGACCTCAGTGAGGACGAGGCGGCGGATCTCCTCGTCGCCCTGACGGACGAATCGCTCCCGAGCCCCATGGCGGGCGCCCTGCTCACGGCGCTTCGCACCAAAGGAGAAACCGCGGCCGAGGTGCGGGGATTCGCCATGGCGATGCGCCGTCTCGCGAAGCGACCGACGATTCCGGCAGAAGTGACCGGCGTGGACATCGTGGGAACCGGCGGCGACGGGTCGGGAAGCCTCAACCTCTCCACGGGATCCGCGTTGACCACCGCCGCGTGCGGCCAGCCGGTCATCAAACACGGCAACCGTTCGATCTCGAGCAGGTCGGGCAGCGCCGATGTGCTCGAGTGTCTCGGACTGACGCTCCCCCCCGATCAGGACGCAGCGGGAGCGTGCCTCGACGAGATGGGCTTCACGTTTCTCTTCGCCCCCTATTTCCACCCGGCGATGAAGGCCGTGGGACCGGTGCGCAAGGCGCTCGGCATCAGAACGATCTTCAACATTCTCGGACCGCTGACCAATCCGGCGGAGCCACCTTTCTACGTCATCGGTGCGTTCAGCGTCGCGGTGGCGCAGTTGATGGCCGAGGCTCTCTCCGGCCTGCCCATCGAGCGTGCCTTCGTGATCCACGGCGCGCCCTCGTGGGACGAAGCCACCCCTGTCGGTGCGTTCGACCTATTCGACGTCAGGCCCGGATCGGTGTCCAGAAGCGAGCGCGACCCGAAGGCGTGCGGGGTTCCCCGGTGCAACCCCGACGACCTCAAGGGGGGAGGCGCAGGCGAGAACGCAGAAAGGCTCCGGGCAGCCCTCGAGGGGGAGAGGGGACCGCACCGCGACGCGCTCACCATCGGCGCGGGACTGGCTCTCGAGGTGTCCGGGGCAGCGGGCTCCTTCGAGGACGGCATCGCCACGGCCAACGCCGCCATCGACGACGGCTCGGCCGGGGAGCTCCTCAACCGGCTGGCGACGTTTTCACCCCGGGAACGGGCAGATGCCTGATTTCCTCACAGCGATGGCCCGTGGCAGCGAACAACGCGCCGCCGAGGCCAGGCAGTCCCTCCCAGAGGTCCAGCTGCGGGCGCAGGCGCTGGAACGGCCCGCCGCACCACCGCTGCAACTCCACCCGGGGGGCTTCGATCTCATCGCAGAGGTGAAGCGTCACGCACCCTCGGTGGGCGCACTCTGGCCCCAAGACGCCGAAGACCCCGGTCTGATCGAGCGGCAAGTCGACGCCTACGTCCGCGGCGGTGCCAAGGCCCTCTCCGTGCTCACCGAGCCGGACACGTTTCACGGAAGCCTGGGGGATCTCTCCCGGGCCGCCCGGGCGGTACCAGTACCCGTCATGCGCAAGGACTTTCTCGTGGACCCGTATCAGATCATCGAGGCCAGGGCAGCCGGTGCGGGCGGCGTGCTGCTCATCCTCAGAATCCTCGACGACGCGCGCCTCCAGGAGATGTTGGACGCGGCCGAACAACTCGGACTCTTCGTGTTGCTGGAAGCCTTCGACGAGGGCGACCTCGCCCGTGCCGCGGCCATTGCCGGAGGGGTGGATGTGCGGGTGCTCGTTGGCCTCAACGCCCGCAACCTGACAACCCTGGAGGTGGACGGCGAGCGGGTGGCGCGCCTCGCCGAGTCGTTTCCCGACGGGCTGCCGCGGGTAGCCGAGAGCGGCCTCGAAACCGCGGAGGACGCGGCGAGGGTGGCGGCCCTGGGCTACCGCGTGGCCCTCGTGGGCAGCGCCCTCATGAGGGCCGCCGATCCGGCCAAGCTCACCGCTGCCATGATCGAGGCGGGCCGCGCCGAAGCGATGAGACAATGCACGTCCGCATAAAGGTGTGCGGCATCACGACGCCCGACGCAGCCGTCGCAGCGTCCGAACTGGGGGTCGATGCCGTGGGCTTCGTGTTTGCGGAATCCCCCCGCCGTGTCGACGTGGGAGAGGCACAGCGGCTCGTCGAATATCTCTCGCCCCTCGTCACGACAGTGGCTGTGTTCAGGCATCCCAGGGTCGACGAGGTGGTCAGGGTGCTCTCCTTCGTGCGGCCCAACGTGGTGCAGACGGAGCGGACCCCGGTTCTTGCCGATGCCGTGGCCGAGCAGGCTGCCCTGCTGCCCGTGTTTCACGACGGGCCGGATCTGGTGGAGCGCGTTGCCCAATTCGCGTCCCGGAGCCCCACACCCACCGTGCTACTGGAGGCCCCAGGTCGGGGCGGCCGCGGCGTGGCACCCGATTGGGGGAGAGCCTCCGACGTGGCTCGCCGGGTCCGCCTGGTGTTGGCCGGTGGCCTCACCCCGGAGAACGTCGAGGAGGCGATACGGACCGTGCGACCCTTCGCCGTCGACGTCAGCAGCGGCGTCGAGTCGGAGCCGGGCTTCAAAGACCCCCAACGCATCGAGCAGTTCGTGGCCGCGGTCCGCGCCGCGGAGACGCAACTCACAACCGGGCCGGAGATTTCTCCATGACCACCATGCCGCCGGGCCCCTGGCTGGCAAGCGACGCCACACTCGACGACCTCATCGCCGGCCGGTTGCCGGACGACAACGGCCGGTACGGTGCCTTCGGCGGGCGCTTCGTGCCGGAGACGTTGGTGCCGGCGCTCTCCCAACTGGAGGAAGGCGCCCGGGACGCGTTCGCCGACCCGGCGTTCCAGCAGAGGATAGCGTCCGAGCTGAACGGCTGGGTGGGTCGCCCCACCCCACTCACGCGAGCCTCCCGTCTCGAGGCGTCGTGGGGAGCGACGGTCTATCTCAAGCGAGAAGACCTCACCCACACCGGCGCCCACAAGATCAACAACGCCATCGGGCAGGCACTCCTGGCGCAACGCCTCGGGGCCAAACGGGTGGTGGCGGAGACCGGCGCAGGCCAACACGGCGTCGCCGCAGCCGCCGCGTGTGCGCGCCTGGGGCTACCCTGCACCGTGTACATGGGCGCGGTCGACGTTGGGCGCCAGGCCCCGAATGTGGACCGTATCGAGCGCCTCGGCGCCGAGCTGTCCCAGGTGACAACCGGCGACCGGACGTTGCGATCGGCGATCGACGAAGCACTGCGGGACTGGGTCTCGGACCCCGAATCGACCTACTACCTCATCGGCTCGGCGGTGGGTCCACACCCGTACCCGTGGCTGGTGTGCGAGCTCCAAAGCGTGATCGGGCGGGAAGCGAGAGCGCAGATCCTGGAGTTGGAGGGCCGACTCCCCGACCTCGCCGTGGCGTGCGTGGGTGGCGGATCCAACGCCATCGGGCTGCTGCATCCCCTCCTCGGCGACGACACCATCACCATGTTGGGCATCGAGGCCGGGGGCGTAGGAAACTCCATCGGACAGAACGCGGCAACGCTCTCCTTCGGTCGGCCCGGCGTGTTACACGGGGCCTACTCGGATTTGCTGCAGGATGATGACGGACAGATCCAGGAGACCCACTCCATCTCTGCGGGCCTCGACTACCCCGGTGTGGGACCGGAACACGCGTTCCTCAACGCGGTAGGGCGAGTGGACTACGAGACCATCAGCGACGCGGAGGCGGTCGCCGCGCTGGACGAATGCTGCGCCCTCGAGGGCATAATCCCCGCGCTGGAGTCCGCCCACGCCCTGGCGGGCGCCAAGCGCTGGGCCACCGCTCATCCTGGCGCGTGTATCCTCATCGGTCTCTCCGGCCGGGGAGACAAGGACCTGGCGACACTCATGGCGTACCAATCCCAGGAGAACGCGTGAGCGGCGCGGCGCGCCTGGAGCACGCCATCCGCCGGACCGCGGAGCACCGTCCGGCATTGGCGGCGTTTCTCACCGCCGGGTTCCCGGAAATGGAATCCTTCGGCTCCCTCCTCGACCGTGTGGCGCAGGAGGCAGAGGTGGTGGAGGTCGGCGTGCCGTTCACCGATCCCATGGCTGACGGGGTCACGATCCAGGAGTCGAGTCGCCGGGCGCTGGCGGCCGGCGTCACCCTTCCGTGGATTCTGGACACCGTGGAGCGGGCGGCGTGCGATACCGTGGTCTTGATGAGCTATCTCAATCCCGTGATTGCCCTTGGGTTGCCGACGTTTGCCCGGCGGGCGTCCGAGGCTGGCGTGGCAGGTTTGATCGTGCCCGATCTGCCCCTGGAGGAGTGCGAGCCCGTCAAGGCCGCCCTACACGACGCCGGTATCGCGTTGATCCAGCTCGCGACACCGGTGACCCCGGCGGAGCGTCTGGAACGCCTCTGCCGGCTGTCGGGAGGCTTCGTGTACGCCGTCACCGTCACCGGCACGACGGGTGGAGATGCCGGACGGACCGACACGATGCTGGAGTATCTCCGCCGGGTGCGCGAGGTGTCCCCAGTGCCGGTCCTGGCCGGCTTCGGTATCCGGAATGCAACACAGGTTCGCGCGGTCGCAACCCACGCCGACGGCGTCATCGTGGGAAGCGCCTTGATCGAGGTGTTGGAGCGCGGTGGGGACCCCATCGCCTTCCTCCGCAGTCTCCGTGACGAACGTAAGGACGAATCAAGAACATGATTGCCGTACTGGAAAACGGATGCCCGCTCAAGCAGAAAGCGGAAATCGTCAGCTTCATCGAAACTGCTGGATTTCGGGTCCAGGTCAGCGAACACGACGGCCAGAGCTTGGTCGGCGTGGTGGGACACGGTGCCGACACCCTCGCCGACGCGCTGGGAGCCATGCCCGGTGTGCGCGAGGTGCGGCCGGTGGCGCCTCCATACCCCTTGGTGTCCCGCGAGCACCATCCCGAATCCACTCGCGTGAAGGTCGAGGGCGTCACGGTCGGAGGCCCGGCGCTGGTCGTCATTGCCGGCCCATGCGCCGTGGAATCCCACGATCAGATCATGACGGTGGCCGCCGCCGTGTCGGCCGCCGGAGCGTCGATGCTCCGCGGCGGCGCGTTCAAGCCCCGCTCCTCACCCTACTCGTTTCAGGGGCTCGGCCGGCAAGGTCTCGAGCTCCTCGCCGCCGCCCGGGACGCCACCGGCCTCAAGGTCGTCACGGAGGTCGTGGCGCCCGACGACGTGGATCTCGTGGCGCGCTACGCCGACGTGCTCCAAATCGGCGCCCGCAACATGCAGAACTTCCGGCTCCTGTCGGCCGTGGGCGAGCAACCGAAAGCCGTGCTCCTCAAGCGGGGCATGATGGCCACCGTCGAGGAACTCCTCATGGCCGCCGAGTACATTGCCGCCGCCGGCAACCCCCGCTTGATGCTGTGCGAGCGAGGCATCCGGACCTTCGAGCAGGCTACACGGAACACGCTGGACATCTGCGCCGTCCCCGTCCTCAAGGAGCGCACCCACCTTCCGGTGATTGTCGACCCGAGCCACGCTGCAGGTCGGAGAGAGCTGGTACCCGCTCTCTCACGGGCGGCGGTTGCGGTGGGTGCCGACGGAATCATCGTGGAAGTGCACCCAGATCCCAACATCGCCGTGAGTGACGGCCGGCAGAGTCTGACGCTGGATGGGTTCAAGGAGATGATGGACGACGTGCGGATTGTGGCCGATGCGGTGGGACGCAGGATGGCGGTGGGAGTGTGAGGAGGTAGGGAGCAGAACGGGGTAGGTCGGTAGGTTGGCCGCAAAGACCAACCTACCGACCTACCAATCTTACGGCGCTTGCACCGCCTTGGCTCCCTGCGCCACCGGCGACGCCAGGAACGGCGACGGCACACTTCCCTCTCCCTCCACCACCTCGGGCGGCGGCGGCGGCTCGAACCCCGCCGGAGGCTCGACCTCCACGTCGGCGTAGCGGTAGATACCGGTCCCGGCCGGGATCAGGTGACCGATGATGATGTTCTCCTTCAACCCCAGCAGGTCGTCTCTCGCCCCGCGAATCGCCGCATCCGTGAGCACCCGGGTCGTTTCCTGGAACGACGCGGCCGAGATGAACGATTGCGTCGTGAGCGACGCCTTCGTGATGCCGAGCAACAATGGCTCACTCGTGGCCGGCCTGTTGCCCGCGGCTACCGTAGCCTCGTTCCGATCCCGGAAGCTCACCTTATCGACGCTCTCACCTTCCAGCATGTCGGTGTCACCAGGATCCACGACCTTCACCTTCTGCAGCATCTGCCGGACAATCACGCCA
>JBDHHA010000069.1:0-20668 GCA_039589615.1 Gemmatimonadota bacterium
CTCGACACCTGCCACCATCGGGACGAACTGCAGGACGAACTGCGGTCCGCCGCCCTCGGGCGTGATCTGATACTCGAAGTGCCATCCGAACTGGCTGATGACGCGATGGAACTCGCCGGGCGGGAGACGCTCCCTCGACTCCTTCTTGATCCCCACGTACGTGAGGCCAAAGCGAGGTCCACTCAGGTTGCGTTCCACCAAACGAGGCAGAGTGTCCAGTGTTTGCTGCGCCGCCGCCGGGCCGGCGAGGAGGGTGATTACGGCGGCAATCGATAGGGTTCGACGGGTTTGCATGACCGGCTCCTTTTCAAAGCGGAGTATCGCACGACCAGGGCCGTTGCCCTGTACGGATCAGCGAGCGTATCCGCAGTTGGAAGGGTGGCAGCCTCACGTCAAACGAACGTCAAGCGAGACGATACCTTGACGCCCGCTTGACGGTGCCGGGCGATACTGCGGCATCATGAAGAACCTCACCATCACCCCACTCGCCATATGTGCGATTCTCCTGGTGGCGGTCGGCTGCGACTTCGATGTGCTCGAGCCGGATTTTTTCGAACCGATCGTCCCACACGTCGGCGGGACCTGGACGTTCAACGCGGGGGATTTGCAGGATTCCGAGGGCAGTGAGGTGTCGTGTAACGCTTCCGGGTATCGGATGGTGTTCGATCAGGGTGGCAGAAACAGTGCCTTCACCGGGACCTATGGCGGCGGGAAGTTCACCTGTGTGCGCCAAGGTGAGACGATCCTTGATCGGGCAGCCACAGGCACGATCGTGAACGGGACCGTTGGTGAGACGAGCCTCTTTTCGAGTGCGCCGGTGAGCTTCGATTTCGATACGAGGGATGCCCATCAAGGAGGCAACCTGGCCTACGGTGATTCTACCAGGATGGGTGGTACCGCCACTTGGCGTATCGATTTCGGAGGCGATATCGGCTCCGTCAGCCTTGTTGGTGTTTGGGAGGCAGTGCGCTGAAGTCCCGGCCTCTCCCGGTTCTGGCCGTCGTCATCAACAGGTCGTAGCTTAGAGCTTTCTCAGTCAAGCCGCGCTACTTGGAACGCCTCGGGAACGGGTGCTCCAAGTCACAGTCGCGCATGTCACGGAGGGATCTACCGTGGACAGAAGGATTTTCCTGAACGGTCTCGGCGTTGCCTCAGCGAGTTTTCTCCCGAACCCACGAACGTTTCAGGCAGGTACCGGCGCCGGGCACGGCGTCGCGTCCTCCCCAACGGAGAGAACCACGGGCCGAGCCCACATGGCGCGTATCGAGGCTGCCACGCGAGGACTGACCGGACAGTCGGCACAGGAGGTGGCGCGCAACGAGGACTTCTGGCGCGAGGTACAGCAGAGCTTCAGCGTGAGCCGCAGTGTCGTCAATCTCAACAACGCCGGACTCTGTGCCTGCCCCAAGATCGTTACCGACGCGGTGTTGGATCTTACGATGGAGCAAGAGAAGCTCCCGCCTTACACAGCCTTCACGACCCTACCTCCGCGACTAGAAGTCGTGCGAGTGAAACTGGCGAGGCAACTCGGTTGTGATCCCGAAGAAGTCGCCATCGTGCGAAACGCTACCGAAGCGCTACAGACTGTACTGTTGGGGATCGAGTTGGAGCCGGGGGACGAAATCCTCACCACAACCCACGATTACTGGGCCATGCTGGACGGTCTCGAGCAGCGGCGGCACCGGGACGGGATCGGGGTCAAGCACGTCCCCGTGCCTGCCGTTCCGGAGAGTATGGGTGAGCTCACGGCGGCCATCGAGAGCGGTATCACCAACCGGACACGCCTGATCCTCGTTTCTCACCAGGTCAACCTCACGGGCCAGATCTTCCCAGTGCGGCAAATCTGCGAAATGGCACACGCCAGGGGGATCGAGGTCGTGGTCGATGGGGCGCAGTCTTTCGGCCAGTTCGACTTCAAGGTCGAAGACCTCGGTTGCGATTACTTCGGCACCAGCCTTCACAAGTGGCTCATGGCTCCCAAAGGTACGGGAATGCTCTACGTGCGCCGCGACCGAATCGCAGGCACCTGGCCGCTTCTGCCTCCGCCGAGTGGGCTCCAGGCCGATGTGCGCAAGTTCGAGGCACTGGGCACGATCCCCGCTACCTCGCTGGCGATCGGTGAAGCCATCACCTTCCACAATGGTATCGGAGAAGAGAGAATAGAAGAGCGGCTTCGGTACCTCACCCGGTACTGGGTAGACCGTGTTGCACAGCATCCGAACGTCCGCTTTCGGACCGCTTTTGACCCCGATATGAGCTGTGCCATCGCAACCGTCGACATCGATGGCATTCAGCCGCGGGCGCTCCTCGACCACCTGTGGGACGAGCACCGCATTCGGGTAGCCAACCCCACCCAGCGTGCCGAAAACGTCCGGGGGGTGAGGGTCAGCCCGGGCCTTCAAACAACGCTCGAGGAACTCGACATCTTCTGTGACGCGATGGAGAGGATCGCGCAAAACGGGTTGTAGCCTTTCTTCTCTTCGTCAGACAACCCGACGCGGTAACCGAGCGTTCATCTTTTGGATGAGCCTCAGGAACCTGACCCCGGTCCGATCGGCTATGGTGTGCGGCAGTATCGCCTCGTGGTCGGGACCGATCAATGTCGCCACGTCGCCCACCTCAACGGTCTTCTCCGCTCCGATCTCCACCACCGTGTGCGCCGAGTTGACGTTCGCAATCACGGGGTAGAGCCGGCCACCGATCAAGACCTCGCACGTGTCGGCCGCCGTGGACGGATACCCGTCGGTATGGCCCACAGGTAGCAACGCCACCCAGGTGGGTCGCTCGGCGATGTAGGAGCGGGAGAAGCCGGCACTCTCTCCTGGTTCGAGTCGCTTGAGCTTGACGACTCGCGCACAGAGCCGGAACACCGGCTTCAGGTCGGCCAGCTCGTGCATACCTTCGGCGCTAGGATAGTTGCCGAACAAGGCGTTACCCGGACGCACCATGTCCAAGTGCGCTTCGGGAAGCTGGAAAAGCTCGAACGTCGGGGCGGCGTGCAGGGTACCCAACGCCAGGCCACTGGATCGGGCCCGTGAAACAAGACTCTCGAAGCGGGCCAGTTGCTCGCGGTCGAACTCCAACTCGTGCACGAACATGGTGTAGGTGCCGAGCACGTCTGCCGATTCACTGGTACACAAGGTCTCCAGCCATTGCCCGGCGCGGCGGTATGGCATGCCCTCCCGCCCCATGCCGGTATCGATGAAGGGCTGAACGGGTACCGAACGTCCCAAACGCCGCGCCAGGCGTTCGATGCGCTGAGGCGCGTCGTCGAGCCAGACTGTTGGCGTGACCTCGTGTCGCACCAGCTCTTCCATCTCCGGCTCAGAGACCTCTGCCATGTTGAGGATCGGTTTGCGCACGCCGGCCTCGCGCAGAGCCACCCCCTCGTGCACCCTGACACAGGCGATACCGCCGACCTCGGGACAATCGGCGAGGAGGGGCCCCACCGTCTGGTCCCCCAGGCCGTAGGCGTTGTTCTTCACCACGGCGAGGATGGGACGCCCCCCGGCCAAACGGGAGGCTTCACGCACGTTGTGTTGGAATGCCCCACGGTCGATCTCGATCCACGGATCAGGGCTGCTCGCAAGGAACGGCCGAGGGCCGGTCGCAGGCGACGGCGTCTGCCTCGGGGCGGATTGGGTGGCACAGGCGGTGGCGGCGGAAACGCCCAGCGCACTTCCCGTCAGCTCGAGAAACGCTCGACGCGATAGTCTCTTGGTCATGGGTCGCTCCTTTCCCGGCCGCTGGACGGGTGCCGGGATATAGGGAAAGATGGGAGCCGCGCCTGGGTTTCGCGAGAGATCCCAACCCCCGCCATGTGAACCCAAGAAACCTTCACAGTACCGCAGCCCACTTCGCCGCATATTGGCTCATGCAGATCACCGGACGCGTATTGCGCGTTCACAGCGAATGAACTTGGGATGAACAAGATCCTCTACGTCATCAATCCGGCCGGCCATGGGGGCGCGGGCATCAACGTATGGAAACAAGTGCAATCGACTTGGCCGGATCAGATCAACCCTGAGGACGTGCATTTCACAAGTTGCCAGGGCCACGCTCGGGAAATCGCGGCTTCCGCCCAGGGCTACGATATCCTGGCCGCGGTAGGAGGGGACGGCACGGTGGGAGAAGTCATGTCAGGGATCATGACCCATCAGGTCCCCCACCCCAGACTCGCCATCCTCCCGGCCGGCACCGGCAACGACATCGCCCGCAACCTCGGCATTTCTTCTCTTGCAGACGCTATGGACGCGTTGCACGGTGATCATGTCAGAACCGCCGACCTCTTTCGGATCGACTGCCGTGTCGACGGTCGCCGGGCACACCGATATGCATTCCTCATGGTGGCCGTCGGGTTCTCCGCGCAGCCTATGATACGACCTTGGATGAAGCGGCTACTGGGTCCAACGGGAGCATACTACCTGGGCACCATCTTGCAGATCATCGCCTATAGAGCTCCACGCATGACCGTGCGATGGGAGGATCAGGAATACGGCGGGCGTATCCTCATCATACTGGTGGGAAACGTCGAGCGGACAGCTGGTGGAAGCATGTGCTTGGCCCCCGGAGCGCGTTTTGACGACGGCGAGTTGAACGTTTCCATTGTTCCCTCGCGGTCGAGGATCAAGAGGATGACGACGTTGCCAAAGATCGCGTCGGGCAAGCACATCAAGGAACCTGATATCCGGTATTTTCCGGCCACGGAGATCGAGGTAGACAGCGATCCTCCCGCAATCCTGGATATCGACGGGGACCTGTTTGGGACGACACCAGCCACCTTTGCCGTCTGTCCCAACGCCGTGGAGGTCCTTTGTCCCAACCCACTGCAAACGGACCAGCCAAGACCTCGCCAAACCGCCGGTGACGGTCCATCTTAGCCCCACGATCTGGACACCACCAACCTCGCACCACTTGAGGAGGTTTTGGATGCCCACAGTACGACTGGGTCCGAAATATCTCAGCATTCTCGTCCCAACGGTTCTTCTCCTCGTCACCTTCTCCGCCGGCGCTGCTCAGAGCGTCCAGCCGGACCTTTACGCAAAGCTTCAGTACCGCCACATCGGTCCTCCCGGCAACCGGCTGGCCGCGGTCGCGGGTGTACCTGGTGACCCGAACACCTACTACGCCGGTGCGGCTTCCGGAGGATTATGGAAAACCACCGACGGCGGAACCCATTGGGAGCCGATCTTCGACGACCAGGAGGTCTCCTCCGTCAGCGCGTTGGCCGTGGCCGCCTCGGATCCCAACGTGGTCTGGGCGGGAACCGGTGAGACGTTCATCCGGAGCAACATCTCCATCGGGAATGGCATCTACCGCTCGACCGACGCCGGGAAAACCTGGCGGCACATGGGACTCGAAGAGAGCGGACGGATCGGCCGCGTTCTGATCGATCCCCGGAATCCCGACGTGGTCTTCGCAGCGGTGATGGGGCATTCCTATGGACCGCAGCAGGAGCGGGGCGTCTATCGCACCACCGACGGGGGCAACACCTGGGAGCGGGTCCTCTTCGTGGACGAGGAAACAGGCGCGTCGGACATCGCGATGGATCCGAACAACCCACGGATCCTCTTTGCCGGGATGTGGAGACTCGAGATCAAGACGTGGGGTCGCAACAGCGGCAGCACGACTGGCGGGGTTTTCCGCTCCGCCGACGGCGGCACCACCTGGACGCGTCTCCAAGGCAACGGGTTGCCTACGACCACGACGGGCAAGGTCGGGCTCGCCGTCGCCCCCAGCAATTCGGATCGCGTCTACGCGCTGATCGAAACGTCGGATGGCGAGCCGCGCGAGGGCCGGGAGACGGAGAGCGGTGTGCTGTGGAGCTCGGACGACGGCGGCGATCACTGGCGACTCGTCAGTCACGATCACGTGCTGACGCAGCGTCCCCACTACTACACGCGCGCCGCGGTGGCCCCCGACGACCACAACGAGGTCTACTTCCTCGCGCCAAGCGCGTCGATCTCGCTGGACGGCGGGTCGACGGTGGAGCGGTTTCCGATTGCCGGAGGAGACCACCACGACATGTGGATCGATCCCACCGACGCGAATCGCATGGTGGTGGGCAACGATCAGTACGTGGCCATCTCGGTGAACCGTGGGGAGACATGGCGTGGAGTCCGCCTGCCCATCGCGCAGATGTATCACGTGGCGGTCGACAACGAGATCCCCTACAACGTCTATGGAAACCGGCAGGACGGCCCCTCGACGCACGGTCCCAGCAACACCCTGTACGCCTCCTTCGGAGGGGGAGGCATCGGTACGGGAGCGTGGCGCCACGTGGGAGCGTGTGAGAGTGGGTTTGCCATTCCCGATCCGGTGGACAACAACATCGTCTGGTCGGGGTGCTTCGCCGCCGGCTTCACCCGGTTGGAGCGGAACACGGGCCATGCCCGCTCGGTGGACATCTGGCCGGAGAGCTACATGGGCTGGCCCGCCGGCGAGGTGAAGTACCGCATTCAGTGGACCTTTCCCATCGCGATCTCCCCGCACGACCACAACAAGGTCTACACGGGAAGCCAGTATGTGCACCAGACGACCGATGGGGGAGCCAGTTGGCAGGTCATCAGCCCCGACCTCTCCACCGCCGATCCGGCGCTGGTCGGCAACTCCGGCGGTCTGGTACGAGACAATCTGGGCGTGGAGTACGCGGCCCTCGTCTTTGCGATTGCGGAGTCGCCGCTCGAGGAGGGCGTTATCTGGGCGGGCACAAACGATGGACTGGTACACGTTACGAGAGACGGTGGTGCCAACTGGACCAACGTGACCGAAAACATCCCGGACCTACCACCACTCGGCACCGTGAGCAATATCGAGCCGTCCCGATACGAAGCGGGACGCGCGTACATCACCGTCGATCTGCATCAGGTCAACAATCGGCAGCCTTTCATTTATAGGACGACCGACTACGGTCGGAGCTGGCGGCGGATCACCAACGGTATTCCCGAGAGTGTTTTCAGCTACGTGCATGTTGTGCGGGAAGACCCCACCCGCGAGGGACTCCTGTATGCTGGAACGGAAAACGGAGTCTACGTTTCGTTCGATGACGGGCGGAATTGGCAGGCCCTGCAGACGAACCTTCCCCACGCACCGGTGCATTGGCTCGTGGTGCAGGAGCACTTCAACGACCTGGTGATAGGTACGTACGGACGGGGTTTCTGGATCTTGGACGACATCACGCCGGTCCAGCAGCTCACCCAGGAGATTGTCGATTCCGACGTTCACCTCTTTGAGCCGCGTCAGGCGTACCGCTTTCTAATGAAAGCCGGTCCCATGGAGGTGCATGACGATCCGTCGCAGGGAGACAACCCGCCCTACGGTGCGTCCATCCACTACTACTTGAAGTCGCAGCCCGATGCCGACGTCACCATCACGATACTGGACGAGCAGGGCGGCCTGGTGGAGACGTTGGACGCAACGAACAATGCCGGCATCAATCGTGTCTGGTGGGATCTCCGGCACAAGAGTTCAGCGCAGGCGAGGCTCCGCACAGAGCCGATGGACGCGCCGTGGGTCGAGCCTGGACCAGACGGATGGCGTCCGATCGTCACTTGGGGAGTTCGTGGAAGTGGTATCCGACCCTTGGCGGCCCCCGGTACCTATACGGTGCAGCTGGAACTAGATGGTCAGGTGCTCACACAGCCCCTCGTTGTCAGGAAGGACCCGAGTTCCACGGGGACCGTGGAAGACATCAGGCAACAGGTGGCCATGTCCCTCGAGATCCGGGACAACCTGTCTGAGGTTGTGGAGATGATCAACGAGGTCGAGTGGATCCGGAAACAGATCGATGACCTAAACGATCGCCTCGAAGGGCAGGACCGCTACCAGTCGGTTGTTGAGGCCGGCAAAAGGCTCGATCAGACGCTCATCGACTTCGAGCAGAACCTGTTTCAAATGCGATTGACCGGTGGAGGCCAGGACGTCTTCAGAAACCCTGCGAAGCTCTATGCCCGGTTTGGATTCCTGTATTCGGATGTGGAGACCTCCTGGGGTGGAGTCGGCTCCGATTGGCCCCCCACTGCCCAGGCCATCGAAGTGCACGGGATTCTCAAAGAGCGACTCCGGACCTATCAAGAGAGGTTCAGCGCATTGATAAGGGACGACCTGTCCGCCTTCAATAGTATGCTGAGCGAGAACAACCTCGGGGGGCTCCACACCATCCAACCCTGAATCGCCAAACAGCAAGGACCGCGCCGGGCCCGGTGCTGCCGGCGCGGTCCACACACCATTGCGCGTGTCGCCCGCTATTGCCTAGTAACTCGATTCCAACTGTCGGTACGCGTACCCCATTGCCACCATGGACAGCGGGCCGGTCACCAGCACGCCAACCCCGAGAGCGAGCATCCCGAGGATGTTGACGAGGCCGAGCAGCAAACCGAGCAGGAACAGATTCCAAGCTGATCCCCGCGTTATTTCCCAACTCCGCTGCAATGCCTCGAGGGGTCCCACCTGCTTGTCGACGATAACCCAAGTGTACAGCTGCAGACGTATGCCCAAGATTATTCCAGGAATGACGAAGAAGAGCATACCGATCATGACGATGATGCTCACGAGGATCGTTGCGATGATGTAGTTGATGAGCAACGGAAAAGTCGCGAACAGATCGACGAGTTCCCCGTTCTCACCGTCTATGAACCGGAGACTCATCCGGAAGATCCCCATCGTTACTACAAACCCCAGTAGCGTCCCCACGATCATCACCACGACGGACTGGGTGAGTATCATGGGCATCAGTTGTATGATCAGCAGAGTCAGTATGGCAAAGACAAAGAGGCCCAGATTGCCGGTCGTGGTGGACCACCCGAACTTGATCGCTTCACCTTTTGAGAACTTGGCCACGGGACACCTCCGCAATGGTGAACAGCGGTGAGTTGAAGCGACACCCCGGCATCGGAATCCGTTCGGGGCAGCGCAAGGGCCAATCTAGGGACCGGACACAATATCGTAAAGATCGCCCAATCACAACGGAATCTTCACAGTCCCGTGGCGCGATTCACCCCATATTGTGTCCGGGAGGTTCGTCGGCACCCACGCAGGCGATTCCCCCCGAGAGGTAACCTGATGAATTTGGCACGAACTCGATACAGCGTCCTTGTCGTTGGCATGCTTCTGTGTCTGGCTTCGGCCGGCTGCACCTCAGGACGCGGCGAAGCCGATATCCTGCAGTCACAGCTCGAACAGTTGCTCGAAGAGACAGGGCTGCCAGGCATCGTTGTGGCCTTGGCGGAGCAAGGTGGTGCGCCCATCGCCGCGGCCGCAGGATACGCCGATATCTCTCAGGAGATTCCGGCTAGCCCCGAGACACCGTTCTTCATCGGCAGCATCTCCAAGAACGTCTTTACCACGGTGGCACTCCAGCTTGTGGAGGACGGTCTTTTCACATTGGACGATCCGCTGTCAACTTATTTGGAGTGGCCGCGTGGGGAGGAGATCACGATCCGGATGCTGTTGAACCATACGTCCGGGATACCCGATTATTTCGGCGCCCTGTCGCTCAGCTCCCAGGAGAGGGTGCCGGAATTCTTCTCCGACCCTCACCTCCCCACTGAGATCTTCGACATGATGCCGAGCCGGGATCCGATCTTCGACCCAGGCAGCTCCCAAGCGTATAGCAATACGAACGCTCTGCTCTTGGGGCGGGTCATCGAGATCGTGACGGCAGAACCGTTAGGCGACGTGCTCGACGAGCGGATCGTGTCCCCCCTCGGGCTCGACAATATGTATCTGTACGATGCCAGGACCATCAATCGATCTCGGGCTAGGGGGTACTGCGGCCAGCCGGGATGGGCTCCCGCACCAGGAGAGCTCCTGGATTGTTCCTTCGCTGATCACGCGTTGCCCAATTCGGCGGACGGCAGCGTCGTATCGAATGCACTGGATCTCTTGCGGTATCACCGGGCGTTGAGGGGAGGAGAGCTGCTCAGCGACGCCTCCTGGGACGCCATGCGCCGCGTCGACCCGGGCCGGGTCAATGGACTCAACTACCTCATCATGACGGGGCCCATGGGGGATCACGAAGGCAATGCCGGGCGATCGATGGGCCACGTGTCGGCCAACGTGTATTACTTCGAGCGGGACCTCTTTGTCGTCATGCTGCTGAATCGGGGCGATGCGCCGCTTCCCATGCAGCGGTTTCTCGAGATACGGTACGGGATCGATTGAAGAAGGACTTTGAGCAACTGGAGGAAGGGATCGTCCCATCAGGGGGCTTCTGAGCAACCTTCACGGGCCGTGTCAGAACCCGGCCGCGTCACTCGCTGGTGGTGTTGAACGTACCGCCCAGATCGGGGTAGAACCTCTCGTCTTGTCACCTCCGGGGGGATGATGCGCCACATCGCTGGCCCATTCCTTCCACTTCTCTGCCTGTTGGCCGCCACCGTCCGGCCGCTCATCGGTCAGACCGCCCGGACGCTGGTCGTATTGCGGCACCCCGAAGTCCAGCAGATCGCCACGAACCCGGACCACACCGTGTCCCTCCCTGGAAACCCTGGGTATGTCGTGTTGCTGGACCGCGACGGGTCAGAAGTCGGCCGCGCGCTTCACAATTCCAGCGGCCTGTTGGTCATCGAGGCCCCCCGGCCAGGCACCTATCGCCTGCGGTCCGAGCGAGTGGGGTTTCACTCCACCACGTCGGCGTCATTTCGTCTGAATGCGGGAGACGTGGTTGACATGGTCGCCCAGCTCGCGACGCAGCCGGTGCGGCTGGACACGCTTCCGCTTGATATCGCAGCCCGTTGCGACGCAGCGCCCGACGCCGATCTCGGGATTGGTTTGGTCTGGACGGAGATCCGCAAGGCGCTCATGGCTGCGCAATGGCCCGGCGGGCGACATCACAACGAATACAGCGCGATGCAGTACGAACGAGTCTTGAATACCCAAGAAAGGGTGGTCAGCGAGACCGTATCAAACCGCGTTGGCCCCTTAGTCCTGACGAACCAATTGGATCGTCGGATAAGCGACGAGTACGCCCTGGTGCGCGACTCCTCTTTGATGTCGTTGCTGTCAGCGGGCGGCACTGCCCTTCTCGACTATCCCCGCCGCAATGACTACTGCATTGTGCTCACTCGGCAGCATGATCGCCTCGCTTTGCGACTCCACCCCCAGGGCGATCCAAGCTCGACGTCGGACATAGACGCGACTTTCTGGATCGACGCGTCGTCGGCAGAGCTCCAGTCGTTCGAATTCCGGTTGTTGGACGCCCCGCACGACGTCAACCGCCAGGCAGGCGGTCGGGTCCGTTTCATGCGAACGGATTCAGGGCGCTGGGTTGTTACCGATTGGTACACTCGCATGCTGGATGTCCGCCGGGAGGGACGAACGGATAGGTGGTTCGGCTACCGGGACCTGGGGGGTACGGCAACCTGGATCGCCGGCCCCGCGGGCGGCGTGGTGCATCGGGCATCGTTCACGGGACTCCACGGGTCGATTGTGGATGTCCGATCGGTGCCTTTGCGAGCCGCAACCGTGCAACTGGTCGGGACAGACTATGTGACCCAAACGGACGAGCGCGGTGAATTCGTACTGCAAGGCCCGTTCCGGGGCGTGTACGACGTGACGTATCGCCACCCACGACTCGATTCGCTCAACTTCACCCCTCAGCC
This sequence comes from Gemmatimonadota bacterium, assembly GCA_039589615.1. Classification (GTDB taxonomy): domain Bacteria; phylum Gemmatimonadota; class Gemmatimonadetes; order Gemmatimonadales; family GWC2-71-9; genus B3T1B10. The sequence goes on from JBDHHA010000069.1 coordinate 11,601, forward strand.
GGTGACCGCCACTCTTGATGAGGGACGACCCGATACGATTGCGATCGTCATGCCGTCGTTCGACGCCATGGCAGAAGGCGTGTGCGTGAACGAACCGCTGCTGCCTGGCCAACGAGCCGTGGCGGGTGTCATCCGCGACGCGGGCACGGAGGTCGAGGTTGCGAGTGGTCGCGTGATCGCACGCATCACCACGGAGTCCGAGAAGGGTTTGGAACACGAAGAGCGCATTCTCCGCTCTGGTCCTTCAGGGTTCTATTCGGTCTGCGGTATTCCGCTCCACTCCCAGATCACCATCACGGCAGAGCAGGACCACCGAATCAGTGGTTCCGTTATGTTGACATTTCACGAAGATGGCCTGACGCGCTCCGAGACGAGTTCGCTAGGTGAGCGCGGAGAACCGGAATTTTACGGTTTCGATAGATCCACGTGGATAGAGGACCTGCAGATCTCCGTGGTGCGGCGTCCTCCCCCCCCAACACGTATCGGAATCAAATTCGGGCGCACGATTACCACGGTAGTCGGCACCTCCATCAACGCCGAACGTAAGACCGGATTTCAGATCGCCGGGTTCTACGAGGTCCAGCTGGGCAAACGGGTGGCCCTACACGCTGAAGGTCAGTTCGTGCAGCAAGGCGCCGAGTCGCTGGATGATGCAAGGGTGCTGGAGCTCAACTACGTCCGCTTTCCCGTCCTGATGAAGTTGCGACTTGCCGATACCTCCCGTGTTGTGGCTCCCCACCTGCTCGTGGGCCCCACCGTTGGCTTCGAGACCCGCGGCAAGCGCGGTGTGCCGAAAGGCGACATCGGCGTGGTGCTCGGCGGTGGAATCGGCGTGGGAAAGGGTACCGTGTCGTTGCTCCTCGCCGCCGACTATACCATCGGCCTCACCAACATCTCGCCACCATTCCTCGTCGAGCCGACACCGGGCCAACTGCACGTTCCTGAGTTTTTTGACGGTCAGTCGTTCAGGAATCGGGTGCTTTCTCTGTCGCTCGGCCTCTCGTTTCGCCTCAACAAGGGCCCCGGTCTGCGTGGGCCCAGGAGACCGCGAACCACTCCGCGCGGTCGGGACCTCATCGCCCGGGCGGACATCGTCGCGACGAATGCGGCCACGGCATTCGAGGTGGTTCAGCAACTGCGACCCGAGTGGCTGCGGCTTCGTGGTCGCGTTTCCATAGAGACAGAGGAGGAAGGGATTGTCGTATATGTCGACAATACCAGACGCGGCAACGTCAACCAACTGCGCAGCATTACCATCGACACGGTTACTGAGATCCGTTTTCTCAGCGGGAGCGACGCCACAATGCGATTCGGGTCGGGCCACGGTCGGGGCGTGATCCAGGTGATCACGGGCCGCTGACGCGAGATGCCGAGAGTGATGTCCCGCAACCCACTGCCCGCACCAACGCCTCAGCGGCCCAGACAGTCCTCCGTCAAACCGACCGAAACGCCGTGGTTGGATCGGTCCGGGACGCGCGCCGCGCCGGCAGGTAACCCGCCAGTGCCGAGACCGAAAGCAGGATCATCGCCATAGCGACAAAGGTGACCGGATCCGTCGGATTGACTCCGTAGAGCAACGATCCAATCACTCGTGTCCCCACGAACGATCCCAGCGTGCCGATCGCAATGCCGATACCGGCCAACGCCATCGTTCGTCCAACAACCCGCCGTTGCACATGCGATCCCGATTCTCCCAGCGCCATGCGAATGCCAATCTCGGGAATACGCTCGGTGACCGAGTACGACAGCACGCCGTAGATGCCCAACGCCGCGAGCAGCAGGGCCGTCCCGCCAAAGGCGCCCAACAGCACGAGCAGGAAGCGCCTGGGCGACACCGAACGGTCGACGATTTCCGTCAAGCTCTGGTATTCACCCCTGGGGATGGTCGGATCCGTCGCTCGCAATGCCGCGGCCACACCCGGAACGAGTGTTTCCACCGGCAACCGCGACCGGACCACCAGGTCCATCGTCTGGAAATCCCCGATCTGGGTGAACGGGTAGTACATCTGCCACCCTGCCCCCTCCTCCAGCGACTGATGCCGCACGTCGGCCACGACACCCACCACCTCAAATTCTCTCCCGATGTTCGTCACCATCCTGCCGATGGGATCCTGTCCACGGAACACGGCGTTTGCCGCCGACTCGTTCAGGATGATCACCCTCGGCGTATCCTCTGTGTCGCGGACCCCGAAATGGCGACCCGCAACCAGGGGAACCTGCAGGGTGGGCAGGTAGCGGTGGTCCACGAGGTGGGGGAATGCGCTCTCCAATTCGCCGTCCTCGTACTCCATGCCGACCCCGCGGAGCGTTCCCCAGGTCCGATTCCGACCGAGCGGCAGCGCGTCAATCAGCCCCACGGCCTCGACCCCCGGGACGGCCTCGACGTTTACGGCCAATTGCTGAAAGAACGCCGTCTCTTCTTGCTGCGTCTCAAACGACCGGCTCGTGCTCACCGTCCACCCGACGACCTCTTCCGGCTGGAAGCCCAACTCGACTTCGAGGACATTCTGGAAGCTCTTGAGGAAGAGTCCACCCACCACCAACAGCACGCACGCCAACGCCACCTCGGCAACGACCAGGGCCTCGCGCACCTTGGCGGCCCCTCTGCCTGCACTCGATCCACGACTGGTATCGTTGATCGCGCTGGTGCCACGTCCGTCCGTGGCCTGCAGCGCCGGCATGATGCCCATCACGATGCCGGCCGCGACGGCCAGTCCCAACGTGAAGAGCAGGGCCACGGCGTCCACCGACACCGTGCGCAGCAGCGGAATATTGAGACTGGCGCTGTTGGCGACCGCTCGGGTGACACCAAAGGCGATGGAGGTGCCGATCACGGCGCCACCCAGGGCCAGCACCAGGCTCTCGACCAGCAGTTGGCGAAGGAGCCTCGGCCGCGTCGCGCCGAGCGCACCGCGCACCGCCATCTCTTTGGTGCGGCTCGCGCCTTTGGCGAGCAACAGATTGGAGAGGTTGACGCACACGATCAGCATCACCGTGCCGGCGGCCGCCGCCAAGAGGAACATCGCCGAGCGGTAGGAGCCCGCGATCTTCTCCCGCAGGTCGCTCACGGCCGCATCCAATCCCCACCGGTTGGGCTCGGCCTCCTGGAGTCCCTGGACGATGAGATCGAGCTCTGCCTGGGCGCTCTCGATGGTGGCCCCCGGCCTGAGACGACCGATCATCGAGGTCGTGTTGCCTTGATTATCGGTTTCGTCGGAGATCGGCCAGGGCAACAGGAAGTCGACCCGCGTGCTCGGGGCAAAGGTCGATGCAAAGTCGAAGGACGGTGGGAGCACTCCCACCACCTCGACGGGCACGTTGTTGAGATTGATGGACGTCCCGACGATTCCCGGTGCGCTCGCGAACCGCCGCCGCCAGAAACCGTGTGTGAGGATCACGGCGGGCCTGCCCCCAAACACCCCCTCCTCCTCGACGAAGTTCCGACCAAGCGCGGGCACCACGCCCAGCACCTCGAGAAAGTCCTGCGCCACGCCTGCTCCAACGAGTCGCTCAGGGTCACCGCTACCGACCAGGTTGTAGCCGCCCTGTTCGAAGAAGGCGTTGTACCCGGTCAATCCCTCAAACGACTCACTCAGGCGCCGGAAGTCGCGCAGATTCGAAGTGCGCGACGTCACCGCCGTCATCCCACCAGTGGGATCGGCGCTCTTGGCGATCCACACGAGTCGGTCGGGATCCTGAAACGGTAGGTCCCGCAGCATCAACGGGCTCATCACGCTGAACACGGCCGTGCCGGCGCCGACGCCCAGCCCGACGATCAACATGGCGAGGCCGAAGAAGCCTGGCTCGCGCCGGAACGCCCGAAGCGCGTGGCGCACGTCTCGAGTAATGCCATAGGTGCCGAATGAGTTCGCCATGATCTTGTCCAATGTCTTTGTGCCGGGGTGCGGCCGGATCCAATCGACCAACCGTGTGGTTGCGCTGCTGACGCTCAGTGCGATGGCTTCACACCAATACCACCAGCGAGCGCTGCGAGCACCTCGCATGCGCACCATCAGCGCGAAATCCTCTCGGAGGTCACCGAGAATGGCGCGGGCGACGTCATCGCGCCCGAGTGCACGGGCCAACAACGCGTGTGGGAATGCCGGAGGTTGATTGTTCATCAGGGGTCCAGGATGGCACCGAGTCCCTCGAAGAAATCGAGCAGGACGGCCCTGGAAGCACGGACGGTCTCGACGCCTTTCTCGGTGACATTCAGGCGGCGCATCGGAAGCCCACCCCGCTCGGCGGAGGTGCTGGGCTCTATGTCCCACCCGATGAGGCCTTTGTCCTTGAGCCGGTCCAGGGTGCGATAGAGCGCACCGCGGGTCACCGATCGTTTCGCGTTGGTCACCAGATCCCGGCGCACGTTGTTCGCGTACGGCTCATCCCCCTGGCGAAGGATGGCCAGAACCACCAGCAGCTCGAACTCTCCGATTTTGGCCACCTGCATCTCCCTGAGTATAAATTTTATACCACAACGGCAGTATACAATTTATGCTCCCGGGCCGCAACCCGGCAGAGCTGGTCGAAGGGGCTCTCGTGATGACGGGGCCTCCCCTAGAGAGAAGACTCAGTCAGCGTGTCGTGTTCTCCGAGTTTACCGATGAGTCGTTCCTCTGGGCGAGCAAGTACTCTCAAGACAATGGCGAAACGTGGAGCACGGTAATGCGCATTCGCGCGAAAAGAGTCGACTGAATCACTGTGCCGAGCGGAACTCACTCTGGAAACTTGATCGCTGCTCCCAGCCCTCCCCAAACGTAGTTGTCGCCGAACATCCCCTTGAAGATCTCGATGGCCGCTTCCCCCGTGCAGTGGGTGGCGGCGGCTCGCTTCACACCCAGCTCATCTCTCATGGAGCCGGCCAGCTCTGTTACGTACTCGGGCGAGTACGGGCCGAGATGGAAGCCTCCCGTGACGAGGGCGATGTCGGCGCTCAGGGTCTCCCCGGTAGCCTTGGCGATCTCCCCCACTCCGCTGTGGGAACAGCCCACGATGAGCATCACGTCGCCGCTCTCCGTGGTGAGGGCCAGGGATAGCTCCACCAGCTCGTAGAGCCGCGGTTCCTGCTCGTAGGGTGGGTACTTCGAGAACCCCCCCGTGTTCGGGGACGTCGTGTGGATCAACGTGACGCCCGGTGCAATCTCCGTCGTCTCCTTGACCGTGTGGTAGTCGTCCACTTGCCACCGGTACCCCCGGCGGTAGTTCCGGTCGGTCTCTTCGTCAGACGAGCCAAATCCCCAGTCGGAGGGGACGTAGATCGCGACATCGGGGTTCACCTCCACCACATGATCGATCCCCCCCGTGTGGTCTCCATGGCTGTGGGACAACACCACGATGTCGACTTCGGTGAGATCCACGCCGAGGGCTTTCGCGTTGTGCTCCAGAATCACGGCACTCGTCCCACCGTCGAACAGAATCGTGTAGCCGTTGTAGCGGATCAGCGCCGAGTAGCCCCAGTCGGGGATCGCGTCGCCGCTCCCCTCTCCGGTCATGTGGTCGTAGAGGTTGATGAGGACATTCTCTCCGGCCTGGATGCTGTTCGCTGTGGGCATCGAGCCGGTTGCGCCGATGCAAAGCGCCAGGGCGAGGACAACGGCACCGGGGCGGGTTTTCATTCGTGCACCTCTGGAGTCCATGGTCCTTTTTGAAATCTCTGACGAGACGCTCCTACAATACGACCCGCGGCGGCACTCAGCCACGTTGCGGTGGCAGTCGTGGCCTGAAGATTTCCTTACGATGAATAGCGGAGGAGGGGCTCGACGCCGAACTGAGCGAGCCCGCCCAGTGGGCGACCCGAAGTGAGGCGCGAACGACCCCGAGGACGCGGGGGAGTTCAACCCCCGACACGCGGATTATGATTACACCGCGCTAGCCGGACTCAATGGGACTCAGCCGGACTAAACGGGAAAGGAACTGGGTTTATGAGGAACAGTCGTGGGCGTGTATTCCCGATGAGTCCCGCTGAATACCGATGAGTCGGGCACACTGAAGGCACACTGGACCTGCTCGTGGGGGCTCGTAGCCAAAGCGGTCAGTTCTCGTACTGCTCCATCAGCGCCTTGAAGCGCTGGTCCGAGCGGAGCGGGTCCCAGCGCGGGTCGAGCCGCAGCGTGTGGACGCTCAACCACCCTGGTCCTGCAAAGAGTTGCTCGATCTCGTCCAGCGCGGCATCTGCCTCGCCAGCCTGCGCGAGAATCCGCGCAAGCTCCTCAGCGACGTACCGACCGTCGTAGGCGTCTTCCCGGTAGACGACCGACCGCTCAAGCCAGCGGGCTTCCCGCAGCGCCGCTGGGCGCTGCCCTAGCCCAGCCAAGGCCAGGCCGCGAGCGGCGTGGACCCGCCAGTCCTCAGGCAGCGCCACCAGTACCGAATCGAGCAGTGAGAGAGCTGAATCGAAGGCCGCGGGCGCCGCCACGTCGTCGTCGCGCAGCTGGTGCGCCCATGCGGCGTAGAGCGAAGTCGGCAGCAAGAACAGCGGCCCCTCCAACACGGCGTCTGGTGCACTCCCCAGGAATGCGAGCAGGCTCTCCGGGTTCCGTTCCCAAAGCAGCAATCGGGCTCGCCGCTCACTCTGTGTCTCCGGTGGTAGCTGTGCCAGCATCGCCCGGAGCGTGTCCAGTTCACCCTTCCAGACGACGTAGACGATTCCCTTACCAGTCGCTGCTCCGTGCAAGTCGGGCGCGAGAGTAAGGGCCCGGTCGTATGCCGCGATGGCGTCGGTGTACTGTCGCGTCAATCCGTATGTTCTCCCCCCAAGATCTCTGAACAAATTCGCGTTCCGCGGATCGAGTTGGGTGGCCTTCTCGAACGCCGCGTACACCTCGTCCCAGTTCCCCAACCGCCGGTGCGCCCATCCGAGCCGTTCCCACAACCGCGCGTCATTCGGCAGACCCTGAAGCGCAAAGCCATACTCCTCCAGGGCCGCCTGCCAGTCCCGATGACCGTGGTAGTGAGCGAGACCCATCGCGATGTGCGCCTGGGGAAGCTCCGGCGCGAGACGCAGCGCGATTTCCGCCTCCTCGCGCTGGCGGGTGAGCCGCTCCGGGGATGGATCGTACCGGAGCCACCACATCTCACCGTGTACCTCGGAAAGCGCCGCGTGCGCCAACGCGAAGGTCGAGTCGAGGACCAGTGCCTGCTCGTAGAGCTGCTGCGCGATCTCGCAATTCTGCCGCTGGTACCCTGGTCGCCGGTAGTACTCCTGTCCCTGCAAGTAGCGTCGGTACGCCTCGGCGTTTGGCGTGGGAGCCTCCGCGAGCGACTGCTGCTCCGACCCACCGAGCGTCACTCCCACCGCCGTTACAACCTGCTGCGCTACGTCGCTCTGAATTGCGAAGGCGTCATCCAGCGTCCGGTCGTACCGGTCGGCCCACAAGTGCTCGTCCGTCGCCGCGTCGATCAACTGCACGTTCACTCGCAGGCCGTCGCCCACCACCTGCACGCTTGCCAGAAGAAGCGCTCCCACCTCAAGCTCTTCGGCGATTTGCGTGATGGACTTGGTCGTGCCCGCGTAGCCCATGACTGAGGTCCACCCTCGCACCGACAGCGCCTCCACTTTCGTGAGTTGGGTGAGCACCTCGTCGTGCAGGCCGCCTGCGAAGTAGGCGTACTGGCCGTCCGCACTGCGGTTCTCGAAGGGGAGCACAGCGATTGCGGTGCGGGGATATTCCGGTCCAATCCAGCGCCCGACCACTATTGCCGCGCCGACCACGACAGCCGGAAGGGCAACAGCAAGGACTCTCCAGGTTCGCGACAACGCTCTTGGCCGAGCGCCGGCAATCACTTCACCTGTGCGGGCTCGCTCCAACGCCGCCGCGAACTCGGTGGCCGTCCTGAATCGATCTGCCGGTGATTTGGCCAGTGCTCGTCTGACCGCCTCAGTGATCCCCTCAGGTACCGTGAGCCTCAGCACATTCACGGGCGTCGGCTCGGCGCTGATGTGCTTGCGGATGATGTTCTCAGCGGTAGGACCCGTGAACGGCGGCTCACCCGTCAGTACCTCATGCAACACACAACCCAACGAGTACAGGTCGCTCCGTCCATCCACCTCCCGCTCTCCGCTGCCCTGTTCTGGACTCAGATAGGCCGGTGTACCGATGGCTATCCCTGTCTCGGTGAGTTGGTCGCCACCAGCCTCAGTAACCGCTCGCGCAATCCCAAAGTCAGCAATGACGGCGTGATCTGCTTCCAGCAGGACATTCTCAGGCTTCACGTCACGATGGATCACGTCGTGGCTGTGGGCGTACCCCAATGCATCTGCTACTTCAGAAGCGATCTTCACCGCGTCATCGATTGGAAGCTGTTTCTCTCGGTTCAGCCGGTCTCGTAGGGACTCGCCTTCGACGTACGGCATGACGTAGTACAGGAAGCCGTCAGCCTCACCAGAATCGTGGAGTGGCAGGATGTGAGGGTGGTTGAGATTGGCGGCGATCGTTATTTCCCGGAGGAACCGGTCGGGGCCGACGACGACGGCGAGCTCAGGTCGGAGCACCTTGACCGCGACGGGGCGATCGTGCTTCAGATCGTGGGCGAGGTAGACCGTGGCCATCCCACCGCTACCCACCTCTTGCTCGATGGTGTAGCGGTCGGCGAGGGCGGCTTTGAGACGGTCGAAAACGCTGGGCAAGGTCTTGTTGCCTCGCTGACGACGATCCTACAATACGGCCCGCGGCGCTACTCAGCTACGTCGGGGCGGCACTTATGGTCTGAAGAATTTCTTAGGAACAACACGGTGGCTGAGGTGGTCGGCGCTGAGATCAACCGGTCACTGGATGGCGAATCCACTACCCGCCCCTATCTGCCTCTCCTGTCAGACATTACGACGAGATGTGCCTCCAGTGAGCCGAGGCGTGCGGGGACCTTGTAGGACGAGTGGACCACTCCTGTTGACAATCTACAGGAGCGTGACTACCTTCCTGTCGACGATCTACAGAAGCAGGGTTATGGCGGAAGGACAATCCGAACTCCTCCAGGGCACTCTCGACATGCTGATCCTGAGAACCCTGGCCCTGGAACCGATGCACGGCTGGGGCATCTCCGACCGCATCCGCCAAATGTCGCAGGATGTG
>JBDHHA010000070.1:0-20904 GCA_039589615.1 Gemmatimonadota bacterium
ACCTACGCGGCCAGCGAAACCCCCGACGGTCCGGTGAATGCCAGGGGCATCAACAGCATCCAACTGTACTTCGATGGAACGCGTTGGTGGATCACCAGCTGGATCTTCGACAGCGAGCGCGACGGGAATCCAATCCCCGCCAAATACCTATCCCGGTAAACGCCCCATCAGGCGTCCGGGAGGATGAGAACCGCCTTCAAGGGGAAGTCGCAGGTGCGCACGCGATTGCTCCTGGTGTCGATGGTTTGGGAGGCCTCGAAGAAGCCTCTTGGGCTGGTTACCTGAGCTCGGCGGGGAGCTTCGATTTTTCCCACTGTTCCAGCCGGGCATACAGATCCGACGGCCGGACAGACAGAATCTCCCCAGTCGGTGAGACGACAATCCTAATCCTGACGTTGGACACGCCCGGCAGAATACTCGAATCGTACGTGAACACCCACGCCCGGGGCTGTCCCGGTAGACTCGAGACACCCTCGAACTCGAAGTGGACGCTGCGACGGCCCACGGGCGGATTCGACCCCAACAGGGTTCCCACTCGCGTCCGGGCTCCCACGTACGACATCCCCGCGAGAACGCCCGCTACGAGGGCCAAGAAGAACAGCAGCTTGAACAGTCGTTTCACAGCACACCCGGAAGCTCAGAGGAACAAGGCTGACTTCACAATATGCACGCGACAGGCGCAGCGCGCGAGCGGCCATGCCGTTGCGCGCTGGAGCGTAGAGTCGTCACATTGAGACAATTCAGCACACCGAGGAACCGTGCAACCTGACCGTGAGATACACGCCGTAACCGGTGCCTTTGGATACTCCGGCCGGTATATCGCCAGCCGGCTGTTGCACGCCGGACACCCGGTCATCACCCTCACCAACACGCGGAACCGCGAGAACCTGTTCGAAGGCCGCGTCCGCGCGCTCCCCATCCATTTTCACGACCCGGCCAAGCTCGCGAGCGCCCTGCAAGGCGTGAGCGTGCTCTACAACACCTACTGGGTTCGGTTCAACTACCGGTCATTCACGCACGAGCAGGCAGTCGCCAACACCAAGAATTTGTTTGCGGCCGCACGGGATGCCGGGGTGCGCCGCATCGTCCATGTGAGCATCACCAACCCGTCCCCCGATTCACCGTTGGAGTATTTCCGCGGCAAGGCGGAACTCGAGGAGGCACTCGAGGCTTCCGGTCTGTCATACGCCATCCTCCGACCCACCGTCCTCTTCGGCAAGGAGGACATCCTCATCAACAACATCGCCTGGATGCTCAGGCGCTTTCCCGTGTTCGGCGTGTTCGGCGACGGTGGCTATCGGCTACAGCCGATCTACGTGGACGACCTGGCGCAGCTCGCCGTGGAGCACGGCGCGCGGGCAGACAACGTCACCATCGATGCCATCGGCCCGGAGACGTTCACCTACCGTGAGTTGGTCACCACCATCGGGCGCCTCATCGGGCGCTCCCGGCCCATCGTGTCGATCCCACCGTGGCTGGGCTACTACGCCGGTACGGCGCTGGGCGTGCTGTTGGGCGATGTCATCATTACCCGAGACGAGATTCGTGGGCTGATGGACGACCTGCTGTACGTGGAGAGCGAAACCACGGGGACGACGCCCCTCACGTCCTGGGTGGAGCGACATCGGGATTCCCTCGGCGCCCGGTACACCAGCGAATTGGCACGCCGGCGGCGGTAGCCCTAGCTTAGTTGGATCATGACCAACCGGCGTCGCGCCATCATCGGGACGACGATTGCGGTGGTGTTCGGCCTGCTCTCGATTCCCTCGGCAGCACCCCCGCCACCACCACTCGCCGACGAAGAGCCCTTCCGATGGAATCAGGACGAGCGGTGGCTCGCTCTGGAACAGTTGTTCCGGGAGGCCGCGGCGCGGGGATGCGAGGAACTCCAGGACCCCATCGACACACGGCTCCAACACGGCGATCGATTGCTTGCGGACATCGGGGCGCAGGGCGTCGGTCCGGACGCGGCGATTCTCGACAGCATCGAGGACAACACGTTCCGACTCGGTCCCATGGTCGGCGCGTGCCTCGAGCGCCTCCCCGAGTACGTGCGGCTCGTGACCCGAACCCGGTCGGTGGTGAAGCGATTGTCCGAGGGTTGGAACATAAACGCCGCGAAGGAGCGGTTGTATCGATTACTCTGGGGCGGCCGCACGGCGGTTGAGGAGGTCATGCTCCAGGGTCCCGCCGATGCGATACCGTATCTCGTGATGGGCGACGACGAGCCGTCCGCCACGCCGTCCACCCGACTCCTCGACGTCACGATCCACAGCGGCGACCTCCTCGTTTCTCGCGGTGGAGCGCCCACGTCGGCTCTCATCGCCGTGGGGAGCGACTACCCCGGCCACTTCTCCCACGTGGGGTTGGTTCACATAGACGAGCGAACCAGTCTACCGTCGGTAATCGAGTCGAACGAGCACGGCGTGCACGTCTCTACCCTCGACGACTATTTGAGTGACGTAAAGCTCCGGGTGATGATCCTCCGTCTGCGGTCGGACATCCCGGAGCTAGTGGCCGATCCCATGCTGCCGCACCGAGCGGCGGCCTCGGCGCTGCAGCGTGCAGAGGAGCACCACATACCCTATGACTTCGAGCTCGACCACCGGGACGAGTCCAAGATGTACTGCTCAGAGGTGCCGGCGTGGGCGTACCGGGACGTTGGCATCACCCTCTGGATGAACATCTCCCGCATCTCGGCGCCAGGCACGCGCACGTGGCTCACCGATCTGGGTATGAGACACTTCGATCTCCAGGAACCCTCAGACCTGGAATACGATCCCCAGTTGCGCGTCATCGCCGAGTGGCGGGACGCCGAGACGTTGTACATGGATCATGTGGACAACGTCGTGACCGAGGCGTTGCTCGACGGTGCGTCCCGGGGAGATCGGTTGGATTACACGTGGTTTCACCTCCCCTTTGTGCGCGTCCTCAAGGGCTACAGTGTCATGCTCAACCTGATGGGGACCACGGGACCCGTCCCTGAAGGGCTCAGCGCCACGGGAGCGGCCCTGGTCCTCACGCTGAACCGGCGGCACGGCGCTATTAAGGAACGCGTTTTGGAGCTTGCTGAGGAATTCCGCGACCGTGAGGGCTACACGCCCCCGGAGTGGCAGCTCCTGCGTTTCGCAAAGCAGGCACGAGACGAGTTGGGGAGTTGAATTCCCGCTAGGGACGGGAGGTTCCGGGGGTTCCTACCTACCCAGTAACACGCCCGTCGTCGGCGCCGTCGCGGCAACCCGTCGTCGCACCCAGGCCACGTTGTTCAGCAGCAGCGTTGCGAGGACGAGCCCGCCCGCCACGAAGAACGGCACGCCCAGTCCCAGTCCATCCATGGCCACGCCGGCGGCAATGGGGAACGCCACGCGGGAGAGTCCCCCGAAGGTGTGTTGCACACTCATGTAGAGGCCCCGCTCCCGACTCGACACGATCCGCGAAATCTGCCCCGAGAGGCACGGGAAGAGACACGCAGTGCCCAGGGGCATGAGCGTAAGGGACGCCACCAGGAGTCCGTAGCTCGCCGTGGCGCCGAACAGGGCCAGCCCCACGGCAAGGAACACGATGCCGATCTGCGACAGGCGCTCCTCCCCGAACCGGTCCACCAGGCGACCGAGGAAGAAGGCCCGCACGAGGACGCCCATGCCGCCGAGATACATGATCACGTAGCCCACCGTGTGCTCGGTGATGCCGAGGCGCTCCACCAGGAGGAGCGGCATGGTGGGAACCGTGCCGTAAAACGCCCCGATGGCGACGGCATAGATCCAGATCCGACGGTGCACCGGCTCGTGCCACCGGGTGATCACGCCAAGGATCGCTCCCGAGGCCGGCCGTGACGCCGGAATCCGGTGCTCGGCCGTCGTCTCGAGGATCTCCGTCTCCCGCAGGCAACGCCACCCGAACACCGCCACCAGGGCGGCAACGCCCGCCGCCGCAAATCCCGGGGCCTGACGTCCGGCGGTGGCCACCAGCACCGAGCCGATGGCGGGACCCACCACGGCGCCCAGGCTCGTGACGGCCGAGAGCCATCCCAGGCTCTTGGTTCGGTCCTCGGGCCGGGTCACGTCGGTCACGTAGGCCTGAACCACGCCCAGGGTCCCACCCCCCACACCCTGGACGATCCGGGAGGCCAGGAGGAGCAGCACCGAGTCGGCCACGGCGAAGAGGAGATAGGCCACGGCGGTGATGACCAGGCCGGCCACGATGGCGGGACGGCGGCCGTAGCGGTCCGAAAACCGTCCCCAGAGGGGGGCGCAGGCCAGCTGGGCCACCGAAAACGCGGAGATCAGAATCCCCACCGTGGCGGCATTCACCCCCATGGACGTGGCGTAGTAGGGCAAGAGGGGCAGCACCATGGCGAGCCCCACCATGTCCAGGAATGCGGTGACGAAGAGAACGAGGAGTCTGGCCATTTGATAGAGGAGGCGCGGGATCGGGCTGGGAGGGCTCAAGCCCGGGCGTGGCCTTCTAAAGCCCAGGAATGCTCCGTATGTTGGGCCCCGGTATTGACCCAGGAAACTGTGGTGTTTCTCCGGGGTTGCACCGTGGAAGGAGCGAACGCCGCATGGACCCCCTCGCTGCAATAATCACTTTCGCAATCGTCACACAGCTCGGCGGCCAACCCGGACCGCCGTCGCCACAATCGGCCTGCAGGATGGCGCCGGTTCACCTCGAACTCCTGCGCCAGGCCGCCCTCAGTTGGCGCCAAGCCGAAGACCGGGTGATCGGATCGTCCACCGGTACACTCCCATGGATGGTCCTGTACGACACGACGTGCACGTGGCACGTGGCGCCGGCGGACACGTCCCTGGATACGCCGCGCGTCGACGTGGGACTCGCGTTTCGCGGCAACCCCGTGGATGTCCGCGCTACCCCCCACGGTGACATGGTCCGCCTCCCCACCGGCGACTCGCTCCCGCCGCAACCCCTGGCCTATACCACGCTCGTCGACGACGGCGAAACACCGCTGGTGATTTTCGCCATGCCGGACGTGTGGGCGCAGCACCCAGGATTTGCCACGGACGAAGCCCAAGCGGAAATCCCCACGTTCTGGAAGGGCGTGCTGGCCCACGAGCTGGTCCACACGCGGCAGTTGGCCCCGGTGGCCCGACGGCTCGAAGAACTCCAGAACAGCTCCGACCTCCCCGAGAACATGGACGACGACATCATCCAGACACGGTTCGGAGAAGATCCGGAATTCCGGGCGGCCATGCTGCAGGAGATCCAGCAATGGCACCGCGCCGCGTCGGAGCCGGGGAGAAGTGCACAACGAGATCTCGCGCGTCAGGCTCTGTCCATGGCGAACGAACGCCGCGCGCGCTTCTTTCGCGACGACAACGAGGTGTATCTCGAAGTCGAGGACCTGTTCCTGGCATTGGAGGGAGCGGCGAGTTGGGCGGCCTTTCTCCAGACGAACACCCAACGGCTTCGGAGCGAGGACGCCACGCAGATTCTCTCCGAGTACGACCCCATGAACACGGCGTGGGTGCAGGCGTACGGCCTGTTGATCTATGCCCTCCTCGACCGCTTCGTCCCCAACTGGCCGCGATGGAGTTTCGGCCGCTTACCCGCCTCGCCATTCGAATTGTTGCAGAACGCCCTCTGAGAGCGTTGCCACGAGCGTCGCCTCGTGGTACCTAGTTCAGTACCCGGATGCGGCGTCCGGTCCATGCCTGTGAAAAGACTACACCGGAGGCACCCATGGACCTGTCGCGTCGCTTCGTTCTCCTTTTCTTCATAGTCTGCTGTGCCCCCACCGTCACACGAGCCCAGAGCTCCCTCGAGACCCCGCTGCAACAGGACCTGCTCACCCTCCTGACCAACGAGATCTCTGGCCAGATGGCGTTCAACACCCTGGTCAAGCTCGCCGGCGCGCCGTGGGTGCGTGACCCGGCGGAGTTCACGAGCACGTTCTACGAGACGCAACAGCTCTACGACCTGGTACGGAGCTACGGCATCGAAACGGTGCGCGTCGAGAAGTACGACCGGGACGGAACCTTCAGCTATCCCACCGAAGGGGAGCTCTGGATCGTGGAGCCCAGGTCCCGCCTGGTGGCGCGCCTGGGAGCCGACGCTGCATTGGTGGCGGGTGGCTCCCGGAGCGGAGAGGTCACCGGCGAGCTGGTGTACGTGCCCCGCCTGTCGGCGGCAGACATCCGCATGCTGGCGAATACCGAGGGAGAGTACCGCGGCAAGGTGGCCCTCATGTGGTCTCACCCCCGGGGCGACGTCGCTCGGGCGTTGGACGAACTCGGCATTCAGGCGGTGATCTCGTTCAACGCCCGGGAGCGGTACCTGGACCCGAACCAGGTGGTGTACTCCTCCGGCAGCTACGGCACCGGTGAGAACCTCCGGATGGGGATGACGGTTTCCTGGCGCCAGTGGTCGGAGTTGGTAGAGGACGTGGAGCGGGGCGAGCGGACCGTGGTGCAGCTCTCCGCGCGGGTGGAGGAGTACGAGGATCGCTACGAAGGCGTGTTCGCCTGGATCCCCGGCACGGAGCCCGATGCGCCAGGCGTCATGTTCACCGGCCACCTCTTCGAGGGTTACACCAAGCGCGGGGCCAACGACAACAACGGCGGCCCGTCGGTACAGCTGGAGATCCTTCGGGCGATGCACCACCTCATCGACACGGGACAGATCCCCCAACCGCGTCGCACGATCTATTTCCTCTGGCCCAACGAGATCTCGGGCACGTACGAGTTCATCAGCCGCCATCCGGGCTTTGCGGACAAGCTGAGCATCAACATCAACATGGACATGGTGGCCGAGGGTCTCCGGAAGAACAATTCGGTGTTCACGATGAGCGAGACGCCGGCCCATCTGCCGAGCTACCTGGACGGGCTGACGAAGGCCTTCCTCAATTACGTGTGGCGCACCAATGACATCGTCTACCTCCCCGATTCCCCGAGGGGACGACCCGGCGGCCAATACTTCCCCATCCCCATGGTGGAGAAGAACGGCTCCGGCGATGCGTTCCGCTTCTACATCCACGAGGCCACGGGCGGCAGCGACCACATCTGCTTCAACAACCCGTCGGTGGCGGTTCCGGGCATCGAGTTGTTCACCTGGCCCGACCAGTGGTATCACGCCGACGCCGACCTGCCCGACAAGGCCGATCCCACGGAAATGAAGCGGGTGGCGTTCATCGGCGCCGCGACGGCTCTCGCGGCGGCGGACCTCAACGACGACCGGCTTGCGAGCCTCCTGGACCACGTCTCCCAGTTCGGCTACGGCCGGGTCGCCGAGCGGGCGCTTCCCCAGGCCCTCGCGTTGTTCGACGTGGCCTCGGCGTACGATCTCAACGTGGTTCTGGTTCGGGCGTTGAATCGTCTCGACGCGGCAGTCGACCGCGAGGTGGATGCCCTGGAGTCCATCCGGGAGGTCTACACCGCCAGCGCACCGGCCCGGACGGCGGTGGACAACAGGGTTGCCCAGTGGGAGATGTACCGCAAAGGCCTCCAGGAGCAGCTCCTGGGATACGCGAGACTTCGTGCCGAGCAAATGGGAGCTGGGGTGCCGCACCTTCCGCCCCCACGCGCCGAGCCACATCCGTTCGACAACACGATTCCCGACCTCCACCCCAACGTGCGGGGCAAGCAGTTCAACCTCACTCGGAGTGACGGCTACACCACGTACATGCGGGAGCACCCCAACGCGCTCACCGAGCTGGAGTTGAGCCGCAACCACACGACGTGGATCCTCAACTTCGTGAACGGCGAGCGGTCGGTGGCGGAGATCCGCAGTCGCGTTGCCGCCATGACCGGGACCGAGATCACGGTGCAACAGGTGAACGGCTACCTCGAGATGCTGGAAGCGATGGAATGGGTGGTGTTGCGGGAATAGCCTTGGACTGAGAGAACCCAATGGACGATCGACAATGCTACGAGTGGGGGAATCTGTTTGCGTCGGGCTGGGATGAGATTGTGGCTGCGATGGGGACGAAGGCCGTAGAGGCCGGCCTGGCTCAGGAGTCCGGTGACGACTATGTCGTCTGGAACAAGGATGGTGAAGCGCAGGTCCGGTACGTGTTCGCCAACGACCCATCGGACATCGAGGCGATCCGCCGAATCTACAACGACGATGCGAACATCAGCGCTCCGGTTTGCTTCATCGTGGTAAGGCAACCGGATCCGACGGACGACAGAGGCGACATCCTCTTCGATATCTTCCGGCTCAGCCCGCAGAGCTACTTGTGGCACTTCAATCGGGTCTACACGCCGCCGAGAGCCGGAGGGTCATGATGCCGGACCAACTGTTTCCGTACGCACATATGGTTGCCGGAGTCCTGGTGCTTCTCGTTGGCTTCACCTTTCATTGGGTTGGCCAACTTGTGTCGCTCGTCAACTGGGATTTTGCGACCCGCATCGGTCTCCAGGATAAGGGCGCCCCACCGGAGTTCCTGGTCTACGAGCGAGGCACGGCCGTTGCCGATGTGACCATCGGGTGGGTGTACGGCGTGGCGGGTGTGGGACTACTGCTGGGGACACCGTGGGGCTTCAAGCTGGCGTGGATTCCCGGGGCGGTCCTCATCTACCACGGCATCAGCGCATGGTTTTGGTTCGGCAACCAGACGAAATCCGGACACCGGCTGCACAGCGAGGGCATGCGGATGGCGTGGTGCGCGGCCAATGTGGTGGCGGGCGCGCTGGCAATCACGGTCGCGTGGTACGCCACATGATCGCCTGACAATGGGAGCATCGACGTGAGTGCACTGCCGGTATTCTCTCGGATCAGCCTGTACTTATTGCTCGTGCTGATCGGCGTGCTGGTGTTCATCATCTGGTGGGCGCAGATCGGCGTGCTCAACGGCAAGCCCTTTCGCAATCCCGACGGATCCGTAGACGATTGGCACAAGCAGAAGATCTTCTACGGCATCTCCCTCGCGGACGTGTTCGTCGCCTGCCCGGCGGCCTTCGCCGGGATCATCCTCCTCTTTCCCGCTCCCAAGTGGGGGCTCTATACCCTGGCGATCGTCAGCTTCTGGTTGGTCTGGGCAAACACCATGACCACGGCCACCAGCTTGCGCTTCGAGAAGCCCAAGATCACGCTCATGTGGTTCCTCGTGTTTCCCTTTGGAGCGATCGTCGGCCTGTTGTACATCATCTGGACCTTCGTGCACTTCAACATCATCTACGCACTCTGAGTTCGGCATGAAGGCGTCGATAGCCAGCCTCATCTTTCTGCTCTCGCTCACTCCAGCGGCGGTCTCGTCACAGGAGACCCCCGCCGCGTGCGACGTCATTGCGCAGCTGGCGGCCGAGATTCCCGTCGTTTCCACCACCAGACAAGACACGCTGATCGTGGACCGCCGCATGGGGCGTACGACGCTGGGTTGCCAGCTCCGCATCACGGGCCTGAGGTCGGCGTTCGAAGGGCGAGATAGTCCGGACGAACGACTGCGCACCAACTTGGCATCTCGCGGCTGGACCGAGGATTTCCGATACGCGGCCGACGGTCCCGACGGCACCGCCTTTGCTTTCGTCACCGGTTCCGTGCTGTGCCTGTTCCAGGCCGCGTGGGACGGCGGTGACGACGCCGATCCCTCTTACGTCCCCCACGACCGCTACGAGCTGGTCGTGGGGTGTATGGAGCGCCAACCTCGGTAACCTTCGCCGGGGCTTGCCAGGTTTTCCGGCGTATACCTTGGATGGCTTGACTATGTAGATATCTATTCGTATAGTTATCTATCGCTCAGACCTCCGCCGACGCCCGGGAGCCACCATGAGCCGTATCCAGCTGACCTATTCCACCGCCGCCGTCCTCAACGCCCTGGGCAACGGGCCCCGCTACGGCTTCGACATCATCAACGCCACCGGTCTGCCCAGCGGCACCATCTACCCCATGCTGCGCCGCCTGCAGCGCAGCGGCATCGTCACCTCGCGCTGGGAGGAGGCCGCCGACGCCCACCGGCGCCAGCGACCGCAGCGGAAGTATTACACCCTCACTGCCAAGGGGGAGACCGCCCTCGCCGACGCCCTGCAGCGGTTCCCCGCCCTCGCCGGCGCAGCACTCCCCGACGGCGTTCCCAATCCACGATGACCTCCGGCCACCGCCCCTCACCGGTCCTGGCCGCGTGTGTGGCACTCATTCGCGTGGTGGGCCACACCCTCCCCAAGGTGGAGCGCACCGATTGGGTCATGGAATGGTCAGCCGAAATGCGCGGCGAGTGGCTGGACCTCGAGGAACGCGGTCAACTCACCCTGCTCAAGCGCGTAGCCCTGGCGCGCCGCTCTCTCGGCGCCGTGGTGGACGCCGCACACTTCTGGATCGAGGCGTTGCTCATGACACTGTTCGACTTCCGCACGGCGCTCCGGGCACCGCTCCGGGACCTCCGTACAACCATCGTCGTGGTGCTCACGCTCGCGTTGAGCATCGGTGCCAACACCGCCTTGTTCAGCGTGATCTACAACGTGCTGCTCCGGCCGCTGGCGTACCCCGAGGCGAACCGTCTCGTCATGATCTGGGACCAACCGATGGACGACCCCGAGATCACCAGCGTCATTAGCCCGCGCAACTTCGAGGATTGGCACGAGCAGAACTCGAGCTTCGAGCACCTGGCCGCCTTCAACCTCTGGGCGGTGACCTTCGACTTTCGAGGGGAACTCCAGCGCGTCCCCGGGATCATCGCCACCGGTGAGTACTTCCAGGCCCTCCAGGTGCAGCCGATCCTGGGACGGGTGTTCACCCCCGAGGACAACCGATCCGGTGCCGAAGCCGTCGTGGTTATCAGCCACGGGCTGTGGCAACGGCAGTTCGGGGGCGATTCGAGCATTGTGGGCCGTGCCGTTCCGACGTCCCGAAGCGGGGTCACCGTCATCGGCGTGATGCCACCTGGATTCCGGGATCCCGGCGGGTTCTTCTTTGCGACGCCGGACGTGTGGGGAACCTTCCGGCGCGACTTCCTCGGTGAGAACCGGAGGAGCCACTGGATGCGAACCGTGGCGCGGTTGAAGCCGGAAGTGACCTTCGAACAGGCCCAGGCAGACATGACCGCCATCGCCGCACGCCTCGCCGAAGCCTACCCGGAATCCAACACCGGCCAGACGGTGAAGGTCGTCCCACTCCACGAACAGGTTGTGGGGGACGTGCGTCTGGAATTGTGGATCCTCACCGGCGCGGTGGCCCTCGTACTGCTGATCGCTTGCGCCAACGTCGCCAACCTCATGCTCTCCCGTGCCGTGAGTCGCAACCAGGAGTTCGCCGTGCGCACCGCACTCGGTGCGGCGCGCACGCGCATCGTCGGCCAACTCTTGGCGGAAAATGTGGTCTTAGCCTTGATCGGTGGGGCCGGAGGCGTTGCCCTCGCTCACTGGGGGACTCGGGCCCTCATCGGCCTGGCACCGGATCTTCCCCGCGCTGAGACCGTGGTCCTCAATGCACCGGTGCTCGTATTTGCGCTCACAGTAACAATCGCCACTGGGGTGGTGTTCGGACTGGCGCCGGCACTTCAAGCGGGAGGCGTGGATCTCCACGCGGCCCTCAAGGCCGGCGGGCGCGGCTCCGAGGGACACGACCGTCGCCGGCTGCGGTCGACCCTCATCGTGAGCGAGGTGGCGTTGTCACTTCTGTTGCTCATCGGCGCCGGTTTGCTCACGAAGAGTTTTCTGGAACTCCGGGGCACCGACCCAGGCTTCGACGAGTCCAACGTATTGACCCTGCGTCTGAACCTCTCCCGGGGGGAAAGCGCGACGGACGCCTTGCGTGCCGTCGTTGAGCGGGTGGAACAGCTTCCCGACGTGGAATATGCCGGGGCCGTGAGCAGCCTTCCCATCCGCGGGCTCAACAACGTGGGACTCGGCTGGACCATCAATGGGCTGGAGACGCCATTGACGGAGTCGTTGAACTCCTTCTACCGGGAGATCACTCCCGACTACTTCTCCGCCATGCGGATTCCCACCCTTTCGGGCCGAACGTTCTCCGATATGGACCGGGACGGCGCTCCGCCTGTGGCCGTCGTCAACGACGAGTTCGTGCGGCGCTACATGAACGGCGAGGATCCCATCGGCAAGCAGGTGTCGTCATCTTTCGCCGCACCTTTTACGGCGGAGATCGTGGGCGTGGTGCGCGGTGTACAGTACCACAATCTGGAAACGCCGCCGGATCCCGAGGTCTACGTGCCACACGCCCAGTTGCACTTCCTCGGCGTCATGTTTCTCGCCGTGCGCACCGCCGGTGACCCCCTCGCGCCGGCGACGGCCATCCGGGGCACGCTGCGGGAACTGTATCCCAACATGGTGGTGGACGAGGTCGCGACGATGGAACAGCTCGTGGCGACGTCCGTGGCCCGCCCCCGGTTCAACATGTTGTTGACGGGCATCTTCTCGATCACCGCGCTCCTGTTGGCGGGCGTCGGACTGTATGCTGTCCTCGCCTATAGCGTCACACGGCGGGTGCACGAAGTGGGGATTCGCATGGCCCTCGGGGCGAGCGGCCGGAGCGTGCAGCGCATGATCGTGCTCGACGGCATGAAGCTGGTCGTGGTCGGCGGCGCGCTGGGCCTCGGCGCGGCGTTCGCCTTGACCCGGGTGCTGCAGAGCTTGCTGTTCAACGTAGCGGTGACGGACCCGGCGACGTTTGTCATCGTGCCGGCCGTCGTCATCGCGGTGGCGGCTTTGGCATCGTATCTCCCAGCGCGACGCGCCGCGGCCCTGGACCCGAACACGGCGCTACGGCAGGAGTAGGCAGCAGCGTCACTACCCTTTGGCTGTCGGCCGCGGGTTGTGCTGCTTGGTGTGACCGACCGTCAGCCCACGCCGAGAAACCAATCCAGCGCCGACTCGGAGATCACCGCCGGCACCGAGTGGGATCCGTCGAACTCCTCGTACAGCACCTCGTAGCCCGCATTCCGCAGGTGCGGGACGATGGCGTTCCGAGTGCCGGTCACGGGAAGGACCTCATCGTTCGTTCCGTGGGATACGTAGATCGCCGGCTGCCCCAGGGGCTCCTCCGGCTCGACGAAGAAACCAGGGGAGTAGGCCACCAAGTGGGTGAACAGATCTCCGTTGGGAAGCCCGAGGGAGAGGGCATACGAGGCACCGTCGGAAAATCCGCCCAGAGCTATCTGCGCGGGGTCGATCCGGCAGCGCTCGAATGTGTGTTCGAGCGCGCGATCCATAAACGCCACGTCCGGTCCGAAACTGCCCTGCACCACATCCCAAGTGGGGAACCGGGAGTCGGGGGCCAAGAAGACCATGCCCCGCTGCTCGGCCCGAGCATAATAGCTCTCCCACGAATCGCCCGTTCCGCCGGCGCCGTGAAGGCCGATGAAGAGCGGCGTCGGCGTCTCCGGATCGTACGTCTCCGGCACGTACAGGATGCCGTCACGATCGTCCCCGAGACCGAGCTGGCTGAGCCCGAGGGTGGGCGTCACGGTTGGCACCCCCGGACGTGCACTGAGTCGTGGGCTGGGTTGGACGCCCGTGGGCGGTGTGCCGCATCCCAGGAGGGTCGGCGCCGCCAATGCGGCCAGGCCGCTCACGACGAACTCGCGGCGGGACATATCCGGTCGGACGTCCGCGATGGGAAGTAGTGTTGATCGAAGCATGCCGCGTATACCCCGCTGTCCCATCCACGATCCTAAGGAATCGATCATGCGCGGCCACGGAGAGACCGTTGCCGGCCTCTCCGTGAGTCCAGCCTGTCCCTTGCTACTCGTACCGCAACGCCTCCACCGCCGGCACCCGAGACGCGCGGCGCGCGGGCAGATAGCTCGCCAGCAATGCCACCGCAACGAAGAACACGGCAACACCGGAATACGTCACCGGATCGGTCGCGCCAACCTCGTACAGCAGATTGCCGAGGACGCGCGTCAAACCCACCGAACCCGCTAGTCCGATAACGACCCCGGTTCCGGCGAGCACAAATCCCTGCCGCAGGACCATGCGGCTGACCTGACCCCGTTGGGCGCCGAGGGCGATGCGCACCCCGATCTCCGTGGTCCGCTGGCTCACCGCGTAGGAGATCACGCCGTAGATCCCCACCGCTCCGAGGAGGAGCGCCACCCCCGCGGCCATGCTCAGGAGGAACATCGTGAACGAGCGCCGGGAGATTGACGCACCAGAGATGTCCTCCATCGTCTGGATGTCGGCGATCGGCAGGTTTGGATCCATCAGTGAAATCTCACGGCGTACTGCAGGCACCAACGACATCGGTGGGACCGACGCCTTGACGACGAGGCTCATGTTCGGTGCCCCACCGCCAACGGAATCCAGCATTGGAAGATAGATGGTCTCGGACAGCTCCTGGTCCAACCCCGCACCCCGGATGGGACCCACCACACCCACGGTGGTGGTCATGGCACCCGGCCCGAGCCGCTTGCCCAATCCACCGTGCTCGGGCCAATAGCGGTCCGCGATGTTGCTGCTGATGATCGACGTCCCCCGTCGCTGCTCGTGGTCCATGCGGTCGAAGTAACGACCCCGCAGGAGGGGAATGCCCATCACCTCGAAGTACCCTGGCGTCACTCGCCGTACATCGAACGCCGGCGGAAACTCCCCGTCGGCAATGGGAAATTCCTCGATCTGTGTCGCGAGAACCGTGCCGACCCCGGTGAGCGGAACCGTCACGCTTGCGCCTGCGCGCTCCACCCCGGGCAGGGCTTCCACGTTGTCCACCAGCCGCTGGTAGAAGTTCGCCATGTTTTCCGCGTTCTCATACGTCGCGGTCGGCAGCGACACACGCATAGTCAGGATACGCTCAGTGGAGAACCCCGGATCGACATCCGTCAACCGCCAGTAGCTCCGGATCATGAGACCCGACCCCACGAGGAGGATCAGCGCCAGGGCAACCTGGGACACGACGAGGACCGATCGCACCAAGTGCCGGTCACGACTCACCGTGGCGGCTCGTCCTCCCTCCTTGAGCGTTGCCACCATGTTCGGATTGCCGTACTTGAGCGCCGGCAGCAGTCCGAACAGCAGACTCGCCAGTAGTGATATCCCGGCGGTAAACACCAACACGGTTCCGTCGATGCCAATCTCGCTCAGTCGCGGGACACTGTCTGGGCCCATGGCCACGAGCAGCTGCAGACCGCCAAAGGCGAGCAGGAGCCCGATCGCCCCCCCCAAAGCCGCGACGGCCGTCGATTCGCACAGGAGGTAGCGAATCACGGCCATGCGACCCGCCCCCAGCGCCGCACGCACGGCGACTTCCCGCTGACTGCCTTCGGCGCGCACGAGGAAGAGATTCGCCACGTTGGTGCACGCGATGAGAAGCACGAATCCGACGGTACCCATGATGATCCAGAGCGCCCGGCTGGACGCACCCACAACCTCGCTCTTGTACGTCCGCACCACGGCATCGCCGGAGAAGACGTTCCCGAACCACCTGTCTGTGTATCCCACCTCGGACAAGCGGCCGATCAGCGCTTCCATGTCGGCCTTGGCCTGTTCGATGCTCACCCCCGGACGCAAGCGTCCGATGACCGGCAACCCATGGCCACCGAACTGTTGCGTGGCCGGATTGATGCGGAGCGGGTACCAGACGTCAATCTCAACTGATGGAAAATGGAAATCCGGAGGCATCACGCCGACGACCTCCCGGGACACGCCGTCCATTTCCAAGACCCGTCCGAGGATCTCGGGATCGGCGGCGAACCTCCGTTGCCACAGCCCGTCGCTGATGATCGCCACGGGAGCCGCGTTGGGAAGATCGTCGTCGTTGGTGAAGAACCGCCCCCGCGCCGGGCTGGTACCCAGGGTGGGGAGCAGCGTCCACGTGACGCCGGCAAAGTTGATTCGTTCGGGACGGTCCTCGCCCGTCAGCGCGAGGAGGCCGGTGGTCCAAGCGCCAAAGCCGCTGTAGCTCTGGTTCTTCTCGAGAAAGTGGAAATACCCCGCCGGCGACATCGGCACCTCGGGGAATCCAGCGGGACTCCCGTCGATCCAAAAGGCCACCAACTCGTCGGAATCCGCATACGGCAACGGATGCAAGATGACCGAATTGACGACGCTGAAGATGGCAGAGTTCGCGCCGATGGCGAGGGCCAGGGTCAACACCGAGACGAAGGTAAAGACTGGGGTTCGGGCGAGCTTTCGCGTCGCGTGACGCACGTCGGTTGCGAGATTCATCATTTCTCCGTTACGACTGCCTCTGGCCGGAGGGGGACGCCAGGACAGACGCTGATACAGGGGTTGGTCTTCGAACAGCGGGATGGGGTCCTCCTGCAGATAGGAGACCGGTTCGCGTTTTTCTACCCGACGCTCAGCGGCGGCGGACCGCACGAGATCGCCGGCTTGGTACACCCACAGGCGGACAACGCCCAGCCATCCGCGGCGCCTGCGAACCTCCTTGCTCTTCGCGGTCAACAATTCGACCAGCTCGTCGCCGTAACGGTCGCGGAATGCCGCAGGAAAGAGGCGCAGCGCCCAGCGCATTAGGCGGTTCATGTGCTTCGCGGGTCCAGGAGATCCGCGTCGCGGGCCCACGCCACCATGCCGTGGAACACCCGAGCCTCGGCGGCGGCCCGCCGTCTTCCGGCCGGCGTCAGCCGGTAGTAGCGGCGTTGCCGGTGCACCTTGGGCTTGGGCTTGCCCTCGACGATGAGGCCGGCGTCCACCAGTTGCCTGAACGACCGGTACAGCGTGCCGGCTCCGATGCCGAACGCCCCGCCCGTGCGTTCCTCGATCTCCTGCATGATGGCGTAGCCGTGGCGTTCGCCCTGGCTCAGGGCCAGCAAGATCTGGAACATCAGGGGGGTGAGCGTGGAACCCTCGTCGGTGCTCGGACGTCTACCCATGAAACATCTCCCTTTTGCACATGTGATTAATGCACATGTAGCACTACGCCCGCTGGCGCCCGGTGTTTCATTAAGCGAAGTTCATTGATGGATTGGGGGCAGACTGCTTCAACCTGAGGCCCAGCATGCAACCTGATTCAGGCAGGCAGGACAACTTCGATCACTTCGAGGAGAAATATTCCCGACCGCGGTCGGACGCCGTTCGGCAGGTGGAGCGAGCCGTCCTGGGACACGAGATTGGCCTGGACGGCTACACGACGGTAGATCAGGCGCATGCCCTGTGCGACGGTCTCCGACTGAACGACGCCGATCGACTCTTGGACCTGGGGAGCGGGCGGGGATGGCCGGGTTTCCACATCGCCGAATGTCGCTCGTGCAGTCTGGTCTCCACCGACGTCCCCCTAGGCGCGTTGGTCCAAGCCAGGACCAGCGCCTGCACGCGCGCCATCCGGGATCGCAGTCAGTTTGTCGTCGCTGATGGCCGTGCCCTGCCGTTTCTCGCCGGCTACTTCCACGCCATCGCACACGCCGACGTGTTCTGCTGAATCCCCGACAAGCTCTCCGTGTTGAGAGAATGCCATCGGGTCCTCGCACCAGGCGGTCGTATGGCCGGCTATGTCATTCACACGCCGCGTGATCTCGAGCCGGTCGCTGAGCCCAGGGCCTCCGAGCTGGGGCCTTCCGATGTGCTTGGCTTCGGCAGACCGGAGGAGTTGCTTCGAACGACCGGCTTCTCCGTCGTCACGCAACAGGACGTGACCGACGTCTTCCGGGTCACCTGCGGGGCGATCGTCGAGGCCCGTGAGCAATTGGAGGCCGAGCTACGTACGGAAATGGGCGATGAAGTCTACGAGGAGGATCAAGCCAAGAAACGTCGGATGCTCATAGGGATCTCCGAAGGGGTCCTAGTCCGCTCACTGGTGGTCGCCGTCAAACGTTAGGCCTCACTCCTCCCGCATCGCCTCCAGCGGATCGACGCGTGTCGCCCGCCACGTGGGAACGAGACATGCCACCGCCGCGATCGCGACCAATGTGGCCGGAACCACCGCGTACGTGACAGGATCGACGCTCTGGATCTCGTACACCATGCCCGTCATCACGCGACTCAAGCCCACGGAACCCAGGAGACCGAACAGGAGTCCGGCGGCGGTAACTACGAGACCTTGCCGCACGACGAGGCGTATCACGTTGGTTTGCAGGGCGCCCAAGGCCATGCGTATGGCGATCTCGTGGGTGCGATTGGCCACGGAGTAAGACAGCACGCCGTACACCCCGAGGGCCGCCAGCAACAACCCGGTCACGGCAAACGCCGTCATCAACATCGCACCGAAGCGCCGCTCTGCCGTGGACGCTCTGACACGTCCTTCCATCGTGCGGACGTTGGAGATTGGCTGGTTCGGATCGGTTTCCACCACGGCGGCCTGCGCCTGGGCCATTAACGACGTGGGCTCCAACTCCGTCTTGATGGCCACCGCCATCACGTGAAACGGGAGTTGAGCGTACGGCGCGTAGAACTGGGGCCGATCGTCCTCGTACACCCGGTAGAGGCGCGCGTGACGGACGACGCCCACTACCGTCCAGTCCTGCCCCAGAAAATCGATCGTGCGCCCCACCGCGTTGCCGCCGGGCCAATAAGCGGCGGCCTTCTCGTCGATCACGGTGGCCCACGGCATATCACTCCGATCCTCCGCCGTGAAGGCGCGCCCTGCGACGACCTCGATGCCCATGATGGAGAAGTATTCGGGCGTCACCGGCATGTAGTCGTACATCACGGCGTCATCCTCATCGGTCAGCACGTCTGGCCGTCCGTCCGTTTGACTGGTGTGCTCTGCGCTCACCGGTAACGTCCCCGTTGCCGCAACACCTTCGACGCCCGGCATGCTGCGGAGGCGCCCGAGGAGTCCCTCGAAGAACGCGCGGCGCGCGGCACCCGTGCCGTAGCGGGAATCGGGCAGCTCGACATCGAAAGTGAGAATGCCCGTCGGCTCGAACCCCGGGTCCGCCTGGGCCATCAAGGCCAGGCTCCTGACCAACAGTCCGGCCCCCGTCAGCAACATCAGCGACAGGGCCACCTCCACGACCACGAGAGCGTTCCGGGCTCGCATAGCGCGCCCCAACCCGACGGCTCCACGACCGCCTTCCCGAAGCGATGTGGTCAGCTTGAGGCGCGAGCTCTGGAAGGCCGGCGCCACACCGCACAGCATCGCGGTGGCGAGAACCACGACGCCGGCGAAGGTGAAGAGGCGACCGTCCACGGTGATACTCTCCTGGCGCGGCAACGCGTCGGGCGCGAGGGCCAGAAGGCCATCGAGACCAACGGCGGCGACGGCAAACCCCAGCGCCCCACCGAGCACGGCGAGCACCCCGCCCTCGGCAAACGCCATCCACATGATGCGGCCCCGGGACGCGCCCAGCGCCGTGCGCACGGCAATCTCCCGGGCGCGCAACTGTGACCTCGCCAGCATCAGGGTGGCGATGTTGGCGGTGGCGATGAGGAGCAGAAATGCGACGGCCCCCAGTAAGAGGAATAGGGTTGGGCGGAGGTGGCTGACGAGGTCGTCGTGGACGGCCACCGTGGTGAAGGTGAAGCCGTTGTTGCCGAACCACTGCTCATCCTGTTGCTGCCCCAGCGCCTGCAACTCAGCCTGGGCCTGGTCGAACGTCACGCCGTCCTCGATGCGGGCCAGCACCGACAATCCGTGTTGACTGCGCGAGGCGTTGGCCAGATCCACCTGATAGGGCAGCCACAGATCCGCCCGCCGGGGGGAGCTGAGGCTCGATTCGACGGCGAAGTGGAAATCCCCGGGCAACACCCCGGCGACGGTGGCAGGTTGGTCGTCCAGCATGATGGTCGTGCCGACAACGCTCGAATCGCCGCCGAAGCGTCGAAGCCAGAACCCGTGGCTCAACACCACCACCCACGGGGCCCCGGGGTCGTCGTCTCCGGTCACGAACACTCTTCCCAGGGCGGCCCGCGCACCGAGCAGGTCGAAGAAGTTGGCCGAGGCGATGCCCGCACGGACTTGTTCGGGCTCTCCACCCCCCGTGAGTCGCACCGAACCGGTTCTGAGCGCCGCAAACCCCTCGAAGAGGGTTGCCTGTCGTCGCAGGTCGTCCACTTGGGGGGCGCTCACCGACGCACGGGGAATACCGACCCACTCGAAGCGATCCCAGATATAGACGAGCTGGTCGGGGGCGTGGTACGGCAACGGGCGGAGCAACACGCCGTTTACCACGCTGAAGATGGCGGTGTTGGCCCCGATGCCGATTGCCAACGTGAGTACCGCGATCAGGGAGAAGCCGGGGGACCGTCGGAGCATGCGGACGCCGTACCCCACGTCCTTCAGGAGCGACGCGATGGGAACGCGTCGCCGCGGCGGCAACGCCGAACGGTGGGGCGTGGGAGGCCGCTTCGCCCACATCCACTGGGACACCGCCTGCAGCCGCAACCGCAGTCCGCTCGCTCCCAGATCCCGCAGGGCGCGGAACCACAGGATTACGACACCCCGAATGCCACGCTCACGCACGGCCTCGCGCAGCAGATCTCGAAACACCTGAACGACGTGGGGCTCGTACTCCGCTCGAAACGACCGCGGATACCACAGGCGCAACAACCGGACATACATCCGGTCCGTGACGTCCACCGTCCAGTGCGCCGGTTGCAGCGAGGTCATGCCGGCTTCGTCTTGTTAACGAGTTTCTTGGCTCGGGCCAAACCAACCAGATCGGCCAATCGATTCGCCTCGGCCTTCACCACTTCCCGCCCCAGCTTGGTGAGGCGGTAGTAGCGACGGCGCTGATCGTCCATCTCCGCATCCGGTCGATCGTTGGATTCCTCCATCAGCCGCTGTTTGACTAAACGCTGGATGGCTTCGTAGAGGGTGCCGGGACCGATCTTCACCTTCCCACCACTCGCGGCCTCCACGTCCTTCATGATCTGATACCCGTGCCGCTCGTCATCCACCAACGCCAGCAGAATGTGAAACACCCGCGGGGTCAACGGGATCAGTGTATCCGGGTCGATGGAACGTGCCACTTGTGCCTCCTGAGAAGGCCGGCGCGGGAGCGGAGGGAGTCAGCGACCGCCACAGCAGTCGCACCCGCAGCGGTGATGGTGTTGGGGGTGAGGGCCTTCCGACGAGACGGTCACCACCTTGGACGGGTTTCTT
>JBDHHA010000071.1:0-20573 GCA_039589615.1 Gemmatimonadota bacterium
CAGCGTGGGCAGCGCGCCGCACACCAGGACCGCCTGCCGCAGAATCAACCCGCCGGCCAACCCGAGCACTGCACCGATCGACGCCACGGCCATGATGCTACCGGCACCCGCCTGTTCCATCGACCGGTAGAGCACGAGCATCAAGCCGAACGGCGCGGCCAGGCCCAGGAGGAAGTAGCCGACGATGAACGAGGGCTTTCGCAGGATTCGCTCCGCGGATTCCCGCGGATCGGGCAGCTTGAACGCCTCCTGGAGGAAGAAGAGAATCGCCAGCACCTCCAGGACCACGAGCACCGCGGCCTCGAGCGCCATCGTTCGTAGCGAACTCATCATGGCGACGCCATCGGTGAACAACGCCACGCCGAGCATGATGGTGAAGTGTCCCGTGACCAGCGCGGACACGACGAAGACCACCGGCACCACACCCGAGCGCCAGAACGGAATCCCCTTGGATGCGCCGAGGAGGATTCCCGTATACGCCATCGTCCCGACGGCAAAGACGATTCCCGCCACGGCGACGACGCCCTGGGCGGGACCGTCGGTCAAATACAGAACCAGGTGTCCGAAGGCGAGAATCATGAAGGCCGAAATGATCCAAAACCCCCGCGCGATCCAGGACGTCTTGGGCTTCATCCCGGCGAGGACGGCCCGGGTGGGCGAACCCAGATCGGCCACGAGGCAGAGGCTGCCGATGAGCAGTGCCGGGAAGCCGATCCACAGACCGACCGCGGTCGACAGTTCAGCACCCTCCCCGATGAAGCTATTGATGGCGGCGATGGTGTAGGCTCCGGCGCCGACACCGCCGAGAAACAGGTAGATCGCAACCAGCCAATTCCAGTCCTCTTGCAGCTGGCCATTCACTTTGGGATCCATGGCGTTCTTTCCGATGTCTAGGCTATGAACTCACCGTTATCTCGGCGCGAGATAGTACACCTTCGGCTTGTTACCGATTTCCGGATTCAACACTTCCCCGCGGTACTTCTTGATGAGGATGGAGATCTCGCTGTCGGGATCGTCGAGATCGCCGAACGTCCGGGCGTTGGCACTACAGGCCTCGACGCACGCCGGCTGCCCGCCGTTCTCGAGCCGGTCCCGGCAGAAGTCACACTTGGTGGCCACCCCGACGCCTGACTTCTCCTCCCACGCCTTCTTGGCGAACTCCTCGTACGGCGAGAGTGGGAGTCCTTCGGGGAAGTAGCTCTCCCACTTCTCCACCGTGTAGCGCGCGCCGTAGGGGCATGCCATCATGCAGTACTTGCAGCCCATGCACTTGTCCTTCTCGACGATCACGATGCCGTTGTCGAGCTTGACGGTCGCACCGGTGGGACACACCTCGAGGCACGACGGCTCGTCGCACTGCATGCAGAGCACGGGCAGGGCCTGTCGGGTGGTACTAGGGAACGTCCCTCGCTCGCCCTTGAGCACCCGCGACCAGAACACTCCTGGCGGAGTGTGGTTCTTCACCTTGCAGGCCATGACGCAGGCGTAGCAGCCGTAGCACCTCTTGAGATCGATGCACATTCCGTAGCGTGGCATGGTCAGCTCCGATAGGGATGGTAGTTCGGCGCGCTACTGTTCATCTTGCCCGTTCCTCTTGTAGATCTTCACGCGACAGCAGATGTCCTGATTGAACGTGAGCGGATCGGTATGGGGGAGGTCCATCTCGACCAGGTCGTTGAAGAACGTACCCTTGCCCTTGGCGACCGGCATGTAGTTCCCCCAGTGGCCCGCCACCGCCGCAACCGCCAGATGATGCGGCTCGATCCCGTCGGTGAGGGCAACCCACCCTTTGACTCGATGACCCTCGGGATTCTCCAACCACACGTTGTCGCCGTCGGCTATGCCCTTCTCCGTGGCGGTGTCTTTGTGAATCTGGACCGCATAGACGTACGGATCCTCCTGCCCGCATTCGTCCAGATAGGGGTTCTGCTGGGTCATGGAGTTGCAGTGCATGACCGCCCGCCAGTAGAAGGCGAACATGTCGTAATCGGGATTCGTTTCGCAGTGCGATGGGCAGGGATACCAGTCCGCCAACGCCTTGAAGCGCGACCAGTCGATGTCGAAGAAGTCCTGGCCACCGAACTCGTCCCACAGCTTGCTGATCTGCTCTCCCGAATCGATGAAGTATTCGAAGTAGATCGGCACCCGTGCGGCATTGAACCACTTCCAGTAGACGTCTTCCTTCTTCTTGGGCCACGTGAACACCCCCTTCTGCCGCACGTGCTCCAGGCCATGCTCCTCGCCGAAGCGATCCTTGAGCATCCGGTCGCACACATCCTCCCAGGAGTGTTCCACGCTCCCGTCTTCGACCAGCTTGTACTTCTCGTCCATCTCCCCGCCGTAGCGAATGCCGATGGAGTCGTTGAGCCCCTTGTAGTAATCGCCGAGAATGCCGAGGCGCTTGCTGATATCCAGCATCACCTCGTTGAAGTCACGGCGCTCGTAGAGCGGCTCCACCACCGGCTGCCGGATCGACCAACCCCAGTCGTCTTCGCCCTGGGGATGGGAGAATGTCGACGGGAAGCTAACGGCCGGTGTGTAGCGCTCGAGGAAGCAGGTATCCGGCAGCACGATATCCGCCACCGCCTCCTCGAACTCCGTCACGAAGAGCTGGAAGGAGAAAATGAAGTTGAACTTCTTCAGGAAATTCTCCGTCACCTGCTCCGCGTTGCCCATGGTCATCACGGAATTGGAGCCGAAGTTGATCATGACGTCCGGCTTGTAGTCGATCTTGAAGCGGTCCAACATCTCGAACCATCTGGGATTCGTGATCGTAAACGCGTTGTAGATCGACGTCGGGAACATGTCATGGAGGTCCAGCCGGGTCGGCGCCTTCGGTACGCGCATGGGATACGGCACATGGTCGTACACCCACGTCTTGGCCACCAGCAGCCCGTCCGGGCAGGCGTAGGGAATCTGGTACGGCTTGCCGGTTTTCTCGTAACCGCTGCCGACGGCCGCACCCAGGCCGAACGCCCCGCCCCACGTGTCGGCCGCGCCCACCATGTGGTTGACCATGTCCACGGAGAGACACGTCCAGCCGGAGTTGACGTGGCCTTGGGTGCCGCGGAAGAAGTGCGTAGCCACCGGACGGCTGGGGATCTTCTTGGGTCCCTCGCTGGTCTCGATGGTGACCGTCGAGCCGATCTCGGCGGCCTCGCCGAACTCCTTGGAGATGCGGCTCACGGTGGCCGCCGGCACGCCCGTGACCTCCTCCACGTACTCCGGCGTGTACTTCTTGACGTGTTCCTTCAGCAGCTCGAACGACGGGCGGCACGCTACGCCGTCCACCGTGTACGTGCCGGTCAACGCGACCTCATGGGCCTGGTCTTCGTACTGGACCCTGGTCACCGAGGGATCGCTGTGGACCTTGGGGCAGTTGTCCACCAGATCCCACACCAGGGGTTTGTCCGTCTCCTTGTCGCGCTGGTACCGGCCGTCCGACGGTCGAATCAGGTACGGACCGTTGGTCTTGTACATCAAGTACTCGGCATCGTAGATGCCGTGCTCGTTGAGCAGCGAGTTGACCATCCCCAACGCCATCGCGCCGTCGGTACCCACCTTGATCGGCACCCACTCGTGGGCCTTGGCCGCTTGGGCGCTCAGGAACGGATCGAAGGTGACGGTCTTACCGCCCCGGAACCGGGCGTCGGCGGCCTGGGTCGCGTTCTGCACCGCAACGTGACCCGCCCCATGGCCCTTGGAACACCCGAAGTTCAACGCGTAGTTGCAGTGGGCGAAATCCGGGATGATGGACCACGACACGTGCATGATGCCGTTCATGAAGTGGGCCCCGTTGCCGCAGTGCAGCCCACCGCCCGACACCCAGTAGTTGGGCGTCTTGAACCCTTTCATGAAACCGATCACGCCGAAGCGGATCTCCGACGCTTGCGTCGTGGTGGCCTGGAAGTACGCCCCCCGGGGGTCCCGGGCTCGGCACTCCTCTAGCCTTTCCACGATGGTCTCCAGTGCCTCGTCCCAGGAGATGCGCTCCCACTTGGGGTCTACTCCCAACCCCTTCTCCGGGTTCGTGCGTTTCATGGGATAGTTCACCCGGTACGGATCGTACAGCAGGTGAGGCGAGGCGAGACCCTTTACGCAAATCGATCCGCGCCCACTCGGCGCATCCGGGTTCCCGGCGATCTCGGTTATGACACCGTTCTGGCGGCGCACCTTGATGCCGCACATACAGTAGCATTGTCCACAACAGGTCGGGATCCAGGTATCCTCCTCGATCCGGGGCTGTGCGGTTGTGGCCATGGGTCGACTCCTACCTCGATTAGGGTGCTTCGGCAGAGGATTTCAGGGACGTACTGAGGCTTTGGACGGCACTATGAAGTTGACCCAGAGAGGAATGAGAGTTCTATGAAGTCATCATGAATATCGGGGGCATCGAATCCGTCCAAAACAAAGAGCCGTAGCGGGTAATCACGCTACGGCTCTGTCGTGAACCGCTGGTGGGTCATGGCGCCGGAGGTCAGCTCCGGCCGGCAGCCTCCAGCAACCCCTCGACGAGGCGTTCCAGCACTTTGAAAGCCGGCCGGATCTCTCCGGGCAGTACCCGCACCGGGGGCGGGCACCGGAAGAGGCGGTTGCGATACGCGGCCAGCAAGAGCAGCTGACCCTGCTCGTCTCCGGTCAGCGTAACGCCGATGGCCTCCTGCGCCGCTACACGGGACCGGTTGCACGAGAACCTCCTGTCCTCCCATCCGCGGTGCATGCCGGGGCTCACGCATTCCAGCTGCTCGGCGCTCAACAAATCGATAACGTCGGTGAACTGCAGCACCTTCGGGACGTTGATGCCGTCACGATGCGCATCCACCTCCGGCATCGGCATGTTGAGCTGCACGCCAATCGTGGCCGGGAAAGTGTCCTTGATCGGTTGCAGCAGGTGAATCGCCAGAATCTCCGCGGCGTGCAATCCGAGATCGAGTGATTCGTAGAGGGAAACCAGGTCATCGGCCGCGGCGTCGCGGGCCTGGAGAGCACCGTTCCAGAGACGCCGAGCCTCCCCTTCGGGCTCGAGCTCGATGACGTCGGCTAGTTGAGTCATGTCGTGTTCCTCGCTTCCACCGGACGGGCTATTGGCCGCCCGTTACGCCCTCGCCCATCGCGCTCTCGAACCTGTCCCGCTCCGTTACAGGGACGTGGCATTGCCGACACCGGGTCCGCTCAGGATGACTGGTGCGGATGTTCTCCCGCGCCCCGGGGCCGCCGTGGCAGGCGATGCAATTCTCTCTCATCAGCACGCGGTGGGGAATCGTCGGCGGCGCACCCGGCGTCGCCCTGCCACCGGCTTGCATGTCCTGGCCGAGTCCAACGTAATTGCTCTCGACGAACAATTCATCCCGTAAGACGAACACGTGACACTGGCGGCACCGTGTCGTGGCACCCGCCTCCGACGTGCCGTCGTGGGGCGACGCCGGTGCAAACCCGACGTCGGCCACCGGCATCCCTTGCGCGTCGTGGCACGCCTTACAGCGCATCCGGAAGTCGTCGTGGGCAATCGTTGGAGGGGCGCCGTCGTACGCCCGCCGTTCGGCGCGCACACTGGCGGTGGACTTCACCGCCCCGTCCCAGTCGGGAACCGGCACCGTGCCACTCCCGCACGCCGCCGCGGCGATCGAGACCGCCGCAACGGCAACGACTATCAGACCCGCTCGATACGGACCGCGCATTTTTTGTAATCCGGTTCCTTGCTGATGTTGTCCATGGCGTCGAGAGTCAGCGTATTGGCCAGCCGGTTCTCGTCGAAGAACGGGATGAACACCGATCCCTGCGGGGGCCTGCCCCGGCCGTCGATCTTCGCCGGCAACTCCAAACGCCCACGTCGGCTCACCACGCGCACCATCTGCCCGTCCGTGACGGTCAGCCGTTCTGCGTCGGCGCGGTTGAC
Organism: Gemmatimonadota bacterium; assembly: GCA_039589615.1. Lineage (GTDB taxonomy): Bacteria > Gemmatimonadota > Gemmatimonadetes > Gemmatimonadales > GWC2-71-9 > B3T1B10. Next base: position 5,897 of record JBDHHA010000071.1, read on the forward strand.
CTCGATGTACCCCTGCGGCATCGCCTGGTGCAATTGCTTCACGCGCCGCGTCATCGACCCCGTGTGCCAGTGCTCCAGTACGCGACCGGTACAGAGCCAAAAAGGATACTCCTCGTCGGGCGATTCCGCCGGCGGGTGCCACGGGCGGAGCCAGAACGCCGCTCTCTCGCCGTAGCCCCGCGCCTTGTAGAAGTGCACCCCGCGGGACTTCTCCACGTAGGGATCGTGGTCCGCACTGTAGCGGTAGCGGGTCTCCACGCCGTCCACCACCGGCCACAACAGCCCCCGCGAGTCCTTGAGCTGTTGATAGGACGCCAGGTCCTTACCGATTCCGAGGGTGAAGCTGCGATACTCCTCGAACATGGGCTCGTGCCAGTCGTCGTCGGGCCACGGGAAGAGGTGTTCCATTCCCATGCGCTTGGCAACCTGGATGATCTGCCACGCGTCCTCCGTGGCCTCGCCGGGGGGATCCACCGCTTTCTCCCAATGTTGCGTGCGCCGCTCCGAGTTGCCGAACGCACCCTCCCGTTCGACCCACGCCGCGGACGGCAGGATCAGGTCGGCGATTTCGGTGGTCGGTGTCGGGTAGATGTCGCTCACCACGATGAACCGCCCGTCGTCGGGCTCGCGCTGGATGCGGTTGAGGTTGGGAATGCTGACCCAGGGATTCGTCGTCTGCACCCACATCACCTTCACGTCGCCCCGCATCAGGGCCCGGAACATGTCCATGGTGTGGTAGCCCGGCTGGGCGGGGATCGTACCCTCCGGAAGATCCCAGATCTGCTCCGCCTTCGCGCGGTGCTCCGGATTGTTCACCACCATGTCCGCCGGGAGCCGGTTGGACAGCGTGCCCACCTCTCGCACCGTGCCGCAGGCCGACGGCTGTCCCGTCAGACTGAACGGGTTGGCGCCGGGCCGGCTGATCTTCCCCGTGATCAGGTGCAGGTCGGTGATCAGGTTGTTGATCCACGTGCCCCGGGTGTGCTGGTTGGCCCCCATGCACCACAGGCTGACGGTGCCCCGCCCGACATCGCCGTACATCTCTCCCAGCGCCTCGATCTGCTGAACCGGGACGCCGGAGATCTCGCTCACACGTTGCGGCGTGTAGTCGGCGAGGAATCGCTCGAGCTCGGCCAAAGACGAATCCCGCCCCTGGTCCCGGAAGCCGTACCGCTCGGCAGGTCCTGCCGACGGAGAGGTGGCCAGACCATCCTCACCCCAGCACCCGTACCCGATCCGGTCCAGGTCTTCGATACCGCGCTTGAAGACCACGTTCTCCCGGACGAAGGCGTTATTCACCTTCCCGTCCCGGAGCAGGATGTGGAGGATGCCGTTGGCCAGCGCCAGATCGCTTCCGGGCGTGAACTCCACATACATGTCGGCGTAGTCCGTGGTGGGCGTGCGCCTGGTGCCGATGTCGACGATGCGGACTCCCGGGTTGTCCCGCTTGTTCGCCAAGATGCGCGAGAACAGCACCGGGTGCATCTCCGCCATGTTGTTGCCCCAGAGGATGAAGTCGTCACCGACCTCGAAGTCCTCGTAGCACCCCATGGGCTCGTCGCTCTGGAACTGCGTCATGAACCCCATCACGGCAGACGCCATGCACAGCCGGGCGTTGGGCTCGACGTTGTTGCTGCGGAGGCCGCCCCGGAACCACTTGGTGGCAGCGTACCCGTCGTGGATGCCCCACTGGCCCGACCCGTAGATCGCCACCGACCGCGGGCCGAACTCGTCGAGGGCTTCCTGATACTTCTGCGCAATGAGGTCTAGCGCCTCGTCCCACTCGATTCGCCGCCAGCGGTTGCCGTCGCGGAGCATCGGGTGGGTGAGACGGTCCTCACCATACAACATCCCCGGCAGGTGATAACCCTTCACGCACAGCATCCCCCGGTTCACCGGGCTGGCCTCATCGCCACGCACCGCCAGCACACGCCCATCGTTGACGCCCACCTCGACACCGCAGCCGGTGCCGCAGTATCGGCAGGGCGCCTTCTTCCACTCCAGGTCCACATCGCTGAGCGCTTCCCCGTCGATGCGCAACGCCTCTTCGCGGTCGGTGCACGAGAACGCCGCGATTCCGGCAGTCGAGACACCGAGTGTTTTCAGGAACTTCCTTCGTCTCATGACGACTCCTTCATCGCTCCAGTTACTGGTCCCGTCCGTACCGACGTTCCATCTCCGCGCGGATCGCGGCAGCCTGTGCCTCGGCCCCCTCTTCGAACCAGGCGTGCTCCGGTCGGGAGAGGATCTCGTCGATCACGGCCAACACCGCCCGGCCCTGTGCCGCGGTTCCGTGGCTCGCGATCTCGCGTGCTTGCGGGATGAGCCCCATGTAGAATCGCTCGGCGACCTCGTACATGCCGTGCCAGTGGGTGTAGTCCGGGGCCATCATCGCGGCGCCGTGACGCGCCCGGCGTCCCTCGTGATGCCACAGGTAGAACCACGTCCACTCGACCTCCTCGTCGAACTGCGTCGGCGTACGCAGTCCGTTGTTGACCAGCGCATTCATGATGGCCAGCCCAGGCTTGGCAAACTTTTCGTTGTAGAGGATGACCAGATCGTCGTATTGCCGATAGAACGAGTTGACGTAGTCATCGGTATGGCAGTGGGAGCAGACTTCCTGCATCCGGTCCCGTTTCTGTTCTGCCGTGTCGTGGATCAGCGAGCGCCGCGTTTCCGGATCCGTTTCGGTGACGATGTTGTGGTTGATGTCCGTGTCCATCACCAGACTCACGACCGGCCGGTTGGTCCACGAGATCCGCTCCCCGGGATCGTGCGTGACCCTGCCGCCGTTCCGGATGTTGCCGGACATGTGGCACGTGGCGCATGTGGGCGCGGCTGCGTAATCGACGCCCAGCACCCAGCTCTCGGCATCCAGGTTCACGTCGTCCTTGAGGTCCCGGTATGCAATGCCGTGCTTGGACTCCTCGTAGATCTCCTTCTGCGGGTGGTCGGGGCCGAGGTGGCACTTGCCGCAGTTCTCGGGCTGGCGGGCGCGCCGCGGCGAGAAGTCGTGACGGCTGTGACACGCCGTGCACGAGCCCCGGGTTCCATCCAGATTCAGGCGTCCAATGCCGGTGTTGGGCCACGTACCGGCGTGGAGCATCGGTTTGCCGTCTTCGTCCCGGACGACCCGACCCACTGCGTCGAGGTTGGTGGGTAGCCCGTTCTCGTCCGGCTCCAGATCATCAGAGGTAATCTGCCCGCCGTCCGTGGACTGGAGCGCCACCTTGGATCCGTGACATTGCTGGCATCCGGAGAAGGCGCTGGCGAACCCGTTCACCATGTCCACCGCCTTGCCGGGCGTGGGGGAATGGGGGTTGAACGCCACCCGCGCGCCTTCCACCGTCTCCGCCAGGAAGTTGTCCAGCGAGGCGAGAATGTTGCCGGCCGCCGCGTGATGACTCTGAGCGAACTCATCCGCCTCGTGGTCGTGGCAGCGCGCACAGTCACGTGGCGTGACGATTGTCGCGATCTGCTCCCCGTGGTGCAGGTAGCTGTCCGCCTCTTCGACGGTGGCCATGTGGCACTCCACGCAGCCAACGCCCTTTTCGGCGTGGGTGCTGCCCTCCCAGTGGACGATGATCCCTGGATTCTCCTCGGCATGGCAGTCCACGCACTCCCGCGACGCGGCAGGCACGGAGATGGAAGGAGCCCGGAGCCCGGCCTCCTCGGCCTTTCGCGCCGTCTCCATCCACTGGACGAGGATCAACGAGAGCAGGAAGAGGGCCCCCAATGAGGCAATCACGATGCGTTTGATCTCGAGCGTCATGGATCTTCCTTATTGATACGATCTTGATGAGTGCAATTTCGGTTTCTCTACCCGGTCAGTGCTTGACCAGGCCCTCCCACACCGTCATGCCCACGATGACCAGCACACCCACGATCCCCACCCACACGCTGGCTTCCTTGAACTTCGTGTTCTTCCGAATCCACGCGTCGATAAACGGCCACCCGAAGAAGACGAACACGATGAAGCCCATGCTCAACACGGCCGCCGTGCCGCTGAACAACTTCAGCCAGCGAAACGCCACATAGAAGAACCACTCCGGCTTGATCACCTCCGGCGTCTGCAGCGGGTTGGCCGGCGGCCCCAGGGTTGCGGGGAAGATCGTGGCCAGCGCACTGAGCAGAATCATCAACACCAGGCCAATGATCAGCTCGGTGTAGAGGTGATCGGGAAAGAAGTTGAATGTCTTGGGTGAGCTCCCCTGCTCGTCCCGGAACCGAAACTCCGTCACACCCTGCATGCGGATGAAGGCGATGTGCACGGCGACGAGCAGCACGATCGTCACCGGCAGGATGGCGGCGTGGAGAACGAAGAAGCGCGACAGTGTGGCTTGGTTGTAGCTGTCGCCGGCCAGCATCATCCGCTTCAGGAACCCGCCGAGGACCGGCACCGTGTCGGTGATGTTGGCGCCTACCGTCGCACCCCAGAAGCTGAGCTGCTCGTAGACCAGACTGTATCCCGTAAACCCGGTCATGAGCGTGCAGAATAGGAGGCACATCCCCACGATCCAGTTGATCTCCCGTGGCCTCCGGTACGCACCGGTGAAGAACACGCGGATCTGGTGGAGGATCACCGCCGCCACCATCAGCGTAGCTGCCCACTTGTGCACGCTGCGGATATACCAGCCGAACGCCACGTCGTTGGTAATGGTCTCCACCGAGGCGTACGCCGTTGCCGGTGAGGCCTCGTAGTAAAAGGCCAACAAAATCCCGGTGAAGATCTGCACGACGAAGAGATAGGCCGGCGTGCCCCCGAGGGCGAACCACCAGTGCTTCAGGTGGTAGGGGACCGGTTCGTTGGTGAGTTCGCGAAACTGCCGGCCCGTGACCGGCAGGCGCTCACCAAACCATTGGCTGATGACGTTCATCGAAGCGCGTCACACGTTGACATCAGTGTCTCCCGTTGGCGGGGGACCGGCGAGACAGGGGTCGTGCCCGGGCCCACTGATGCAGGGTTCGCTCTCGATCAATCCGCCCTGCCCCCCCGCGCTGGCGAAGCGCGGCGGCGGAACGGCGATGTGGAGGATGCCGTCCTCCACCTTGAGGTCGTAGCGCGGCAGGAACTGGCCCGCGTCACCCGGCGGTCCCGCCGTGGCCATACCCGATGGGTCGAACACGCCGTTATGACACGGACAGAAGAAGCGGTTGTTCTGCTGCTCCCATCGGACCTGGCATCCCAGATGAGGACATGTACTGGACAGGGCGATGAAGTCGCCGGCATCGCCGTTGCGGTGGCGACGGGTGATGTTGATGGTTTCGCCCGACGGGCCCCGGTATCGAATGGCCTCTCCGACCTGGATGCCGTCGACCTCCTTGACGAACTGCCACATGACGTCGTCGACCGACGTGGGATAGAGGTAGCGACCGGCAATGATCGCGAACCCCCCGTAGCCCCCCGCCAACCCGGCGACCATTGCGGCTCGGGATGCATTCTTGAGGAACTTGCGTCGATCGGCGTCGTCGGAAGTGTGGCCGTCTTCGTTTATGGTCTCTGCCAACTTCAACCTCCTCGTGGCTGAGTCGTCACGGTCGGTGTCGGTCCCGAACGGCTTGCGGTCATAGGGAGGAATACGTTGCTGGACTTCACCTGCGCGACGTCCTGGCGGTTATTCGGACATCGAGGTGATGTATAAACCCGCTCACGCCTCGAGTCAACATGTACTCAAATGTCGAAGGCCGTTAGGCTAAGATGCCTTCATTAGGGCGACTTCATTGGTAACGGTCCGCCAGCGCGCGAATGTCGCGGTTGTCGAGGACGCCGTGGCGTACCTCCTCGACAACAGCCTGCAACATAGGTCGCCGAATCGAGGAGCTAGTCGCATAATGTAGCCATGGTATTCGACACTGAACTCCTTGGCATGGCCTTGCTCACCATCAGTATGGGCACGGCCTATCCCTTCGTGGTCTGGTACTGCACCTACCGCTGGGGCCGGCGGGGCCTGTGGACCTCCTGGTTGGCCACCTCGGCGGTGGTGGTCGCCCAGGGCCTGGTGCGTAATCACTTTGCCGCCGTGGCCGCCAACGCCCCCGACGTGTGGCGTCAGGACCTCCTCAACCTCCTCATCTTCGGCAGCTGGGCCATCGTGAGCTTTGGCGCGGCCGCATGGGTGGTGGGCCCTCGCCTGCGATTGAACGACGACCGCCGGCTGCGTGGCTCCACCGTCGTCAGGGGACTGATGGCCTTTTGTGGGGTCACGCTCGTGTGGGCCGTCGTCGCGAACGCCTTCCTAGGGGGCTGATTGCTCCTCGGCGCGCGGGAGGTCACGAAGCGTTTCGGCCCGACGACCGCAGTGGATGGCCTGTCCTTCGACGTCCGGCGGGGCGAGATTTTCGCGCTGCTCGGGCCGAACGGGGCGGGAAAGACCACGATGGTCCGGATGCTCATGGACGTCATCCGCCCCGACACCGGCGAGATCCGCTTCTTCGTCGAGGAGTCGCCGCGCAACAACATCCCCGCCCACGATGTGGGCTACCTCCCCGAGGATCGCGGTCTCTACAAGGAACTACCCATCCTCCGGACGCTCACCTTCATGGGCGTGATACGGGGCATGCCGCGGAGGGACGCCCGGCGGGCGGCCGACGAATGGCTCGAGCGGATGAACCTGGACGACCGCGCCAAGGAGAAGCTGGACGCTCTGTCCAAGGGAAATCAGCAAAAAGTCCAGTTCATCGCCTCGATCCTCCACAAGCCGCGACTCGCGGTGCTCGACGAGCCTTTTACCGGGCTCGACCCACTCAATCAAGAGCTGTTTCTCGACATTCTCCGAGAGCTCAGAGACCAAGGGACCACGGTTCTGTTGAGCGCCCACCAGATGCAGCTGGTGGAGCGCCTGGCAGACCGGGTGTTGCTCATGAACCGCGGCCGCCGTGTGCTTCACGGGAGCATCGATGAGATCCGTCAGGGATCCAGCGCGTCGAGCCGGATTCTTCTGACGGTGGAAGGCACGCCGGACTTGAACCGGCTCCGGGCGATCCGGTCCGTGGACCGGATCGAGGTGACGGCCAACGGCGACGTGGCGCTCTACGTGCGACGGGGAGAGCCGTTGAGTGGACTCCTCAGGGCCGTCGGCCAAGAGACCGAGGTGCGGGCCATCCACACCGAGGCGATCAGCCTGCACGACATCTACGTGCAGCACGTGACCCACGATCTCGACACGGGGGATATGTGATGGCCCGCGGTCGATTGATGCTCGAGGTCACCATCTGGGAATTCCGGCGATGGTACAAGATCCGCGATCAGGTGACCACGCTGGTGTTGTCGCTGGTGATCGGCTTGGGCGTGTGGGGCGGGATCGCACTGCTCACCCGCAATGCGGCGCGGCCCGTCACCATCGCGGTGCAGGGAGGTGAGGTGCTCCCCTTCGCCCTGCCGGCCGGCAGCCGGATCACGGTCGCTACCGACCTGGGCCGATCCGAGGAGGCCCTCCGGCAGGCGGTGGACACCGAGGAGATCGACGGCCTGCTGATCATCGAGGCCGCCGATCGGGCAACTCTCGTCGTCAAGAAGGAACCAAATTGGCTTCCGGAACTGCAGGCGACGTTGACCGAGGCGCGACGGGTACGCGGTCTCGGCAACCTGGGTATCTCATCCATGCAGCTCGCCGATGCGCTTGCGCCGTACGACGTGGAGATCACCTATACGGCAAGTGCATCGGGGCCGACGAGCGGACCCGTCCGCATTACAGGCGTCGTGATTCTCATCCTCATGCTCGTGGGTGTGATGATGGGCTTGGCGCTTCAGTTCGTCGCGATCACCGGGGAAAAACAGACTCGCGTCACCGAACAGGTGGTGTCGGCGATAACCGCCCAGACCTGGATCGACGGGAAGATTCTCGGGATTTCCCTCGTTGCCCTGGCCACGCTCGCCACCTATCTCGTGAGCATCGTCATGTTCCTAGCGATGTCGTGGGTCGTGGGCCGCGATATCCCCATTCCGCTGGGCGTCGTGGGGCCCGAAGTCTGGCTGGTGCTGCTTCCCCTCGCGGTATTGGGCTTCCTTTTCTGGAACACGGCCTTCGCCGCGGTTGCGGCCACGATCGACGACCCCAACAGCTCGGCCCGCGGCGGTCTCATGATGTTGCCCTTCCTCACCATGGGGGTGGCGTTCCTGCGGATCGGGAATCCCGAAGGGGCTCTCACCCAGTTCCTCGCCGTCTTCCCTGTCACCTCACCCGGGTTCCTCACGCTGCGACTCATGCTCACCACTGTTCCCGTATGGGAAATTCTCCTCGCCCTGGTCTTGCTCCTGGCGGCGGTGGCCTTCATGCGGCGCGCCGCCGGGAAGATCTTTGGAATGGGGATTCTCATGTACGGCAAGGAGCCCAGCTGGGCGGAGATGTTCCGCTGGATCCGCTCGGCCTAGCCCGCTGGCGGACTCACTGCCGGCCGAGTCCCATCACCTCGAGCACTGCCGCCGCCAATTCCTCACGCAAATCCCCGGCGACTCCCGCCAACCGCGGATCATCGATCAGGTTCCGAGTTTCGTAGGGATCTTCAGCGAGGTCGTACAACTCGCTTTCGTCGGGATGCTGCATCCAGTGGATGTACTTGTATCGATCGGTGCGGATGGCGCGGTAATCCATGTCCGACAGCCACGGGAATGGATTCTCGTACGTGTAGAACTCGACCAAAACCGACTGCCGCCAATCGGCGGCGTCGTCCTGCAGCAAGGGCACGAGGGAACGACCCTGAATGTGATCTCCGACGGGCACGCCGGCGAGATCGAGCGCCGTGGGAGCAATATCTACGGACAGCGCCAACGCGTCGAGCTGCGATCCGGCCTCGACGACAGGTGGGTATCGGACGATCAACGGCGTGCGGATGGACTCCTCGTACGGCAGTCGCCGCTCGATGGAGAGACCGTGCTCCCCGTAGAAGAACCCGTTGTCGCTCGTGAAGAGAACGAAGGTGTCGTCCAGCATCCCGTGACCGTCGAGAGCCTCGACGATTCGTCCGAGTCCCTCGTCGACGGCGAGCATCATCTCCGCACGACGCCGAATGGTCTCCTCTGCCGTACCGATGTCGAGCTCGTCCTCACCGAACATCCCGACGATCTCGTCCGAGTGCTTGTTCAGCAGCGCTCGGCGAAGGGCCGGTCGGTCGGTCAACTCGTCGAGTGACGACACGGTGTTCGGCCGGCGGGGGAAGACAGCATCCTCGTACCGCCCCAGGTGCCGCGGCGCCGGTACGTATCCTCGGGGAACGGTCAGATCCACCGAGCCGTCGTCCAGCTGCCTGGCGTCCGGGTGGATCGCTTTGTGCCCTATATAAAGGAAGAAGGGACCTTCCCGCTCGCGGCGGATGAACGAAACCGCGCGATCGGTCAGGACGTCGGTGATGTATCCCTCGACGGTGTGGATTCTCCCGTCCTCGTACAGCTCCGGGTCCATGGTCCGTCCCTGCCCTGGAATGGCCGCCCACTCGTCGAAGCCAGGCCTGGGGGTGGGGTCGTTGCCCATGTGCCACTTCCCGAAGAACGCCGTCTCATACCCTGCACGCTGCAAGTCTTGCGGGAACGTGTGTAACCCGTGGCTCACCCTGTTCCGCGCCACGTTGTCGATGATGCCGTGACGCGAGGGGTACTGTCCCGTCAATATGCTGGCCCGGTTCGGCGAGCAGAGCGGCACCGCATGAAATGCGTTGGCGAACCACGCGCCTTCCCGTGCCAAGCGATCGACGTTCGGCGTCTCGAGATAGGGGTGACCGGCCATCCCCAACTCGTCCCAGCGAAGATCGTCCACCACGATGACGATGATGTTCGGGCGTTGGGCTGGATCGGTGGCATCCCGGGTTACCTCTCCGGAGCCACCCGATTGGCAGGCGGCGGACGACAACAGCAATGCTGTCGCAGCCGCAAAAGGAAGGAGGCGAAGCATGGTAGAAGATAGGGGCCAGATCCCAGCTTTGCACGCCGCGGGCACAGATGGTATCCTGCACCTACTTCGAGTAGTCCGAGCCCTGTTCCCTCGAGTCCGGGACGCGCCTGGCTCCTTCCCCGCTTTGTGACGATGACACTGGCTTTTCTCCTGTTGTCGACCGCGATTGTACTCGCTTTCCTCATTCAAGAGCGAACCCGTCTGCACCGCCGCCGGGAAACCATTCCCATGCGGATCACGGTCACCGGAACGCGGGGGAAGTCCAGCGTCACCCGGATGCTCGCGGCAGTCCTGCGGCAAAGCGGACGTCGGGTCCTCGCCAAAACCACCGGGTCAGAGGCGGCGCTGATTCTGCCGGATGGGTCGGAGAGGAAAGTCCACCGGCGCGGTCGTCCATCTATTCTCGAACAGAAACACTTCATCCATCGCGCCGCCGACCTCGAGGTGGACGTCGCGGTGGCCGAGATCATGAGCGTCCACGCAGAAAACCATCTAGTGGAGACCCACCACCTGCTGGCGCCCCACGTGGTGCTACTGACCAACCTCCGCGTCGACCATACGGGGGCGATGGGTGACACCCCGGCGGAGGTCGCCCGGGTACTCGCCCTCGACGTCCCGTCGGGCGCCCGGGTGTTCGTGCCGCAAGCGGCGTGTGTTCCGCAGTTCCGCGGGATGGTGCGAGAGAGCGGAGGAGAACTGATCGAGGTGTCGGCGAAGACCGCGGAGTTGCCGTTCGACATGTTCGGTGAGAACCATGATCTGGTCTGGGCGGCCGCCCGCGCACTCGGCATCGAAGATCAGCACATCGAGGCGGGCATCCTCCGGAGCCACGGCGACATCGGTGCGCTCCGGATCTGGAAGTACCGGCCAACCGCCACACCGAACACCTGTTTTCTGGTGAACGCCTTCGGCGCCAACGATCCTGAATCCACGATGATCGTCCACGACAAAGTCATGGACGCTCTCGGGACAGACCCGGCGCACTGTGTCGGCCTGATGACCCTCCGCGCCGACCGCGGCGACCGGACCCTCCAGTGGGCGAACGCCATGGCGGAGGGATTGCTGAGTCGATTCAGTCGTCTCTACGTTCATGGACTTCACGCGGCGGCGTTCAAGCGGCGACTGAAGCGGTGGGACGATGCGGCGCGCATCGAGGTGCTCCGCCACACAGGGTCGGCCCGGGTTACGGAAACGGCGCTATCGGGGATTCAGGACCGTGGTGGTGTCGTGTTCGGGTTCGGGAACATCGGTGGAAAGGGCGGAGGCGGAGATCTGGTGACGCACTGGGAACTGGTGGGCGAACCCCTGACGACGGGGCACTGATGGGATTCGAGATCCCTTTCATCGGTCTGCTGGTTTCGCTGGCCTTCATCTGGCTCACCGGTGTCTATCCCGGGGGGATCATCGTCCCCAGCTACCTCGCGCTCTTCGTCCACGAGCCGGAGCGGATCGCCGGCACCCTGATCGCCGCCTTCCTGACTATGGGCGTGTATCGGCTCTCTTGTCGCTGGCTCATCCTGTTCGGTCGACGGCGTTTCGTCTTCCTGATCCTGCTGGGCGGACTGTGGGCGTTCCTGTGGCAACTGGTGTTCCCCACACTCTTCCCCCTCTCCCTCGAGTTCAGGGTGATCGGATGGGTGATTCCCGGACTGATCGCGAATCATCTGGAACGCCAGGGCGTCGTGGTCACGACGGCGTCGCTCGTGACCGTGACGGTGGCCGTCGCCTGGATGGGACGGCTGATGAACCTCATGTGAGGCGGGTGTGAACACCACACTGCCCATCGATCGCCGGCGGGTACGCCGGATTGTCGCCGCGGGTGCGGTGAGCCTCCTGGCGTGGTTGCTGTTACAGATCGTCTCCCCGCGACTCCCCATCCCGTGGACGTCCGAGATGCGGGAGGCTGCAGAGCGCATGCAACGAGCCGTCACCACTGTGGCGCGGTTCCACGCGCGCTCCGGCATGGCGATCGACGCGTCACTGGACCCCAACCGCACCGGCTTGATCGGACCCGAATACACTGCCCTGTTCACGAGCCTCGGTCAGTTGGAGGCGAAGCGGACCACCACGAATCCCGACGTCGCCGGACTCCTCGTGCATCTGCTCCACCGGGCCGGTGTCTCGGCGGGAGACACGATTGCGGTGGGAAGCTCCGGTTCCTTTCCCGCCTTGATGATCGCCACCTTGACGGCCACCGAGGCGATGGGTGCTTACCCGCTGACGATTCTCTCGTTGGGGGCCTCGTCGTACGGCGCCACCAAGACGGAGTTCAATCTGCTGGACATCCACGAGCTGCTGACGAGGGAGGGGGTCCTCTCTGCACCGCCTGCAGCGGTCTCCCTCGGTGGAGAAGGAGATGTCGGGGCGGATTTGGATCCCGCCTTCCGTGAAGATCTGTTACTGCAGATACGTACGACGGGAATCCCCCTGGTCGAGGATCCCGACCTGCGCCGCAACGTCGCCCGACGGATGGCGTTGTATGTCGGCGCACCGGTAAGCACCACCGCAGCCCGGGGGCGGACCGCCGCGTTCGTCAACATCGGCGGGAGTGATGCGAATCTCGGCACGAGCCCACTGGTCCTGCGGACCGAGCCGGGCTTGAACGCCGAGCTGGCGGTTCCACCAGCCCACCAGCGGGGGGTGCTGTCCGAAATGGCCGCGCGAAACATCCCCGTGATCCACCTGCTCAACATTCGCGGCCTCGCGCTCCGCCATGGCTTGCCGTGGGATCCCGTCCCGCTCCCGGCGCCCGGTTCCACCCGCCTCCGGACGAATGCAGGAGAGCGGGGTTGGCGTTTCTGGCTGCTCACGGCCTGTTACGTGGTCGCCCTCGGTCTGATTGCGATCGCCGGACGGTCGGGTGTCCCCGAGCCCAACACCCGCATTGAATTGAAGGCCTCAAGCGGTTAACCTGGTTAACCAACCTCACTCCGTGCGCAGCCGAGGAGTTGGATTCTCAAGGAGGCACGGACGATGAAGTGCAGTCGCAGGCCAATGGCCGCGCTGGTCGCCCTCGCGGTCACGATGATCACCGCAGGGGCGCTCAACCCCCAAGAAGCACCAGTCACCGTCGAACTCCCGGTGTTGCTCACCTCCTGCGGTCAAAGCCCCGGTCCCGAGCGTGTGCGGTTCTTCATACGGCGGCTCGAGCTCGAGCACGAGTTCGTCGAGGAGGCCACCGCCCAGACGCTCGTCGATAAGCTCCAGTCGGGAACGCCGTTCAAGTCCATCATCATCGTGACGGGCGCCAGCCTCAAGGGGATGGGCGCCGCCGGTGTGTCGATTCATGACGAGCTCGCCCGAACCGAAGCCCTGATCGAGGAGGCCAACCGCCAGGGTATTCCTATCGTTGGAGCCCACGTGGAAGGCATGTCGCGGCGCGCTCAAGGGGCGGCAGCCGGGGACAACTCCGATGAACTCTCGATCGACGCCGTCATGCCGCACTCGGATCTGATGATCGTGCGGCAGGACGGGGACGAGGATCGGCGATTCACCGTCATCTCGGAGAGCCAGGACATCCCACTCATCCTGTTCGAAAAGAACATGGAGATGGGTGATGTGCTGAAGCGCGTGTTCAACAAGTAGCCGCTCCGACAGACTGAGTCGTGAGTCCTTTCACTCTTGCCGAGATCGTCCTCGGCGTCATGGTCGTCGCGTACGTCGCGGCCAAGTCTTTCAAGCTCTCCACCGAGCTGTCGATGCTGGCAGCTGCCTTCGGCGGAGCGCTTGCCGGCGGCTTCGGCCTTCCGCCGCGGCACATTGCCGAAGGGGCGATGACCTACCTGGACATCAGCCTCATCTTCATCACCGCGACGCTGTTCATGAACATCCTCAAGGAATCGGGGGGGATCGCGTTCGTCGTACGCGGGATTCTCGTGTCCTTTCACCGCAGCAGGTTCCTCCTGTTGGTGTTGCTGACCCTGCTCCTTCTTCTCCCAGGCGCTCTTACCGGCGCAGGGAGCGTCACGGTGCTGATCACCGGCGGCATGGTCGCGATCGTGTTGCAGACCATGGGCATTTCCAAGGTGGGTACCGCCGCCATCGTGTTCATCATTGCGGGTCTCAGCGCCGCGGCCCCTCCCGTGAGTTTGTGGGCCATGCTCACGGCGGCGGGCGTCAACATGCCGTACGTCGGCTTTTTCTGGCCGCTCCTGGTGCCCTGCATGGTGGCCTCGCTGCTCACCATGTTCATCCTCGGCTCGCGGGGTGGGACAATCGACCTCGACGCGGCATTGGCGAAGCTGCCGCGACCACCGGAGGGGATGAGTTGGCTTCGGGTCATCCTCCCCTTCTTCGTGTTCGGGCTCTTGATCGCGATCGGCCGCCGGTGGCCCCACGACACGCCGGTGATCGGGCTGCCGCTCATGTTCCTGTGCGCCGCGGCGACATCGCATGTGCTCTCACCGATCCGGCTGGACTCCCTGCGGATCTCGCGGGAGACCATACACCAACTGCTTCCCTTGATTGGCACGCTCACCTGCGTGGGGGTGCTGGTCCAAATCATGACACTCACCGGTGTGCGGGGATTGCTGGCGGTCACCGCTGTCACGCTACCGGTGGCGGTGGTGTTTGCGACTCTCTTCCTCGTCTTGCCCGTTTCGGAAGCGGTCCTGATGTGGGGCGCCGCCCCGGTGCTCGGCGTGCCCTTGGTGTTGCTGTTCAACACGATGGGACTCAACCCAATCGTGGCCCTCGCGGGCATGAGCATGATCTGGCCGCTGGGCGACGCGCTCCCCCCGACGGCCATCATCGGTCGGCTCACCGTGAGTGTGGTGGGGTGCGAGGATGCCTAC
>JBDHHA010000072.1:0-32830 GCA_039589615.1 Gemmatimonadota bacterium
CACGAAGATGGGGATTGAGTTAATCACGCCGATCGCGATGGAAGAGGGCCTGCGATTCGCCATTCGCGAAGGCGGCCGGACGGTCGGCGCCGGCGTGGTCACCAAAATTCACGAGTAAAACGACATGGCTGGACAAATCCGAATCCGACTCAAGGCATTCGACCACGTGGTCATCGACCAGGCGGCGGCGGACATCGTGCGCGCGGTTGAGAAGAGCGGGGCAACGGTGTCGGGGCCGATCCCGCTTCCGACGAAGATTCATCGGTGGACGGTGTTGCGCAGTCCGCACGTCAACAAGAAGAGCCGTGAGCAGTTCGAGCTCAAGGTGCACAAGCGATTGATCGACATCCCTGATTCTCGCTCTCAGACCGTGGATGCCTTGACGCGGTTGGATCTGCCGGCGGGTGTCGATGTCGAAATCAAGGTCGAGTAGCATGAAAGCAATCATAGGACGCAAGCTGGGAATGACGCGCATCTACGATGACGACGGACGCGTCACGCCCGTCACCGTGATCGAGGCCGGGCCCTGCCCGGTGGTGCGAGTGCGGTCCGGCGCCGATGGCGCCCACTCCGTGCAGATCGGGTTTGGCGAACGCAAGGCCAAGCGGACCTCCAAGGCCCTGGCCGGTCACGTCACACCGAGCGGAGTGGAAGCGGCGCCAGCGCAGCTCAGAGAATTCGTGCTCGGGGGCAGTGACGAGCCGCCGAAGCCTGGGGATACGATCACCGTCGAGATCTTTCAGACCGGTGAGACGGTGAAGGTGACCGGCACCACGAAGGGCCGCGGGTTCCAAGGCGTCGTGAAGCGTTACGGGTTTCACGGTGGATCCCAGACGCACGGCAACACGAGGTACCGTCGCCCGGGGAGTCTGGGGCCTGGAACGGATCCCTCCCGTGTCATCAAAGGCAAGAAGTTGCCGGGGCACTACGGCGCGGCCAGGCACACGGAAATGGGCCTGCAAGTCATGCGGGTGGACGCCGAGCACAACCTGCTCTACGTTCGCGGCGCCGTTCCCGGTTCCAAGACCGGGTTCGTCACGGTGAGGAAGCAGGGAGGCCGGAGTCGCTATGCTTAAAGCCCATCACGTTTCTTCGGCCGGTGCCAAGAAGAAGACCAAGTTCTCGCTCCCCGCAGCGTACGATGGCAGTGTGCACGAGGGAGCGCTGTATCATGCGGTGAGAGCGTATCTGAGCAATCAGCGCCAGGGGACGCACTCCACCAAAACCCGAGCCGAGGTGACCGGCGGAAGCAGCAAGCCCTGGCGCCAGAAGGGGACGGGCCGCGCACGGCAGGGGACGATCCGGGCCGCACAGTGGCGCGGCGGCGGCATCGTGTTCGGGCCGAAACCCAGAAGCTACCGCGTGGATCTCCCGCGCAAGGTCAAGCAGCTTGCGAAACAGTCTGCGCTCAATGCGCGCGCCCAAGATGGCCAGGTGTACGTCATCGAGTCCCTGGCGTTCGAGAGCCCCAAGACGCGCCAGCTCCTCGACATCCTGGCCAAGCTGGAGATCGAAGACAAGAAGGTCTTGGTGCTCACGGCCGACCACCGGCGGGAAGTTTTTCTCTCGAGCCGCAATTTGCCGAGAGTCTACGCCATGGAATACCGGAACGCGTCGGCGTACGAGATCCTCTGGGCGGACGCGTTGGTAATCGAGGAGGCCGCATTTGCTTTGCACCAGGGAGAGCAAGCGGTTGTGTCCGCGGCGCGGGCCAAGCGCGTAAAGCGGGCGGTCGAGCTCGCTGCGCAAGCTGGGAAGAAGAAGGGCGGCAACGATGCGTGATCGATTCAGAGCGGTCGTTCGTCCGTTGGTGACGGAGAAATCCTCCGCTGCGTACGGCGCTCGCAAAGAATATGCCTTCGTGTGTGATCCGAAGGCCAACAAGTACGACATCAAAGAAGCCATCGAGGCGTTGTTCGAGGTGCGTGTCACGGATGTGCGCACTGCCATGCAGCGTTCGAAGCGGAAGACCATGGGTCGCTACGCGGGCCGGCGGCCGCGGTGGAAGAAGGCCTTCGTGACGCTTCACGAGGACGACTCCATCGAGATCTTCGAAGGATAGCCAGAATGGGTATTCGCAAATTTCGCCCGGTCACGCCAGCGAGTCGTCGGCGCTCGATCTCTGATTTACAAGGGCCACTTGACGATGCGCCACCGCGGCGGCGGTCACAAGCGGCGTTACCGCCGGCTCGACTTCAAGCGCAACAAGTTCGGCGTTCCGGCGCGCGTGGCCGAGATCGAGTACGATCCGAACCGCACGGCACGGATCGCCTTGCTGGTCTACGCCGACGGCGAGAAGCGCTACATCGTACAGCCGAATGGCCTGCGGGTAGGCGACACGGTCGTCTCCGGTCCGGGCAGCGACATCCGGACGGGAAATGCCCTGCCGCTGTCGGAGGTCCCCCTCGGCAACGCGGTGCATTGTATCGAGCTCAAGGCCGGGAAGGGCGCCCAGATCTGCCGCTCGGCGGGCACGTCGGCGCAGGTCGTGGCGAAGGAGGGCCCCTATGTCACCCTCAAGCTGCGGAGTGGCGAAGTTCGCATGGTCCGCGGCGAGTGTATCGCCACCGTCGGGCAGGTCGGGAATACCGATCACGAGCTGCTCCGCGTTGGCAAGGCGGGGAAGACGCGCTGGCTGGGTCGCCGCCCCAAGGTTCGGGGCGTGGCCATGAATCCGGTCGACCACCCGTTGGGCGGTGGGGAAGGGCGAAGCTCGGGTGGCCGGCATCCGGTGTCCCCGTGGGGTCAGGCGGAGGGCGCCAAGACGCGGCACAAGAAGAAAGCCAGCACGAAACTCATCGTCCGCGGTCGCAAGCGCGGCAAAGCGACGAAGTAACGAAGCAAGGGACGGAAGCAGATGCCGAGAAGCGTCAAGAAGGGACCGTACGTCGAGCCCTCGTTGCTCAACAAGATCGAAGCGCTCAACGAGCAGAACGAGAAGAGAGTGTTCAAGACCTGGTCACGGGGATCGACGATTACGCCTGATTTCGTGGGCCACACCATCGCGGTGCACAACGGGAACAAGTTCATCCCGGTGTATGTCAGCGAGAACATGGTGGGGCACAAGCTCGGAGAGTTCGCGCCGACGCGGTTGTTCCGCGGTCACTCCGGCGCCAAGGCAGACAAGAAGACGGGAGGCAAGTAGGCATGGCCGCTCGGGCAATTCAGAAGGGGATTCGGCAGTCTGCCCGCAAAGTGCGGTTGGTTGTCGATACGATCCGTGGCAAGAATGTCAACGATGCCTATGCGGTGTTGCGCTTCTCCAAGAAGCGGGCAGCGCGGCAGATCGAGAAGGTGCTTCGTTCGGCTGTGGCAAATGCCGAGCAGACCGCCGATCGGGAGAACCAAGCGTTCGACGTCGATGACCTGTTTGTATCCCATGCCATCGCCAACGAAGGCGAGACGTTGTGGCGCTGGCGACCGGCCGCCTATGGTCGGGCCACGCCGATTCGCAAGCGTATGAGCACCGTGGAGATTCGCGTTGCGTCAAGGGAGGAGAAGTAAGTGGGTCAGAAAACCCATCCATACGGTTTCCGGCTTGGCATCATCAAGCCGTGGCGGTCTCGGTGGTACGCGCGCAACGAGTTTGCCGAGCTGCTCCAGGAAGACGACCTCGTCCGCAAATATCTGAGGACGCGACTCGCCCACGCAGCCGTTGCAGACGTGCACGTGGAGCGCAAGCCTGGCAAGGCCACCGTGACGGTGTTCACGGGACGTCCGGGCGTCGTGATTGGCAAGCGCGGGGCGGAGGTCGACAAACTGCGCGATGAGCTCGCCCAACTGACGGGCAAGGAGATCGGGATCAACGTCGAGGAGATCAAGCGACCCGAGCTGAGCGCGCAACTGGTGGCCAACAATGTGGCCCATCAGCTGACGCAACGTGTGTCGTTCCGACGCGCCATGAAGCGCTCGGTTCAGAACACGATGCGGATGGGAGCGCAGGGGATCAAGATCAAGGCCGGAGGCCGACTGGGCGGAGCGGAGATCGCACGGGTCGAGGGGTACCATGAGGGACGCGTGCCGCTGCACACGTTGCGTGCCGATGTCGACTACGCCACTGCCACGGCCAAGACGACCTACGGCACTATCGGTGTCAAGGTGTGGATTTTCAAGGGTGAGGTCGTCGAGGATCGGCGCGGCCGCACTTACAGTACTGGAGCATAACGATGCTTGCGCCGAAACGAGTCAAATACCGCAAACGCATGAAGGGGCGCACTCGCGGTCTTGCCCAGCGGGGGAACACCGTGGCGTTCGGGCAATTCGGGATCATGTCCCTCGACCCCGGGTGGATCACTAGCCGGCAGATCGAGGCGGCCCGTGTGGCCCTGACGCGCCATATGAAGCGGGGTGGCAAGGTGTGGATCCGGATCTTCCCCGACAAGCCGATTACGAAGAAGCCCGCCGAGACGCGGATGGGGAAAGGCAAGGGTAATCCGGAGCACTGGGTGGCCGTCGTCAAACCGGGTCGTGTGCTGTTCGAGGCGGAGGGAGTGACGGAAGCCATCGCCAAGCGAGCTTTTGAGCTTGCCGCTGCGAAGCTGCCCGTTCGCACCCGCTTTGTGATCCGGGAGGCCGATTAGCCATGTCATTGAAAGACGCAGAGACCAAGCCCCTCGGCATGGAACACATCCGGGAGCTCAAGGATGCGGAGCTCCAGGTCGAATTGAACAGGCTCCAGGAGGCGCAGTTTCGGTTGAAGTTCCGATCGGCGACCGAGGATGTCACGGGCGGTAACCCGCTGCAGTTCCGAACCCTGCGCCGCAACATCGCGCGGATGAAGACAGTGCTGAACGAGAGGAAATCTGCATGAGCGAGCAGACCAAGAGCCGAGCGAGCCGCAAAGCTCGAACCGGCGTCGTCGTGAGCGACAAGATGGCGAGTACCGTATCCGTGCAGCTGGAACGGCGACTCGCTCATCCTCTGTATGGAAAACAGGTGACGTTAACCAAGCGCGTAAAGGCGCATGACCTTCATGGGGCGAAGGTGGGAGACACCGTTCGCATCATGGAGACACGGCCGCTGTCGAAAACCAAGCGTTGGCGTGTCGTTGAGATCGTCAGGCGCGCGCAGTAGGCGGGAGGACACGTGGTTCAACAGGAAACGGTTCTCAAGATTGCCGACAACACCGGCGCCCGGAAGGCGCTTGTGATTCGCGTGCTCGGGGGAAGCCGACGGCGTTATGCCAGGTTGGGTGACATCGTGGTCGTCACCATCAAGGACGCCTTGCCTACAGGGCAGGTCAAGAAGGGCGATGTGGTTAAGGCAGTGATCGTTCGAACAAGGAAGGAAACGCGACGCCGAGACGGGAGCTATATCCGCTTCGACGAAAACGCGGCAGTACTCATAAACGACGCGCGGGAGCCGCGCGGGACACGAATCTTCGGCCCGGTGGGTCGCGAGCTGCGGGAGAAGAGGTTCATGAAGATCGTTTCGCTCGCTCCGGAGGTGTTGTAAGCCATGAGACGGTTGGTTCACAAGAAGGCCAAGCGCAAGCGGAACAAGCCGGTGGTGCATCACAAGATGCACATCACACGGGGAGACACGGTGCGTGTCGTATCGGGTGATGACAAGGGCAAAGAAGGCCGCGTGCTAAGGGTCGACCGGAAGAAGTACCGTATCACCGTGGAGGGCGTCAACATCGTCAAGCGTCACAAGCGCGCCCAACGGGAAGGGGAGGAGAGCGGCATCATCGAGTTTCCGGCGATGATGGATGCATCGAACGTGATGTTACTGGATCCGAAATCAGGTGAGCCGACGCGCATTCGCCGTAAGCGGGACAAGAACGGTGTCCTGGAGCGAATCAGCGTGAAGTCCGGCCAGGCGATACCGAGAGTTTAGCATGGCAGATAAGAAATCGAAGGAGAAGAAGGATGGCGGCAAGGGGAAGTCTCCCGAGCCGATTCCGACTCCACGACTGTACGAGCGGTACGTCAATGTCGTTCGGCCGAAACTCATCAAGGATTTCGAGCTCCGAAACGTACATCAGGCTCCGAAGCTGACGAAGATCGTATTGAACGTCGGCATGGGCGAAGCGCCGAAGAACGCGAAGTTGCTCGACGCCGCCGTCGCGGAGCTGGCTGCGATCACCGGACAGCGCCCCGTGGTGACGCGGGCCAGGAAGGCCATATCGAACTTTTCGTTGCGCGCCGGGATGGCAATCGGTACCTCGGTGACGCTGCGACGTGCACACATGTGGGAGTTTCTCGACCGTTTCGTGACGCTTGCCGTGCCGCGCATCCGCGATTTTCGCGGCTTGCCGATCAAATCGTTCGACGGCCGGGGTAATTACACAGTAGGAATCAAGGAGCAGATGGTATTTCCCGAGGTGGACTACGACAACATCGAGAAGATTCATGGCATGGACATCACGTTCGTGACCTCCGCGGTACGGGATGACATGGCGAGGGCGTTGCTCCGCGAACTCGGCATGCCATTCGGTGGCGACACACCCGTCGTAATTTGACGAAGAGGTAGCATGGCAAAGAAGAGTCTCGTTGCGAAGGCAAACCGAAAGCCGAAATACGGCGTCAGAGGGTACACACGCTGTAATCGATGCGGGAGGGTCCGCGGATACCTCCAGAAATTTGGTCTCTGCCGGATTTGTTTTAGGGAGTCGGCGCTCCGGGGTGAAATCCCGGGCGTGCGCAAAGCCAGCTGGTAACGCGATATGAATGATCCCGTAGCGGATATGCTGACGCGAATCCGGAATGCCGGTCGTGCAGGTCACCGGCGAATCGATATTCCGGTTTCCAAGTTCAAGACGGAGATAGCACGGTTGCTGCGCGACAACTTCTTCATCCAGGACTTCAAAGTGCTGGACGACGGTGCGCACGGACGACTGCGTCTCTATTTGAAGTACCACGACAATGCACCGGTGATCCGCGAGATCCGGCGGATCTCCACCCCGGGCCTTCGTCGCTATGTCAAGGCGCGCGAGATTCCGCGTGTGAAGAATGGCCTGGGTATGGCCATTCTCTCGACGCCGCGCGGCATTATGAGCGACCGGGAAGCGCGCCGCCAGCGGGTGGGCGGCGAGTACGTCGCTCAGGTCTGGTAGGAGGATCGATGTCACGTATCGGAAAGAAACCGATCACGGTGCCGAATGGCGTCACGGTCGATGTGAAGGAAAACTTCGCGACGGTGAAGGGGCCGAAAGGCGAGCTGGCGCGCCAGCTACCGATCGAGATCGCCATCACGATTGACGACGGGACGATCACGTTTACTCGCCCGTCGGACGTGGGAAAGCACCGGGCGCTGCACGGCCTGACGCGCACGCTGGTGAAAAACATGATCGAGGGCGTGACGAAGGGATTTACGAAGTCGCTCGAGATCCGCGGTGTGGGATACAAGGCTGAGCCAACTGCCAAGGGGGCCAAGCTGGTCGTGGGCTACTCCCACCCGGTCGATTACGCGGCCCCGGACGGGGTGACGATCTCCATCGAAGGCGCCATTGTGAAGATCGAGGGCATCGATAAGGAGAAAGTCGGGCAGGTGGCCGCCGAAATCCGCAAGGTCCGTCCACCGGAGCCATACAAAGGAAAGGGCATTCGCTACGTGGGAGAGCACGTAAGGACGAAGGCCGGCAAGACAGGAGCGAAGGCATGAGGCCGATACATAAGCCGAAGACGCGGAGGGAACGGCGTTATCGCCGGCACCTACGGATACGGAAGAGAGTCCGCGGGACCGATGACCGACCGCGTTTGGCCGTTCATCGGTCTCTCAAGCACGTCTACGCTCAGATCATTGACGATCAGAGCGGCAGGACCCTTCTTGGTGTGAGCGATCAGGCCAAGGATGTGTCCGTCGAAGGCAACGGGAAGGTGGCCACCAGCTTTGCGGTCGGGAAGCTGTTGGGTGAGCGCGCCGCCGCCGCGGGGATCACCAAGGTCGTATTCGATCGCGGCGGGTATCCTTATCACGGACGGGTGAAGGCCGTGGCGGACGGGGCCCGCAAGGGCGGATTGGAGTTTTAGGATGGCGCAACAGAGACAAGGTGGAGGTCGCCGCGACCGACGGACCGAGCGCGAATCAGATCTTATCGAGAACGTGATTGCCATCAACCGTGTGGCCAAGGTGGTCAAGGGTGGCCGGCGGTTCTCCTTCAGCGCCCTCGTGGCCGTTGGGGACGGCGCCGGAAAGGTCGGCGTGGCCACGGGTAAGGCCAACGAGGTCGCCGAGGCGGTACGGAAGGCGGTCGAGGGAGCGCGCAAGGCGATGGAGGATGTGCCCCGAGAAGGGACCACCGTTCCGCATGAGGTGATCGGGCGCCATGGTGCAGGTCGTGTGTTGCTCAAGCCGGCATCGAGCGGTACGGGCGTCATCGCCGGAGGTCCGGTCCGGGCCGTCCTCGAGTGCGCCGGTATCAGCGACATCCTCACCAAATGCCTGGGATCGCACAATCCGGTCAACATGGTGAGCGCGACGATGCAGGGCCTCCGGAGTCTCATGACTCCCCAGTCCGTGGCGCGGCGACGGGGCATGGACGTGGCCGAGTTGGACTACCGGCCGCGGCAGCGCCGTGTGGAGGAGGTGGCGGATGCCGGCTAAGTCCACCGGGGGAGCCAAGAAGACGACCAAAAAGGCGACCAAGAAGGCGACCAAAAAAGCGGCCAAGAAGACGACGAAGAAGGCAACCAAGAAGACAACCAAGAAGTCGACGGCCAAGACCGCTACGAAGAAGACAGCCAAGAAGACCGCGACCAAGAAGGCGGTTGCCCCGAAGCCCAAGGCTGCCGCGGCGACCAAGCCGGTTGCCGCGAAGAAGACGGCCCCGAAGCCCGCCATGCCCAAGGCCACGGACGGCGGCCGGGTGCGGGTCCGCCAGGTTCGTTCGGGCATCGGCCGACGGGCTGATTTTCGCCAAACGCTGCGAGCGCTTGGCATCAAGCACCATCAAGACGAAGTCGTCGTGACGCGGAACGCGGCCATTGAGGGCATGCTGAGGAAGGTGAGCCACCTCGTTCGCGTGACGCCTGAGGAGTAGACATGTCAGGAGATCAGCCCCTAGGGCTCCACAATCTGCGCGCTCCGCGGGGCGCAACCACGGCTCCCAAGCGGAAGGGCCGCGGTCAAGGATCCGGGTTGGGTAAGACGGCCGGTCGGGGGCAGAACGGTCAACGCTCCCGGGCGGGTGGCAACGTGCGCCCCGGTTTCGAGGGTGGACAGATGCCGCTCATTCGCCGGGTGCCGAAGCGCGGGTTCTGGAATCGGTCGCGCATCGAATACCAGGTGGTCAATGTCCGCGATCTGAGCAAACTCGAGGGTAACGACGTCACGCCGGCGTCGCTGCTGGAGAGCTCCCTGATCGCGAAGGCCGACCAGCCGGTCAAGATTCTCGGGTTTGGGGAAGTGGATCGTGCGGTAGCCATCAAGGGCTGCGCCATGTCGAAGAAGGCCCGAGAGAAGATCGAGGCGGCGGGCGGACGGATCGAGGCATAAGCATGACCGGTCCTCGCATTCCCAACCTCCTGGCCGTTCCCGAGCTCAAAGAAAAACTCCTCTTTACCTTCATGTGCCTGGTCATCTACCGGCTGGGTGCCCACATCGCTACGCCTGGTGTGAACGTCCAGATTATGGCGGACTTCATGCAGAACCAGGGATCGCAGACGCTCTTCGGTGTCTACGACATGTTTGTCGGAGGTGGATTTTCTCGCGCCACGGTCTTGGCGCTCGGGATCATGCCGTATATCTCGGCATCGATCATGTTCCAGCTCGCGGGTGCGGTCTTTCCCTACGTCGAGAAGCTGCAGAAGGAAGAAGAGGGGCGAAAGAAGATCACGCAGTGGACCCGCTATCTGACTGTCGGGCTCGCCCTGGGACAGGCGTATGGGTTCTCCATATTCACAGAATCCCTGGCCGGGGCAGTCAGCGCGCCGGGGTTTGGCTTCCGGTTTGTCACCGTGCTCACGCTCACGACCGGTGCCGTGTTCGTGATGTGGTTGGGCGAGCAGATCACCGAGCGCGGCATCGGGAACGGCATGAGCCTGCTCATCTTCTTCTCGATCATCGAGGGCATGTGGCCCGGTATCTTCAAAACCCTCGATTTCGTCCGACAGGGCGTGATCTCCTTCCCGGCACTCGTGGTACTCGGCGCCGTCATGGTGGGAGTGATCGCCAGTGTGGTTGCCCTGACTGTGGCGGCGAGACGCATCCCGATCCAGATACCCCGCAAGGTCATGGGACGCGGGCGCATTCGCGAGGGAGCCAAGACGTACATCCCGATACGTCTCAACTCAGCCGGCGTGATGCCCATCATTTTCGCCCAGTCCATCATCATCGTGCCGGGGACGATCGCCACGTTCAGTAATGTGCAGGCACTCCAAGCGATGTCCGACGCATTCCAGCCCGGGTCGACCACCTACTACGTGAGCTATACGCTGCTGATCATCTTCTTCACGTACTTCTACACGTCGATCATCTTCAATCCCGTGGACCTGGCCGAGAACCTCAAGAAACAGGGTGGGTTCATTCCGGGCGTCAAGCCGGGAGCGGCTACGGCCGATTACATCGATGACGTGCTGAGCAGGGTCACCTTGCCTGGGTCGTTTTTCCTTGCGGCCGTGGCATTGCTGCCGTTCTTCATCTTCGCCCGTTTCAACGTTCCGTTCTATTTTGGCGGGACGGCGATTCTGATCGTCGTCGGTGTCGCCCTCGACACGATGCAGCAAGTGCAGCAGCATCTGCGTGTTCGGCATTACGATGAGTTCATGAAGCAGGGCCGCCTCAAATTCCGTGGCCGGCAACGGTACTCCTGAGCGGGGTCCCGTGATAACGATCAAATCTGCACGCGAAGTCGAGGTCATGGCGGCCGCCGGGCGTATCCTCGCGGACACGCTCGCACTGATCGAGGAGAACACTCGGCCGGGAGTCACCACCGAGGATCTCGATTCCCTGGCGGAGGAGTTCATCCTCAGCCATCCGGGAGCCCGTCCATCCTTCAAGGGTCTGTACGACTTTCCCAAGTCGCTCTGCACGTCCATCAACAACGAGATCGTCCACGGTATACCCTCGCGCAAGCGGGACCTGCGGGAGGGGGACATTCTCAGCGTGGACTGTGGCGTGGCACTGGAGGGGCTCCACGCCGACTCGGCGAAGACCCTTCCGGTCGGTGAGGTCGGCCCGGAGGTCGAGCAATTGCTCGCCGTGACGCGCGAAGCCCTCGACGTGGGCATTGCTGCCGCCGTCGTCGGCAATCACACCGGTGACATCGGTCATGCGGTCCAACAGGTGGCCGAAGGAGCGGGCTACAGTGTGGTCCGGGAATTGGTGGGCCACGGCATCGGCACCCGCTTCCACGAGGAACCGCAGGTTCCCAACTTCGGCAGGCCGGGGCGGGGCCACCGGTTGACGGAGGGAATGACGATCGCGATCGAGCCGATGATCAATGCGGGACAGAAGGAGATCCGCACCTTGAAGGACAAATGGACCGTGGTCACGGCAGACGGCTCCATGTCGGCCCATTTCGAGCACACGGTCCTGATCCACCCCAACGGACCACGAATTCTCACCGGAGTTCCTGCAACAACCTCCGTGGAGTAGGGACCACTCACCCCTCCCCGTTCACCGCCCCCAGTTCTTCCAGCAGCCATTGGTGCATCGCCGGATTCCCGGCGACGATGGAACCATGCTGGACCACGTCATGGGAGCCGTCCGTGTCCGTGACGACGCCCCCGGCCTCCCTGACGAGCAGCGTTCCGGCGGCAACGTCCCAAGGAGCGAGCTGCAGTTCCCAGAATCCGTCGAGGCGTCCCAGGGCGATATCAACCAGATCGAGGGCCGCCGAGCCTGCGCGCCGAATGCCGCTCGTGGCGTGCATGAGCGCTGAGAACTGCGCGAGGTACCGGGGGAGCAAGGGTGGGACCTTGAAGGGAAAGCCGGTTCCCAACAGGGCCGCCGTGGGATCGTCTACCGAGGACACCCGAAGTCGGGAGTTGCCATGCCACGCCCCGCTGCCGGACACGGCCGTATACGTGCGCTGCCGGGGGACATCCACCACGACGCCCACCTCGGGGACCCGGAGACGAACGGCGGCGATACTGACGGCATACGCCGGGTAGTCGTGGAGGTAGTTCGTGGTCCCGTCCAGGGGATCCACGACCCACACCAGCTCCTCCGAATCTGTCTCCGGGCTCAGTTCTTCGCCGCGCACCTGGGAGCTCGGAGCGCGCTCGAGTAGGTACTCGGCGACGAGGCGCTCGGCCTCCCGGTCGACCTCGGTGACGAAGTCGTTCAGCCCCTTCCGGCTCCAACCGGTGGGGTCCGCGGGCCGTTTCGTTTTGCGAATGAAGGTGGCAGCGCGCTCGGCGGCACCCACCGCGATGTGGAGTAAGTCGTGGTTTTCAAGCATCTTGCGGCCCTTTCCACGCCTCCATAGGTTCACTTGATGTCACGGATATTCTCAGGTATTCAGCCATCTGGCGAGCTCCACCATATCGGCAATTATCTCGGCGCGGTGAAGAACTGGGCCGAGTTGCAGAACCACCACGAGTGTTTCATCTGCATCGTGGATCACCACGCCATCACCCAACCCTACGACATCGATTCGCTTGGGACTCGGACGTTCGAGATGGCCGTCGGGTTGCTGGCGGCCGGCATCGATCCCGAAAAGTGCGTGCTGTTCGTACAATCCCACGTACTCGAGCACACCGAGCTCGCGTGGATCTTCAATACGGTGACGCCCATCGGTGAGCTCGAACGGATGACACAATTTAAGGACAAGTCGCGGCGGCAAGAAAGCGTGCTGGCGGGCTTGCTCAACTATCCGGTCCTCCAGTCTGCGGACGTCCTGTTGTACAAGGCGGACCGAGTCCCGGTCGGAGAGGATCAGGTCCAACACATCGAGTTGATGCGGGAGATCGCTCGGAAGTGGAATGCCAAGTTTCAGGAGGGCTTCTTTCCGGAGCCCCAGGCTGATGTCGGCACGGGCAAGCGGATTCAAGGCCTCGACGGCCAGGGCAAGATGTCGAAGAGTCTCGGCAACACCGTGGGGATCCTCGACGCACCAGACGAGGTTTGGGAGCGGCTTCGCCCGGCGGTCACCGATCCGGCACGTGTGACCCGCAAGGATCCTGGGACCCCGGAAAAGTGCAACATGTACGCGCTCCACGAACACTTCTCTACACCCGCTGTCGTGCAGGAAGTGGCGGAGAAATGCCGGTCGGCCGGTTGGGGATGCGTGGAGTGCAAGCGTGTGTTGGCGGGCAACGTTGCCGAAGCGTTTGCGCCGATGCGGGAGCGCGCTCAAGCGCTGCGGGACAACCCACAACAGGTACGCGACATTCTGGCAAGTGGCGCGGAGAAAGCGAGAGCCGTCGCTAGGGAAACGATGGTTGGCGTACGCGAGCGCATGGGCTTTCTGCCGCCGGCAGTGAAGGGATCCTGAATGGAACATATCATCAAGGCCGCTGTTGAACGCGGTGCCTCCGATCTCCACATCAAGGCTGGTGACGTCTTTCGCGCACGCATCGACGGCGTGTTCAAGCCGCTCACCAAACAGCGCCTCACACCGGAACAGACGAAGGCGATCGCGCTGCAATTGATACCCAATGAGGCGGACCGGGAGCGGATCGATTCGATTCGTGATTACGATTGTTCGTGGGGCGCTCCGGGCATCGGCCGGTTTCGAGTGAATCTTCTCCGGCAGCGTTCGTCGTTCATGGTGGTCATGCGGGCGATTCCGTTCAACGTGCCCACGGCCGAGGTGCTGCAACTGCCCCCGGTGATCGCCAAGATCGCGGAGGCCGACCGGGGGCTCGTGATGGTGACCGGACCGTCCGGGAACGGTAAGAGCTCGACGATCGCGGCCATGATTCATCAGATCAACTCCACGATGAGCAAGCATGTGATCACACTGGAAAACCCCATCGAGTTTCTGCATCGGGACGTTCAGAGTTCGGTCACGCAACGGGAGGTCGGGGTCGATACGGCTAGTCTGATCGTTGGAGCACGCGCGGCGCTCCGTCAGGATCCCGATGTGGTGTTCGTGAGCGAGCTCGTCGATTTCGAGATCACCAGCACGGTGATGCAGGCCGCGGAGACCGGATCGTTTGTGATTTCCACGTTCCACGCTCCTGACGTAGCGTCCACTGTCGGTCGTTTGGTTACCATGTTTCCGCCGGAAGAGCAGGAGGTGGCGCGCATGCGGTTGGCCGATGCGCTGTACGCTGTCGTTGCCCAGCGACTATTGCCCCGCGCGGATGGGGAAGGAAGGATCGCTGCAGTAGAGGTTATGGTCTGCACTCCGGAGATTCGGGAAGTGATCCGCAACCGCAACCGGGCCGGCGAGCTCCGCGAGATGATCGAGAACGGGCAGAAGGATCATCAAACACAAACGTTCGATCAACACCTCCAACAACTCGTCGAGGGAAAATTGATCACCATTGAAACCGCGGCCGCTGCCGCGAGCGATCCGTCACGTTTTGAGCCGCCTCGTGCGAAGAGCCGGCGCAGCAAGAAAGGCGGCTCGTCGTCATGATGGAGAAACGCTTCGAAGGGGTGCTTGCCCCACTGACGACACCGTTCGATCCGGCCTCCGGTGACGTCGCGCCGGTCGCGCTGCGCAACAATACTCGGGCGATGCTCGACGCCGGCGCCAATGGGGTGGTGGTGGCGGGGTCTACGGGTGAGGCGTCCCTGCTGACCGACACCGAAGCCAGAGAGATGGTGGGATGGCTGCGGGAGGTAGTCCCCGACGACAACCTGTTGGTCGTGGGTGCGGGCCGCGAGTCCACGCGGGCCACCATTGCCGCCTGTAAGGCAGGAGGCGAGCAAGGGGCGGACGCCGCCCTCGTGCGGCCGCCGTCCTACTTCGCGCGAATCGTGTCGCAGCGCGCGTTGGTGGACCACTTCCGCGCGGTGGCGGACGAGTCCCCAATTCCGATTCTGATCTACAACATGCCCCTCTACACGAACCTGCCGATCCACGACTCGACGCTCGCCGCGTTGGCGGGGCACTCCAACATCGTCGGAGCGAAGGACTCGAGCGGGGATTTGAAGAACTTTGCGGCATATCGGGATGCGGTGCCCGAGTGGGCAATGTTCATCGGGTCGGGAGCGCTGTTCTATGCGGCGCTGGAAGTTGGTGCTGCCGGAGGAATCCTCGCCGTCGCCGACTTTGCGGCGGAGACCGCGGTGGAGGTGGCCCGGGCTTTTGCCCGAGGTGACAACCAAGCGGCGGGTAGCGCCCAGGAGCGACTGACTCCGCTCCACAAGGAGGTCGTCGGGAAATTCGGACCTCCGGGAGTGAAGGTGGCAATGGATGCGGTGGGCCTCGCGGGTGGTCCCGTCCGCCCGCCCCTCGAGACCCTTGGCGACAGCGATCGTGACCGGATCGAGAAGCTGTTGCGGACGGCGCAGCTGACCTCAGTGTAATGTGACCGCGGACTGGGTCCAGGATTTCTTTCGCCGGATCGCCGTTCCCCGCCTGCCGGGGTCCCAGGCCGTAGCCGACGTTGAGGCGCTCATTGCCGACCGGCTTCGGTCGTATGGGTTCGCCATTCAACGTCAGTCCTTCTCCACCGCCACCCACCGGTTGCGGGCCGTTGCCGTCGTGGGGGCGGGCTTCGGCTGGTGCAGCCTGGTGTCGTTTCCGCTGTTCGTTCTCCCGTTTCCCGGATGGAGCGTGGCGTTGACGGTCACCGCGATCCTCGGGGTGGTGGGTATGCTTGCATGGGGGGTCACCCAAGGAATGTTGTGGGTCGACCACACCCCCGTTACGGCCACCAACGTGTTCGCCACCAGAGGTCAGGCGCCACGACTCTGGTTGGTAGCCCACTCCGACAGCAAGTGCCAACGGTTGTCCCTGCGTGGGCGGGCGATGGCCTTTGGCTGTTTGGTGGTGGGGCTGGGCGGCCTGTTGGTGGTGTTGGGGTGGCGTGTGGCCCAACCCCTGCCCATGGTCGTGGTGGTCCCCTGGATCGTGCTGACGCTGGTGGGCGGCGCGGCGTTGTCCGGGCCCCCGCTCGTTGGATCGTCGCCTGGGGCGGTGGACAACGCCAGCGGCATCGTTGCGGCTCTGGTCGCTGCGGAGCGGCTCGCGCACCGCAGCGACGTGGGTGTGCTCGTTACCGGCGCCGAAGAGTTCGGCATGGAGGGTGCGAGAGCGTGGACCACCCTCGACGTGGCATCGGGTGCGTTCGTGAATTTCGACGGTGTGGACGATGTAGGTGTGTTCAACGTGATGATGCATGCGCCGAAAGCGGCCGCCGGCGCCACTCAGCGCGAGACGGCAAATCGCATCCGCGTGTTGCTGTCCGAGAAGATCATGGCAGCCGGCTACACGGTGCGCCGCTCCAGGTTGCCCATCGGCGTATTTGTGGACGGTTCGGTCTTGGCGGCTGGAGGGCTGGGCGGCGTCACGGTGAGCCGCGGAACCTGGGGAACCATGGGCGTGGTGCATACGGAACATGACGACGTGGATCGAACCACTCCGGACAGCGCCATTCGGGCCGGAGAGCTCGCCGCACGGGTAGCCGAGGAGCTGCTCGGTTGACGCACCGCAGGTAGTCTCCTAATTTCCGTCAAAGGATGCTCCGACGGGGAGACCCCCGCGGGGCGTTTTTTTATGGACCTCGGGTAGGCGGACCGAGAGGACTCGGAGAGCATGTTCGATCCCAAACGGTATTGCGTAGTGGTAGTCGGTGCACAGTGGGGTGATGAAGGGAAGGGTAAGATCGTCGACGTTTTGGCGGAGCGGGCGGATCTCGTTGTGCGGTACCAGGGAGGCGCCAACGCCGGACACACCGTTGTGAAGGGTGAGGACGAGTTCATCCTACACCAGATCCCGTCGGGAATCCTCAACGAGGGTACGCAGTGCCTGATCGGGAACGGGGTCGTCCTCGATCCGACAACATTGCTTCATGAAGTAGATGACCTGGTAGCTCGGGGCGTCTGTGTGGCGGGGCGTCTGGTGGTGTCGGATCGGGCGCACCTCGTCCTTCCGTACCACAAGCTGTTGGACAGCGCCATCGAGAAGCACCAGCGCATCGGCACGACGGGGCGTGGGATCGGGCCGGCCTACGAAGACAAGATCGGGCGGCGCGGCATCCGGGCCGGCGATCTCCGGACGCTGGACCGGGTACGGGAGCAACTCGACAAACGTGTCGCCGAGGTGAATCGCCGACTCGAGACGATGGGCGCCGACGAGCGCGTGGCTGTGGAGGATGTGTTCGGGGAGCTGGAGCGTCTGGCGCCACGGCTCACCCCGCTCCTGGCCGACACCGGTCTGATGACGCTGCGAGCGCTCGAGGAAGGCAGCCGTGTGTTGCTGGAGGGCGCGCAGGGCGCGCAGCTGGACGTGGACCATGGGACGTACCCATTCGTGACGTCGTCCAATACGACGGCGGGAGGCGCCGCGGTCGGCGCCGGGATAGGCCCCACCAGGATCGACGCGGTGTTGGGTGTGGTGAAGGCGTACACGACTCGTGTGGGGAACGGGCCGCTGCCCACCGAGGCCGACGAAGGGAAGTCCGCGATGCTGAGAGAGTTGGGTGGAGAGTTCGGCGCGACTACGGGGCGCCCGCGCCGGTGTGGATGGTTCGACGCGGTGGTGGTGCGGTACGCCGCCCGGGTGAACGGGCTGACGGACCTCGCCGTGACGAAGCTGGACGTGCTCGACACCCTTCCGACGATTCCGCTGTGTGTCGGTTACCGGATCGACGGCGAGCTGGTCGAGGAGATGCCGTCCGACGCCCGGACGCTCGGTTGCGTGGAGCCCGTGAACGAGTGCCTCGACGGCTGGCAGCGCCCCACCACCGGAGCCCGCAAGATGGCGGACCTGCCATCACAGGCTCGGGCATACCTGGACCGCATTCAGGACCTGATCCGTGTACCCATCAGCTACGTGAGCGTGGGCACACGACGGGACCAGATCATCGGTGTGTAGCGGTTGCTGCGGAGCTTCCGGCTAGATCATCCCCGCGATCTTCGAGGCCGTTGCCCGGATGCGGGAACGTGACGGTGGGTCCTTGCGGTAACTGTAGCTGTAGTACGAGTACTGCGGATCCTTCCTTTGTGTGACCGAGTTCAACACAGCGCCGGCTATGCGGGCGCGCACGCGCCGAAGTTGGTGCATCGCTCGCTGCGCTGAATTCTCCTCCGTGTCCCCGCTCTTGATCACGAGAATAGTCGCGTCGGCATTAGTTGCCACGACCGCGGCATCGGTCACCGGCAGCGTCGGCGGCGTGTCCATGATGATGTACTCGTAGTCGTGGCGCAGCTCGGCGATCAACGCATCCATGGCCGACGAGCCGAGCAGCTCCGAGGGATTGGGCGGTGTGGATCCGCTCGGGAGCAGGTCCAGCGCGGGGGCGATCTCCGGTCGGATGCCCTCGGACGCGCTCACCCCGCCGATCAAGATGTCGGTGAGACCCGGTTCCTGTACCAGTCCGAACGCGCGGTGGACCGACGAGCGCCGGAGGTCACCGTCGATCAAGATGGTGCGGCGCCCACTCTGGGCAAGCGTCAACGCCAGGTTGATGGCCGTAGTGGATTTCCCCTCGCGCGGTGCGGGACTGGTGACCGAAATGAACTGCAACGGTTTCTCCGCACCGACGAACGTCACGTTGGTTCGCAGCGCTCGGTACGACTCCACGGACGGCTCGTCGGGATCGAGGTGACTGACGGTTACCATCCCGCCCCGTCGTCCCTGGGACCGCGGCGCGAGTTTCGGATCGTGGGGAATGGCGCCGAGCACCGGGACGCCCAACACCCGCTCGATGTCCGCCGAGGTCTTCACCGTCTGATCCAGGTATTCGAGGAAGAACGCCCCAGCGAGGCCCAACAACAGTCCCACCAGCACTCCAAGGATGATGCGCTGCTGTAGGCTGGTCCCGATGCGGAAGGAGGGCGACGCGCCGTCGAGGATCTGAATGTACGGGGCGATGGTCGCTTCCTGCATGCGCGCCTGTTGATACTGGCTCAGCAGGTACCGGTGGGTCTCATCCAGGATGCTCGACTCGAGACTCAGCTGCCCGATGCGGGTCTCCATTCCGGGGAACCGGGACAGCTCGGCTCGCTGCGTCGCCAGTTCTGCCTCTAACGCGTCCAGCCGGGACCGGATGGTCTGGAGCGCGGCATCGACGGCGTTCTGGAGGGCCACATGGGATTGGCGAATCTGCGCGTCGATGGAGCTGACCTGCGGATTGCCTTCACGCAATCCGAGTGCGCCGGCGGTGAGCTCCCGTCGCTCATCATAGAGTTGGAGGAGCCCCCGAATCTGAAAGGTCATGGCGGCGTTGTTGCCGATGCCCTCGGTGGCGGCCAGGCGGTTCAGGGCCTCGACGCCGATTGTGTCGGAGGCTGCCATGGCGTCTCGTATCGTGGAGATCCGCACCAGCTCCTGTTGCCGGTCCTGTTCCAACCGCTGGATCGTCTGCACGATCGCCGTCTCTTGCGCGGAGAGGTTGCTGATCTGGCGCGTCTCCCTGAACTCCTGCAGGTTGCGTTGACTCTCCTGAAGCAAGGAGCGCGACTGTTCGATCTGCGCCTCGATGTACTGCCGCCGGGATCCGGCGGAGACGAGCGCCCGCTCCACACCCATGTTGCGGAGTTGAGCCGCAGCCGCATTCAGGATCAGGGGAATGGTCGTGGGATCGGTGCCGGTGTACGACAGATCGACGGCATTCGTGCCCTGCCGCACGCGGTACGACAGGCCACCGGTCACACCGGCCGCCGCGGCTTCCCGGGAGGCGAGCCGGAGATCCACCGTGGTTTCCTCGAGGGGCGGGATGACCCTGAACGAGAACCCCGGGCCGACGACCGTTTGGTTCAACGGTCCCGCGACCAGTACGGTCCCCGCCACGTCCAGGAGTTGGTACCCCTGGGCTCCCACGATGAGCTGCCAAGCCCCGGGGGCTGCGTTGCCTTGGTCGATGGAGATGTCCGCCAGAACCTCGCCGCGGCGCAACAGCGGGTCGGCGAGCTGAAGCTGCAACCCCAGGTCGTCCACCACCTTCAAGGCCAGGCCCTGTGTGGTGAGGACGAGGGCCTCCGAGAGAATCGGATCGGTTCGCAGCGCCAGCTCGTCGATGTCGATGTCGTCGAGGCGCGCGAAGACCTGCTTGGGAGAGCTGATCTGCACGGTCAGCGTGGATTGGTACGCGGGTATGATCCTGCGGCCCGAGTAGAACGCTCCGGCGCCCACCAGTCCGGCGAGGAGGATCACCAGGATCCAGTGACGCACCACGACCGTTGCGAGATCCCTCAGGTGGACCTCCCGGTGGGGCGCTCTCCTCGACTCTCCTCCGCCCTCGGAGAAGGGCTGGTTGTTCACGCGGTTCGGACCTTTCGCCGGCGCCTTGCGCCGTTGCCTTGACCGTGGCAATTCATTGCCGGTGTGTTTGCTTCCGCATGAAAAGGCAATTTCTATGCCCTCCGAGCGTTGCGCTTCGGTGCGGGCCGGCAGTTCGGGGAATGACGTAACGGGGCATCATCCCAGTGCCGTGAGCCGGACGGCTGGCCCGGGGATAGTGAAGCCCGTTCTGGGGTCCCCCGGCGGACTGCCGCACCAAAATAGTGACTGCCGCGAAAATCCGCAAGTTGTTATAAATCATAGATTTACATGTGATCCGGATCACCATATGGTCCTGGACGTGACGCGATGACCGACCAGCCAAGCCCGGTTGTGGCCGTGGCTCAGGCCTTCAAGGAGACGCTCGGCGCCTCCGATGTGGCCGAGGCCTATCGTGCAGCGGCCCGGGAGGAAGGGATCGAGGCAGTCGTTCTCGTGGGCAGCGACGGCGGCGACGACCTCCTCGAATCCCTACGACCTCAGGTGATTCGCGAGACGTCGTTCCCGGCGACGGGACCCCTCGGGAACCCCGTCCGGGCCCCGGTTTGTTGGCTGGATCACGAATCCGCCGTGATCGAATCCCGCCTGGTGTGCGGGCTGGCCCTGGTCCCCCAAGAGCACCGCGATCCGTCCAGGACCACCACCCGGGGGCTCGGTGAGCTGATCCTCGGGGCGGCCGATGCCGGGGCACGGCGTCTGTACGTGGGACTGGGGGGGAGCGCCACGATGGACGGTGGGATGGGGATGGCCCGGGCGTGGGGCTGGACCCCGCGGGACGGGGCCGGTGACCCACTTGGCGATGGGGGTGGAGAGTTGGTGCGCCTCGCGGCCGTGGATGTGGGACGGTGTCCACCCGTGGAGGTGGTGGGCCTGGCCGACGTTCGTAGCCCACTCTGCGGCGATGATGGCGCCTGGGTCTTCGCGGGCCAGAAGGGCGCGTCGGTCGAGGAGGCCGCCGCGCTGGACCGGGGGCTGAGGCGCCTTGCGGCGGTGTTGGGGGAGGCAGGGGCCGCCTGGGCCGAGGAGCCAGGGGCAGGGGCGGCGGGGGGTCTGGGATTCGGGATCCTTGCCTTTGCCGGGGGGCGCGTGACCCCTGGTGCGTCCTGGGTGCTGAGCCGGCTGGGGTTCGAGGCGGCCCTGGAGAACGCGTCGGCCGTCATCGTGGGCGAGGGAGGCTTCGACGCCACCTCCACGCGGGGCAAGCTGACCGGCGAGGTGATCCGGGCCGCAGCCAGGGCGGGAATACCCACAGGGTTGCTGGCGCCGACGGCGGCGGACGTGCCACCGGGTGTGCTCGTGGAAAGTGGGCGAGGCCGGTGGGATGCCGCAGAGTTGGAGCGCCGCGCGCGCACGCTCATGCGACGGATGCTTCGCTTGCCGCCCGCATAGCGCGCCTCTATCTTCCTCGTGCTTCTTGATTTTTGACCTTTTTTCCGTCCGTTCGCGCGACGGTGGCTTCCTAACCACGCATGGAAAAACTCGTATCACTCGCCAAGCGGCGGGGCTTTGTCTTTCAATCCTCGGAGATCTACGGCGGGCTAGGCTCGGTGTGGGATTACGGGCCGCTCGGCGTCGAGCTCAAGAAGAACCTCGTCGAGCGGTGGTGGCGCTCCATGGTGCACGAACGCGAGGACATCGAAGGGGTGGAGTCGGCGATTCTGATGCATCCCAGGGTGTGGGAGGCCTCCGGGCACGTGTCGAGCTTCACAGATCCCTTGGTGGACTGCAGGCAATGCAAGAACCGGTTCCGGGCGGACGACGAGCGCATCAAGGGAACCCCGGGGGAAGAGGGGGCACAATGCCCGGTGTGCGGCACCAAGGGGACGTTGACGGTTCCGCGCAAGTTCAACCTGATGTTCAAGACGTTCATGGGCCCGGTCGAGGACGACGCGTCGCAGATCTACCTGCGACCCGAAACGGCTCAGGGGACCTACGTCAACTTCTTGAACGTGATGCAGGCGGCCCGGCAGAAGATCCCCTTTGGTATCGCGCAGGTGGGCAAGGCGTTCCGCAACGAGATCACGCCGGGCAACTTCATCTTTCGCACGCGTGAATTCGAGCAGATGGAGATGCAGTTTTTCGTCAAACCGGGCGACGATGAGGAATGGTTCGAGTTCTGGCACGCGGAGCGTCTGCAGTGGCATAAGGATCTCGGCATCAATCCGGACAAGTTGCGCTACCATGCCCACGAGCCCGACGAGCTTGCCCACTACGCCAAGCGTGCCGAGGACGTCGAGTACGAATTCCCATTTGGCTGGCAGGAACTCGAGGGCGTGCACAACCGCACCGATTTCGATCTGTCACGGCATCAAGAGTTCTCGGGGAAGAAGCTCCAGTACGTCGATGCCGCGAGCAAGGATCGGTTCACACCGTATGTCGTCGAGACTGCGCTGGGGGTGGGGCGCCTGTTTCTGGTGGTGTTGGCCGACGCGTACGCCGAGGAGGAGGTGGAGGGCGATAAGCGGGTCGTCTTGCGGCTCCATCCGTCCATCGCTCCGGTGAAGGCCGGCATCTTCCCTCTCGTCAAGAAGGACGGCATGCCGGAGATGGCGAGGAACATCCACGACGAGCTTCGCAAGCGGTTCCCGGTGTTCTACGATGACGGGGGCTCGATCGGACGGCGCTATCGGCGTCAGGACGAGGCTGGCACGCCCTTCGGCGTGACGATAGATGGGCAGAGTACCGCCGACAACACGGTCACGGTTCGCGACCGGGACACGTTGGTGCAAGATCGGGTGTCGGCCGATCAACTCCACGCGTATCTGGCCGAGCGGATATCGCACTGAGGTTCGTATGCTTCACGATATGACGACCACGCTATCTGGACGAGATGTGATCCAGCGAGCCAAGATCTTCTTCACGGAGCGTGTCCCGCACCACGGAGCTTTTCTCGAGCACGAGGGCTCAGCCCACGCCACGTTTCGCGGGCAAGGTGGTGAGGAGATCGCGTTGGCCGTGATCGGAACGGATGATGGAACCCGAGTCCGAGCCTCAACGCTGTTCTTCGACCAAGCCATCGGCCGCTTCTTCTCCACCTTGCCGCCGGCAAGGGGGTGACCCATGCGGGTTCGCGTGCAGGTGACGGAAGTGTGGGATACGGTGGAGGTATCGGCGCCGAATTACCACACTTTTGCCGACGTCAAGTCGGCGTCCCTCGAAAGGGCAATGGGACGGCCGGTTGATCCATCGCCATACGCTATCAAGTTCCGGGGCGCTCTCGTGACGGACGAAGGCCAAACGCTGGAGGAGGCCGATGTCCCCGATGGCGCACCGATGATTGTTCTCGCGACGCACCGGCATCCGGTGCGCTGAGACCGGGCAGAACGACGATTTCCGGCGACGAGATTTCCAGTCGTTCGTGGATGCACGCGCTGCGCGACGGCACGTCCAAGGGGAGGCGGCCGGGGCGCATCATCACCATTCTCGCGGTGGGGTTCCTCGCCCTCGACGGCGCGCTGCTCATCATGGCGGGAATGTGGGCGGGGCGCCCGGGGCTCCTGGTGTGGGGTGCCGTGTTCGGGGCCGCTGCCGTGGCGGTCTTCTGGTACTGGCGACGTTACCTACGGCAACTCCGGGAGATCCAAGAGGGGTTGGAGGCCCGCTTCCGTGAGTTGATGGAGTTGAGCGGAGAGCAGCTTCCGGGAGCGGAGCAGAGCGAAGAGTAACCCACCATGTCCGTACACATCGTTTGGCACCCGTCTTCACTGGAGCACGATCCGGGTCCCGGCCATCCCGAATCGCCGGCCAGGATCCGCGCCATCCTCGACGAGCTTCACAGCCCGGCCTATGCGGACGTCGTGGCGTGGTCCGAGGCGGGCGCTGCGGATGGCACGCAACTCCAGCGAGTGCATCCGGCGGACTACTTGGAGCGGCTCGAGGCCATGGCGCGGCGCGGTGGGGGGATGGTCGACGGCGATACCTTCTTGAGCACCGACAGCTACGGGGCCGCCGTCCATGCCGCCGGGGCCGCGGTCGAGACGGCACGCCGGGTCCTGCAGGGACAGCCCGCCTTTGCGGCGATCCGTCCGCCGGGGCATCACGCCACCGCCGATACCGCCATGGGATTCTGTCTCATCAGCAACGTGGTCGTCGCCGCGCGGTCCGCCCTCGAAGACCTGGGTGTCGGGCGCGTGTTGATCGTGGACTGGGACGTCCACCATGGAAACGGCACGCAGGCTCTGGTGGAGCGCGACCCCAGGATTCGCTTCGTCTCACTGCACCAGTTCCCCCTCTACCCGGGGACAGGGCGGGCGGACGAGCGCGGTGTTGGCAACGTGTTCAATGTGCCACGGCCGCCGGGACTTCCCCGGGAGACGTACGTGGCAGACCTCGACACCGCGGTACGGCAGGCCACCGACGGGTGGCAACCGGATCTGATCCTCATCTCCGCGGGCTTCGACGCCATGGCCGGCGACCCCCTGGCGGGTTTCACGCTGGAGCCCGAGGACTACGCCACCTGGGTGCAGGGATGGAAGCAGCTCGGCGCGCCCATGGGGGCGGTGCTCGAGGGCGGGTACGCGCCGGACCGGATTCGCGTGGCAGCCGGGGAGATGGTCCGTGCACTGGTAGCCGACTGACCACGTTCTCTCCTTGAGCGACCGCCTCCCGACCACCTGCTCCGTCGCCCTCCCGATTCCCGTGGAGTCACCTTACAGCTACGCCATCCCCACCGGACTGGCGGACCGTGTGGTCCCCGGCGCCCGGGTGGTGGTGCCGGTGCGGACGAGGGAGATGGTGGGAATCGTGCTGGGCGTCGGACAGGACGACACCGAGAACCTCAAGCCGGTCCTGCTCGCTCCCGACGCAACCCCGATGCTCCCGTCCACCTTGCTCGAGCTGGGCCAGTGGGTGGCCCGGTACTACGCGGCGCCACCCGGATTGACCCTGAAGGCGATGGTGCCGGGCGCGATGTGGGGCACGTCTCGGCTGATCGCCGAAGTTCGGGATCCGTCGCGGGCACCGGGGGGCGTGGGCCGTGCGGTGGTGGAGGAATTGGCGCGCGCCGGGGGCACCGCGTCGGCCACGCGACTCGCGCGGAAGCTGAAGCGTCCGGTGTGGGAGGTGCTACAGCGACTGGAGCGAGCCGGGGCCGTTGCGTTGCGCACCGTGGCACCGGCGTTGGGCCCGGCGCCCGGCGCGGAGACGGTGGTCGTACTGTCGGAGACATTGCCGTCGCTCCTCGAGCGAGAGCAGGCGTTCGGCAGGGCCAAGCGGCAACGCGAGGCGTACGAGGCCATCGACGCTTTGGGGGGTGAGGCCTCGCTGCGTAACCTGAGCAGCGATCTGGGATTCTCCCGCGGGGTGATCCGCGCACTGGTGGATCGAGGGCTCGCCTCCCTCCAACAGCGGGAACAGCTTCGCGATCCCTTCGACGGGGTGACGACCCCTTCCCCCGAACACCCCACCGCGGCGCAGCAGGAAGCCATAGAGGCCGTTCGCGCGCTTCCACCTGCCGGGGCCATCACCCTGTTCGGGGTCACGGGGAGCGGCAAGACTTTGGTGTATCTCGAGGCGATGCGTGAGGACGTGCGTCGGGGTCGCGGCGCCATCGTGTTGGTTCCGGAGATCGCGCTGACGCCCCAGACGGTCGCCCGGGTGCGCGGCGTGTTCGGTGACACGGTGGCCGTGCTCCACAGCGGTCTGTCCGACGGGGAACGGGCCGACGCCTGGCGCGCCCTGGTGGCGGGCCAGCGCCGCGTCGTCGTGGGCGCGCGGTCGGCCGTGTTTGCGCCGGTGCAGGATCTCGCGACGATCGTCGTCGACGAGGAGCACGACCACAGCTACAAGAATGGCGAGATCCCCAGATACCACGCCCGGGACGTGGCGCTCCGAAGGGCACGCCTGGAGGACGCCCGGGTGGTGCTCGGGAGCGCCACCCCGTCGCTGGAAACATGGGCTCGGCGCGAGCGCATCCGCGTGGTGTCGTTGCCCCAGCGGGTGGCGGACCAACCGCTTCCGGAGGTGGTGTTGGTGGATATGCGCTCCGCCACCCGCGTGCGGCAGAGTGGACCGTTGCCCTGGTCGGAACAGCTCGATGAGGCGGTGGCCGAGCGGCTCGTCAGACACGAGCAGGTGATCCTGCTCCTGAACCGGCGCGGTTTCGCCCACTTTCTGCAGTGCACGTCGTGTGGTGAAGTCCTGCAATGTCCGTCCTGCAGCATCGCGCTCACCGTGCACCAGACACCGGCCAGGTTGCGATGCCATTACTGTGGGTTCGATCGGGACCTCGCCTCGACGTGCGAGTCGTGTGGCGGCGAGACCCAGCGCTCCCGGGGCGCCGGAACCCAGCAGCTTGAGCGGTGGCTCGCCGAGCGTTTTCCCGAGGCCCGGATAGCCCGGATGGACGCCGACACGACGAGCACCAAATGGTCGCATCGAAGGATTTTGGACGAGTTCGCCGCACACGAGATCGATCTCCTGTTCGGGACACAAATGATCGCCAAGGGGTTGGACTTTCCCGGGGTGACTCTCGTCGGGGTGGTGGATGCCGATACGGGGCTGTACCTGCCGGACTTCCGGGCTGCGGAGCGGACATTTCAGCTGGTCGCCCAGGTTGCCGGGAGGGCCGGGCGAGGCCCCGGCGGTGGCCGAGTGCTGGTACAGACCCGGGTGCCGCACCACTATGCCCTCCAGGCCGCTGCGCAGCACGATTTCGAGGCGTTCGCCGAGCGGGAAACCGCCGAGCGGGAAGATCCGCCGTATCCGCCGCACCGGGCGTTGGCCAACGTGGTGGTGAGTGGAACGTCGGAGCAGGGGGTTGGCACGGCGGCGGCACAGGTCGCAGAGTGGCTTGCCGGCCTCGCCGCCAAGACCGGGACTGCAGCACAGATCGTGGGACCGGCGCCGGCTCCGCTGGCCAGGATCAAGGGCCGATGGCGGTGGCACCTCATCGTGCGTACGGCGGACCCGGGCACCCTCGGCAAATTCCTGCGGTATGCCTCACGGCATGCGCCGCACACCAAGCGAGGCCCGATACGGGTGGTATTCGATCGGGACCCCGTCTCGCTTTTGTGAGAGGCGTCGGTGGCTTGATACTCGTTTTCAACTCCGGTAACTTGCTGCCGTCATTGATGTTGGGTTGCACACCAACGTCTCACTCTGCCCAGACACGTCGTCATGACCTCGACTGAAGTGCCCTATGTGGGTTATCCGGCCCCTACGCCCGGCTTGGGATTGGGGTGGACGAAGGTCGCCGACGCCCTCGGCCAGTCCGTCACTTCCGATGAAGTGGTGCGTATTTGGGTGTTCCCGCCGCTGCGCCACGACGGTCGCGAGTGGGGCACGGCCGTCGTCGCCAAACAGGCCGAGACGGAGCGTTTCGTCGTGCTCACGGCCAAATACATGTTGACCACCCGCGGGCGGCATCGCGGCCAGGGGAAAGTAGA
The DNA here is from genome assembly GCA_039589615.1 of Gemmatimonadota bacterium. Classification (GTDB taxonomy): domain Bacteria; phylum Gemmatimonadota; class Gemmatimonadetes; order Gemmatimonadales; family GWC2-71-9; genus B3T1B10. The sequence goes on from JBDHHA010000072.1 coordinate 27,673, forward strand.
GCTGGACGAGGTCGGTGAAGGGCCTGTGCACGTCGTCCTGGATGTCGTCAGCGGTGTCCAGGCGCGTACGGGAGACGGCGAGCCACCGGTAGAGATCTCTCCCGAACTCTGGTTCCCGAAGGACGATGACGAGCCCTCCACCGAAGCTTGACGCCGGCGAGCTGCTGGAGCGGTTTCGCAGTTACATGCGGGACCACAACCTGCCGTTGACCCATCAGCGCGAAGCAATCGCCTCGGCGCTGTTCTACTCGAAAGAGCATCTCTCGGTTGAGGACATCGAGGCCATCCTGCGGGAGGACCGAGTGCATGTCGGCAAGGCCACAGTGTACCGGACCATGGACCTGTTGGTGCGCGCGGGGCTGGTCGATGAGCACGACTTCGGAGAGGGATTCAAGCGGTTTGAGCCACGCAGCGCCCGTAATCACCACGAACATCTTATCTGTTTGGCCTGCGGCAAGGTTGTCGAGTTTACGTCGGAACGGATTGAACGTATGAAGGCGCTCATCGCGGACGAGCATGGCTTTCGCCATCACCACCATAGGTTGGACATCTACGGCGTCTGCACCGAGTGCCAGCACCGTTCGATCAGTGCTCCCGAGCGGAGGCCCGGCAGATCGGGAGAGAGGGCTCGATGATCGACTCGGATGTGCTCGTTCCCCAGAAGGCGTTTCTCACGAGGGGGATCGGGCGGCACAAGGAGATGCTCACGAGCTACGAGCTTGCACTACGCGATGCGGATATCGCGCAGTACAATCTCGTGACGGTCAGCTCCATTTTCCCGGCGCACTGCAAGCTCGTGCCTCGAGCACGGGGCGTGAAGATGCTCCGTCCGGGTCAGATCGTGTTCGTCGTACAGGCCCGGGCGCAGACGAATGAACCTTCGCGGTTGGCGACGGCGTCGATCGGGTTGGCGATTCCCAAAGATCCGAACCACTACGGGTACGTCTCGGAACATCACGGGTTCGGGATGCCGAGGGGGCAAGCCGGCGATTATGCCGAAGACTTGGCGGCCAGCATGCTCGCCACGGTGCTCGGCGTTCCGTTCGACCCGGATGAGGCGTGGGATGAGCGGCGGGAACAGTGGAAGCTCTCCGGTGAGATCGTAAAGACCACCAACATCAGTTGCACGGCAAGGGCGGCGACCGACGGGAAGTGGGTGACCGTGGTGAGCGTCCTGGTGTTCTGCGGATGAACGAATTCCGCAACGCGGCCACGGGCGTCCCCGGATCGCTCAGGGGGTTTCCATGGGGCGCCCCCGACACCTTCCTCGGGTTGCCGCCGGAGCACACGGATTTCGAGCAAGCCGGCGTGGTTCTGCTGCCGGTGCCCTACGAAGCGACCGTGTCGTGGATGAGCGGCACCAAGAACGGGCCGCGTGCCATTCTCGAGGCATCCCATTACATCGAGCTGTATGACCACGAGCTCGATTGCGAGCCCTTCGAGATCGGGGTCCACACGCTTCCCGAGCTCGTGCTGCCGCACACCGGACCCGAGGCGGCGCTCCAGGTGTTGCGGGACGTGATGGACGAGTTGGTCAAGCGCGAGCAACTCGTGGTGATGGTGGGGGGGGAGCATAGCCTTTCTGCTCCGCCGATTCTGGCCCACGCGGACCGGTTGGGGAGCCGGCGGCTTTCGGTGCTCCAGCTGGACGCGCATACGGACCTGCGGACCGAGTACGGCGGCACGCCGTTCTCCCATGCGTGCGTCATGCATCGGGTCCACGAGCAGGTGGATGTCGTCCCCGTCGGGATTCGCTCACTCACCCGGGACGAGCGCGTCGTGTTACGCGACAAGGACGTGCCGGTGGTCTTCTCGCACGAGTTGGAGGGCGAGGCGTGGATCGACCGAGCCCTGGAAGCCCTCGGTCCCGACGTGTATGTCACGTTCGACGTGGATTACTTCGATCCCGCGTTGATGCCGGCGACCGGTACCCCCGAGCCCGGCGGCGGCACGTGGCATCCGACGCTCCGCTTGCTGGAGCGGGTGTTCCGCGAGCGGAACGTCGTCGGCTGCGACGTGGTCGAGTTGGCGCCGATTCCGGGCATGGTGGCCCCGGATTTTCTGGCGGCGAAGCTGATCTACAAGATGGTCGGATTTCACGCCCTCAAGTGCCGGGGAACCTCCTAGTCCTCCAACCCGTTCCGTGGGTGTCATGGAAACGACAACTTCCATAGGGTTTTTTATCGCGTTCACGGCGGGGGTGTTGAGCTTCCTCTCGCCTTGCGTGTTGCCCCTCATCCCCAGCTACCTGTCGTTCATTACCGGCATGTCGCTGGATGAGATGGGGGAGCACCGCCGCGCCGCCTTCACCCATGCGCTCCTGTTCGTCAGCGGGTTCACGCTGATCTTCCTGATGCTCGGAGCCACGGCGACGGGAGTCGGGCGGTTGCTCCAGTTTCATCAAGTGTGGCTGGAGCGGATCGGCGGCCTCCTCATCATCTTTTTCGGGCTCTATCTTCTCGGCGTGTTCCGCCTCGGGGCTCTGGCGCAGGAGCGCCGGGTTCACATCCAGAACAAGCCTCTCGGCTATCTGGGGAGCGTTCTGGTCGGCGTCGCGTTCGGCGCAGGGTGGACGCCGTGCATCGGGCCCATCCTGGGTGCCATCCTGACCTATGCCGGCACGCAGGGGAGCCTGGCTCAGGGAGTCGCGTTGCTGCTCTCATACTCGCTCGGGCTGGCCGTCCCGTTTCTGGTGGCCGCCCTGGCGGTGGAGCGGTTCATCAAGTGGTTTCAGCGGTACCGCCAGTACATGCCCATCGTCACCAAGGCGTCAGGAGGGATCCTCCTCTTCCTGGGCCTTCTCCTGATCTCCGGGTACTTCAGCCTGCTCGCGTCGTGGCTGCAAGGACTGACGCCGGAGTTCCTGCGGGAGCGGATCTAGCAACCGCCCATCGCGGTTCCCGCCTTCCCGCTCAGTACCCGGCGGCCCCGCCCCTCACACGCGGGTCCGCCACGCCGATCCAGCCCGCGGGACCACGGCCAATGGCCATGATCTCACCGCTGTACCCCTCCCGCTCGAACAGCGTGTGCCCCATCGTCCTGAGACTCGTGAGTGTGGCGGACGTCAGGCCTCCCGGCTCGTAGACGATCTCGTCCGGCAGGGATTGGTGATGAACCCGAGGTGCCGCCACGGCGTCCCCCAGGGGCATGCCGTGGTCGAGCACGTTGGAGATCACCTGCAGCACACCGGTGATGATTCTCGGCCCCCCGGGAGACCCCAGGATCATCATCAGCTCCCCGGCCGGATCCAGCACGATCGTGGGCGTCATCGCCGAGAGCATGCGTTTCCCCGGCTCGATGGCGTTCGCCTCGCCTTGGATGAGGCCATACTGGTTGGGTTGGCCCGGGGCGGCGGTGAAATCATCCATCTCGTTGTTGAGGAGGAACCCCGCGCCGGTGACGGTCACCTTGCTGCCATAATCCGAGTTGAGGGTCGTCGTGACGGCGACGGCGGTCCCTGCGGCATCGACCACCGAGTAGTGGGTCGTGTGCTGGCCCTCGTCGTGCCCGCCCACGATGGCGGTCGTGCGACTCGCCCGGTCGAGCTGGATCTGATTCCGCAGCTTCCCGGCGTAGCGCTTGGAGAGCAGACGCCGCAGGGGCATGTCGACGAACGCGGGATCTCCCAGGAGACTGTTGCGATCGATGAACGCGCGGCGCATCGCCTCCGCGAGGAGGTGCACGTTCTGCGGTGAGCCGGTGGGTGGCAGCGGCGCGAACCCCTCCAGCACGTTCAGGATCTCCGCCATCGTGATGCCGCCGGAGCTGGGCGGCGGCATGGAGTACACCACGTGACCGCGGTAGTGGGCGACGATGGGATCGCGCCACACCGGGTGGTAGCTCGCGAGATCCGCCTTCGTCATGATCCCGCTGCCCCGTCGCATCTCCGCCACGATGAGGTCGGCGATGTATCCGTCGTAGAACACCCCAGGTCCGGAATCGGCGATGGCCTGGAGAGTGCGGGCGAGGTCGGGCTGCACGAGCTGGGTGCCCGGGGGCGGAGCACCGCCGCCCAGCAGGAACTGGCTGGCCGATGCAGGAAACATCGCCAGCGTGTCGGCCTTGTCGGCGATGGCGTCGCTGCGGGCCTGGTCGATGGTGAACCCGTCCCGGGCGAGGGCTGTGGCCGGGGCGATCACGTCGGAGAAGGAGAGGGCCCCGAAGCGCTGGTGGGCCGCCGCCATGCCGGCGACGGTTCCAGGCACGCCCACCGCCAGGTGTCCGAGGACGCCCCGGTTGGTGACCACGCCGGTCTCGTCGAGATACATGTCCCGAGTCGCCGCGGCTGGTGCGACCTCCCGAAAGTCCAGGGTGGCGACGTCGCCGTCGGCGGTGCGGATGACCATGAATCCACCGCCCCCGATGTTGCCGGCCCGGGAGTGGACTACTGCCAGGGCGAACCCCACCGCCACGGCGGCGTCGACGGCGTTGCCTCCCCGGCGCATGATGTCGACGCCCACCTCGCTCGCCTGGGGGTGACTCGAGACCACCATGCCACCGGGCGAACGGACCTCTTCTGAGCGCTGGAGCAGCGGCCAGGTATCGGGAACGTGGGCCAGCGGATCGACCGGTGCCGGACCCGTCCCACCGGTGCCGCACGCCGCAGCGGCCACGACGGCGATGAGGGTCCATCGGCTCCCCGATCGCCTCGAAGGTGTGGGCCTCTCGTATGCCATTTTCCCAGCAGACGCCATACTTTCCTCGGTCAGCTGTTTCGACAGGCCGAACAATACACGCTGCCTTCGCGAGGAGCTATGTCGCCTGTGTCTGATTTTCTCGATCCACGCCTCACCGAGCGCCGGAATCCCCGCACCACCCGCATCGACGTGGCGTCGAGTGAAGAGATCGTGGATCTCTTATATGGCGAGGATCGGTTGGTCGCGGATGCGGTGTACCGGGAGCGGGATCGCATCGCCGCCGCCATCGACCTGGCGGTGGATGCCATGCGACGGGGCGGCCGCCTGCTGTATGTGGGAGCGGGGACGAGCGGGCGACTGGGTGTGCTGGACGCCACGGAGTGCCCGCCCACGTTCGGCACGCCCCCGGAGATGGTGGTGGGCGTGATCGCCGGGGGGCTCCCGGCGCTGACCAGGTCTCAGGAAGGGGCGGAGGATGACGTGGAGGTGGGGGCTGCCGCGATGGACGAGGGTGGGGTGGG
>JBDHHA010000073.1:0-20280 GCA_039589615.1 Gemmatimonadota bacterium
TCCGCCCGCGCGCCGTCGATCGCACTCGACTCGCGCGCCTTCGGGATTCGCTGGGAGCGCCGCGAGTTGCGAGAGCGCATCACGCGACGATTGGCGTACCGGCTCGACCACGGGTTGCTCGAAGAAGTCCGCGCCTTGCTGGATCGGGGGCTGACCCATGACCAGCTCATCTTCTATGGACTGGAATACCGTTACGTCACCGAGCACCTGCGCGGCGACATCTCACGCGAGCAGATGTTCGCTATGCTAGAAACGGCGATCCACCAGTTCGCCAAGCGGCAAGACACCTGGTTTCGGCGCATGGAGCGTCGGGGCGTGGAGATCCGCTGGCTGGACGGCCGGGACTCTCCCGAGGCCAACGCGGAGAAGGCGCTCAATGCAGAAGACCTCGACCCGAAGAAATAGCTGTCGAATGGACCCTACGGAGTCGGGACGGCGAGAATGTCCAAGATTTGTTGACGAGCACCCGCCGAGCGGATAATACTCCTGCGAGGGATCCTTCGTTATGCAGTCGTGCTTGCATCTAGCTAGGCGGCCAGTACACGACGGAGCAGAGAATGCAACTACATGAAGTCGAGCTGTACGTGAAAGATGTGGAAGCAACGAAGAGTTTCCACAAGACCGCACTTCGCGTCATGGCCATTGGGTTCTTGCTGTCTGTTCCGGCAGCAGCACAGCAGCAACGCTTTCAGGACGCCCTCCTCGATCATCTGGCCGGGAATTGGGTGCTGCGCGGCACGATCGCGGGAAGCGAGACGACCCATGATATTGCCGCCGAATGGGTGCTCGGCCATCAGTATCTGCGCATTCACGAAGTGGCGCGTGAGATGGACAGCGTAGGCGCACCAGCCTACGAAGCCATTGTCTTCATTGGCTGGGATGAGCCGACTGGTCGGTACGCATGTCTTTGGCTCGACGTCACAGGTGGGGGCGGTCTTACTGGCGAAGCCATCGGCCATGCGGCGCCAAATGGCGATGAGCTGGCTTTTGTGTTCGACCCAGGCGACGGCGGCGTTATTCACAATACCTTTGTCTACAATCGGGAGGCCGACACCTGGCAGTGGCTCATCGACAACGAAAACGGCGGAAATCGTACACCGTTCGCGCGCGTAACGCTGACGAGGCAATGATCCTCGAGGCCCGAGGAGTCGGCGAGGCATGACGTATTGCTCGTCGAACTCGCCCTCGTGCACGAGGACAGGCCCCACTGCAGTTGAATCGACGGGACGACGGACCGACAGTATGATCGGCCCATTCGTTCCCCCTATTTGCGTTACCTCAGTCCTTCCGCCTCCCGGAACGTGAAACTCCCCGACCACCCCCCCTCCCAGTCGAGGGTTTCCACCCCGTTGGCCGACGTGCCCCTGTAATCCGGGAACCGCGGGCCGATGTCGATCACGACTCGACCGCCCTCGGCTAACGTTATCAAGCCCGCGTGTACCGCCGCGGTGCAGATGGAGGAGTCGTCGGTGTAAGGTCCGCTGCCCCACACAGTCCGCCCCCGGCTTCCGCCCGGGCACATCAAACCGATACGAGTGCCGGTCCAGCCGCGGAACGCGATGGCGGTGTCGTCCCAACCGATGAGGGAGTAGACCCCCCCCTCGGCGGAGAACCCCAGATCCACTGTCACTTCAGGATCTGCCTCGATGGCAACTGGCAGCGACACCGTCGCTCTGACGTTCGGTTCGATGGAAGGTTCAGGCCACGGCTCGGCCTGGACCACGACGAAGCTACCCGCCCACTCTTCCCATTCGCGGCTTTCCACTCCGTTGCGAGAGGTACCCGGGTACCAGTCGCGTCCCGGGGTGATTTTGATCGTCACGGTCCCGCCCGAAGAGTGGGTAATCCAGCCTTCGTGCACGGCGGCATTACAAACCGAAGAGTCGTCGGTGTATTCGCCGGTACCCCACACTGCGTCGGGTTCACCGTAAGACGGGCAGTTGAACTGGAATCCTTTCCCGACCTGATCCCTGAGGTCTTGGGCCGATCTGTGCCAGATCATTCCGGTCGCGACGCTCGCCAACTCCAAGTCGAGCCGACTCGCCTTGCGCTCGAGTGAATCTGTCATTCGTTCCAGATAGAGGCTCCGGCCCATCCCGAAAAGGGATATGCCCACCAGCCCTGTAATCGCGGCCGTCTTGGCAAACCCCGCCCAGCGTGTTCCGACGGCTGGCGTCAACGCAGCGAGGCCGGCGGCGATCGTGCCCCAGAACGAGCTTCTGCGTTCCGGCTTCGATCCCGATATGAGGTCCTCGGCGATTCGCGCCTCGATCTCGGGCCACGCATCTACCTCCGGCTTCCTGCCTGGGAACGACGCGGCCCATTCCGCTACCCGCCTCATCTCTTCCAGCGCGGCCCGACAAGATTCGCAACTTCTGAGGTGGTCGCCCAGCGCCTCGCGTTCCACGGACGAGAGATCGTCGTCCAGGTAGGCTGAGAGTTGTTCACTCCAATGGTCCGGCATGGTGTCATCCTTTACTACTGAAGGTGTTTGCGCAGAGTCATCCTGGCGTCATGTAGCTGCCACCGGGATGTACCTGCGGAGATTCCGAGCAGGGTCGCGATCTCGTCGTGTTTGTATCCTTCCACGTCGTGAAGCACGAACACATCGCGGCATCGTTCCGAGAGGCTCCGGAGCGCGATCTCGATGTCGGTGTAGAGTTGGAGATCCTGGCGCGACGCGTAGGACGCCACCTGCTCTTCGTCGCTCTGATAACGGTAATCCCAGTCTCTGCGCGTGGCCCGCCGTCGCAGCAGAACGTTGACCGCTAACCGGCGCAACCAGGTCTGAAAAGAGGCTTCGCCGCGGTAGGTTTCGATTTTTTGCCAGGCCCTGAGAAAGATGTCCTGCAGCGCGTCGTCGACCTCCACTCCGGAGAGCATCCATTCGGCCAAGCTGTTTATCCGGGCGACGTGCTCGTCGTATAGCCGTCCGAATGCCTCGAGGTCCCCTTTACGAGCCAACTCCACATCGACAAAGTCGGGATCGTCCCGACCACGGAGCCGTTCTTTCGCGTTCGCCTGTGCCATTTGTGCGCCCTGTGCCATTTGTGTGGATAGATACACCGGGAGGGCGAAACGTTGGGTGACGGGCGATGGGATACGACTTTGCCCGCGCCCGGCAGCGGTGGGCCAGTTGCCCCCCCAAGCTGCTATGTGGTTGACCAATTTGAAGTTACGGGCGTTATGGCTTGAGCGGTTATGGCTGCAACTTGACAAAAATAGAACGACATGTCATTTTATTTTTGACCGCCACACTCAAACTTGGGAGCCACAATGTGTGAGAGACCCTTGCTGTCCCGAGCCTGGTGCCGCCAGGCAATATGCTTGTTCGTGCTGGTTGGAGCCCTCGCCACAATTGCGACGGCTCTCGCGCCTCAGAACGAACCGATTGCCGTCGCCGTGACGATTGACTTTGAAGACGGTCGAGCGGCACAGTGGATCGAGGCCTTCGAAACGCACATCGTACCGGGAATTCGAGATGCCATCGATGCGGGCGAGCTCGTGGACTTCGCGTATTTCGAGAGCATCGCTCCGACGCAGGCGTACGACTTCCTGCTTGTGGTCCGAGCACCGAGCTTTGCGTTCTTTGACCGGCGTCAGGTCTATCCGCACTACGCTGCGCTGTTTCGTCGCGCCGGTGCCGAGGAGGGTCGGAGAATCATCACCGAGATGTCTGAGTGGGAAGCAGCTGTCACCGTGACGTTGCTGCGCTCGTACGGTTGGACGCCGTGACGTCGGTCTTGATAACCGGTGCGGCCGGGTTCATTGGGCTACAGGTCCTTGCTGCAGCTGACCCATCGGCCTACGACGTCATCCCGGTATCGCGCCGGCCCGCGGGAGCGCAGTTTCTGGTGCTGGACCTAGCGGGACCGTTGGACACCCTCCCGAAGGTGGACTGGGTCTTCCATCTGGCAGGCGGCTACGCGGGAGCTAGTGCACGTCACCTAGAACAGTCCGATCTCGAGATGACGAAGCGGCTCATCGCTTGGGGGCGCGCGGCACACGTCCAGAACTGGGTGTTTGCCAGCGCCGCCGAGGTGTACGGCAACTGCTGCAAGCCGGCCACAGAAGACTCGCCTACGAGGCCAGTCATTCCCTACGGCCGGATCAAGCTTGAGATCGAGCGTATGTTCCGCGATCTGGTGCAACAGGATCCAGAAAGTCGCGCCATCGTCCTCAGGATTGGCGAGGTATATGGTCGGAACGGTAATCTGGTCACTGAACTGACGCGTCGATTCCGCTCGGGATTCTGCCCCTGGTTTGGTAGTGGGAGGGTCCCGGTTAGCTTCGTTCACGTGGACGACGTCGCACGGGCATTCTGGCGTGCCTCGCAAGATGGGCCTCACGGGTTCTCGATCTGGAACATCGCGGATGAGGAGCCCATCGCATGGAGGGAGTTCCTTGATCACTTTGCAGGACTGCTGGGAACGAGGAAGGTAGTCGGCTTGCCGCTCTCGCTCTCCCGGGCGTATGCTTCTGCAAGCACGATGGCTGATCGTGTGCGTGGCCGCTTCCCAATGCTCACACAACATGTGGTCTCACTGTTGACCACGCCCAAGCCAATGTCCATTCGGAAGGGTCGCGAGCACCTGGGGCTGCGGCTCAAATACCCCGAGTATCGCGTTGGCCTGAACGAAGTGTTGGATCGAGAACCATAGGATCGGAGAACTGCTGGTGGCCTATCGTACCACGCCCCGGATGGCACAGCGCAAAGCGGAACGGCGTCGTCGGTTTCTGGATGTCGCTACTCGGCTCTTCGCCGAACGGGGCTACCAGAAGACCACGGTGCCGATGGTTGTCGCCGAATCCGGCAGCTCGACAGGTGCGTTCTATTTCTACTTCGCCGACAAGGAAGAGCTCTTCGTTCAACTGCTGCTGGAGATTGGCGAGAGAGTCGCCGAGCAACTCAACGATGCTATCGCAGGCGAAGCGGGAACATTGGCACAGATGCGCGCTGCGGTCGAACGGCTGTTTCTCTTTCTCGTTGACAACCCTGCGGAGGCCCGGATTCTCATCCTCGAAGCCATGACCCTTGGTGGCCGGATCGCTACGACGCAGGCAGAGATCCTGGGAAGCCATGCGCGCAGCGTGGAGAAGGCGCTGGAGACCATACCGGACGAGGCACCCTTTGGGGATTCCAGGGTTATCGCGCACTGCTGGGTTGGTGCTGTGTACCAGGCCGTCCGCTATTGGCTCGACCTGCCCGCCGACGAACGCCGGCCAGCGCGCACCGTAGCGAGTGAAGTGGCTTGCTTCAATCTCAGAGGAATTGGGCAATCAACCCCTCGCCCGAACTGAATCAGGATTACTGATCCCGCGGTTCCAGGCGAACGGTTATGTACCGACAACCATCTTCTTGATCAAGCCGATCTGCGCAGCGTGGTAGAGATTGTGTTGCACGTAGCCATGAAAATTGTCGTACGCCGAGCTGCCGCCTGACACGAGCGCCTCCTCCAGGCGTTCATCTGGAAATCTTGCGACTGCCTCACGAAGAGCCTTGTCCTGCTGCTCAAGCCGCTCTACTGTTTCGCACCAAGCTGTCTCCGTCGGTTCTGGTACAGGTGGCCAATCTTGATCCGGCGCCAGCTCTTTCGCGATCCCCTGTAACCGGTTCAGAAGGAGACCCTGGGTCCCTATCAGGTGAAGCACAATCTCCCACACACTGTGTCCTCCGGGGATGGGCTTGTCTACCGCGATGCTCGCGTTCACCCCATTGAGGATTTCCAGCACGGATGGACCATGCCAGGCTTCCCCGTTGAAAGTCTGCTCCATCTGTTGACATATGCGATGGGCTTGGCTCACTGCGTACTCCCCCCGTTCACAGTACGGCTACACGTTTCGGACCAATATGAGATGCACCACGCGCGCAAGGACCCTGAGGCGGCGCAGCCCCCGGACCCCTGCCGCCCATCACGGCAACGCCACGTCCGGCCCGACCCATGCGTCCTCCACACACTTCCACCGCCTGACACTTGTGAGCAAGGCGTCGGTATCCGAACCTGGCGGCAATACCACATTCACATACCTTGCGAGCTTCCGTTCATCGGGCGTCAACTCGCTCACCGCAAGTCGTGCGAGATCTGGTGTCGTGTAGGCAACTTTGGCACGGGCAGGCAGGTCTTGCTTCAGTAATACTGGCTCAGCACCCTCCTTCCGGAACTGACGTTTCCGACCGTCGTACTTCCAATCCGGTTTGAGCAAGACAACTAGGTGGGGCCGCCCGGTTGGCGGCCCCCTTCCGTGGGTCAACTGATCATCGCGTGCAGGCACGACTCACCGGATGCGCTTGAAGGCGCGCTGAAGGTTTGGCTGCGGGCCGATGTGCTGGCTCAATGGCACCCCTGGACCGGCCTGCTGCGGTGTGCCAGTGCGGATCAGCAGTTGTCGCACATCGCGCGGCGTCAACGGGCGGCCCTGTCGTACTGCCTTGGCGCGACCTTGAATGCAGGCGACCGCTCCGGTCACGATCGGTGACGCACTCGACGTGCCGGAGAACCTGAGGGTATACCACCGGTTTTGGCTGCGGCCACCCTGTGCATCGCCATAGCCCAACGTGGTCACGTGCCACCCCCAAGCTTGAACGTTGACGATCTTGCCGTAGTTGGAGAACCATATCCTCGATCGGGGCACACCGATGTAACCGTAGCTGTTATCGTTGTCAAAGTAGTTTGTGGGCGGCACGCCCGCACCCACCACGATCGCGCCCGAGTCCTTCTGCAGGCCCGTATTCCGGAAGATCCGTAGGTCGAAATTCTCGTTGCCGTTGCCAGCCGCCTCCACAACAACGATACCGCGAGCTGTCGCTGCCCGGATAGCCGAGAAGACATCATCCCAGTACTGCATTGCCACGTAGCGTCCTCGCGGGCCGGTACCCTGCAGCTCAATCAGGATCACGTCCCCCCTGTTCAGGCGTCTGGTAGCGTTGCTGATGGCCGCTGCAGTGTTCCAAATCCCGTTGACGATCGCGGATTGGACCACCGCGCGTGCCTTGTGCGCGATACCTACGGTCCCGAACGCGTTGGGCCGGCTCACGATTTCGCCCAGCACGGCTGTTCCGTGATTGCGCCAGCCGATGTCGTTAATCACCGTGCCACCAATGAGGCGGATCCCGCGCGGCAGATCTTCGTGTTTGAGGTTCCAGTTACCCTCGATGTCGCACACCGTGATCCTGTCACCCTTGCCGCCGCGTTCTGACCACACACCCATTGCGTCGATCCCGTTTGGGGCGGAGTGCATGTATCCTTGAGACGGCTCGAAGTTACGGCTAGCCGCCGATGCACCGGTTGCAACCGCCGCCGGAACCGGGCGCGGCGCAGTGAATGCCTTCCAAACGGCGGGATGGCGATCGAGTCGGCGGGCCAGTGTCTTCGCGTCCCTCGCGCTGCGGGGAACGACCTGGACAAAACCCGCGTGAGCGAAGTCGGCCTTGACTGGAATCCCGAGGCGCGAAGGCGCTGCGACCGAACGTTGGCTGACTGCCTTCGATGACATGCCAAAGTGTGAGCTGACAGCCTTAACGTTGTAGCCCTCTAAGACGTTATTGAGGGATGCCGCGTTTTCCTCCCAGCGTGCGCTGGCAGCGAAACCGCGCGCCGAGTACGCAACGTGACTGTCGTGCTTCAATTCGACCACCACGTAGTCCGGCATCTTGGGTGCTGGGAATGCACCCATTGTCAAACCGGCATCTGTTTCTTTGATGAGCATTGGCAACCTCAACGTCAAAGTGTTGAATCGTCCCGATCAGGGGACACGTCAGCAAGCGCCAGCGGCGAGGAAACGACAATCAACCATGCACCGAACTCGACTGCGGCAATCCACTCTAACGTCCGTGAGTCAATCGCCAGTCAAGCCGAATTCCTTTGCCCGCAGATTCAACAACGCAATTGCAGACAGCACGGCGTCTAGCCTTCACGTGCGGCTTTCTCACGTCGGAAGTGTCGCATTGTGATGGTTGTCTGTCGTATTTTGCCCGTATCGAACGAGAGCTTACGGTGAGGGGTAGGGCCTGCGCTTCGGTCTCCTTGTGGTCCCGAGTACCTCGCTTCATAATGATGCCGTAGACAGGGCCTCGCGCCCCGTGGACCAGCTCCGGCCGCTTCCCACCACGCCTGCGCTTCCCGAGCAATGGCGGCGGACTCCACAGGTGCAACACCGCGAGGCCGCGAATTGATGTTCGCCCGGTGGCCGAAGCTGGCCACGCCGCCGCACCGACGCCCCCGCAGCAGGACGCCCGCCCGACGACGGGACCGCTGAGCCACCTACGACAATGACTGTATCGATTCCAAACCGGAGGTGGGTCATGCACTCCTCTACTGTCTCGGCTGTCCTACTTTCCCTCTCCACCGCCGTGTCCGTTGCGTGCGCCGGGGACCCGTCCGCTCTGCCTGTCGATAAGGTGCCCGGGCCGCCGGCCGGGACGCTCGCCGGTACGGAGTGGGTCGTGATTCCGGTCAATAGTGAGTACACGCTCTACGACGTCGACATTGGGCCGGTCCCGTTCACCGTGCCGTTCGAGTACCACGTCATGACCACTGAGATTACCGGTCAGCTTTGGAACGCATTGGACGGCGGGTCCTACCAGGGCGTGGGGCTTGGAGACGGTCAGTTCCCGCGCTGGTGGATCAGTTGGGACGCAGTCACGGGGGGCACGGTCGACGCAGATGGCCGCGCGGTCGGGGGTTGGCTCGCCGCTCTGAACGACGAGGAAACCGACGCGGGACGTACCGACTACTGGTATCTGTTGCCTACGGAGAAGCAGTGGCAGGCCGCGGCCCGCGGCAAGACCACGAACACCGCCACCGGCGCCGATGATTGGTGTCGCACCAACCAGTCGGTTGGGGACGCAACCGACGACGTAGATATCACGGCCGCGAGCCTGGTGGATTACGCGGTGTTTGACCAACCGGTACAAGCGGGCCCGCCCCCTATTGAAGAAGTCGGAGGAAAGCTGAGCTGTGGTGGTCTGTTCGATGCGTTCGGCAATGTTGCGGAGTGGACCAACACTATGGCCGGGGCCGGACTCGTTGCCGCGGGCGGAGACGTGGCAGCGAACGCGCACCAGGCGTCACACGCGTTGCGGTCGTCGAACGCACCGAGTACGCAAACCCGCAATGGCATCCGTCTGATTCGTGTGGCCAGGGCCACCCTGCCCCCGAATGGGTTGATCGTCGATGGCGTGCTGAGTCCGGGAGAGTGGGCCCAAGCGGCATATACGTTCGGACCGATAGACGTAAACCTTCCCAGTGGGCAGACCACCACGGCCACGATCTTCGTGACCAATGACGCCACGGATTTGTACGTTGCGGTGACGTTCGACCAGGACCTCAGCTCGTTCAACACGCATACCCTGGCCGTGCGGTTGGATGAAAACCCCGTCGACGGCGAGTGGAACCTCGGAGCCGATACTTATGGTGACGACGGTTTTACCGTTCAGCACACGGCGTTCGGAATCCGGCGGGATCGGTTCTTCGACAGCCATTTCAACTGCGGCCCGTTCGACAATCCGGCCGCTCCCTGCCAAGGTCAAACGGACGTGGAGTGGAACGGCACGAACGATGGACTTACGGCGGTGGGCAATGATGGCGCCACCACTGTGATCGAGATGTCGCACCCGCTCAACAGCGGCGACACCCGCGACGCTGTGCTGACCCCGGGTCAATCCTTTGGGTTGTTGATCTTCACGAATGTCGGTGGGCCGGTGACAACTGCACCGCTCGTTCGCACCGATCTGGTGCCGGCATGGGCCACCGTCGTTGTGCAATGACCAGGATCTGATCTCTTGTGGGTGCAGGTCGTTGTGGGACACGCGGCTAGGGTTCTGAGGCTGAGGTTATTCTCGAGCGCGCTCCGTACCCGGGAAGGTCCGCTGGCCAGTCGTCCGTCACTCGCTGCGGAGGGCTTCCATCGGGTCCACCCGGGTCGCCCGTAGCCCCGGCACGATCGAAGCGATCACCGCCACCACGATGAGCAGCAGCGCCACCGCGCCGAGCACCGTCGGGTCCGCTCCATCCACGTGGAAGAGCAGCTCCCGTGCGAACGGCGCGGCCACGCGGGATCCTACGATGCCGATGAGAACGCCGAGTACGGCCAGACGGGCGCCGGTAGCGACGACGCCCCTCAGGACCCGCGCCTTCTGGGCCCCCAGCGCGGCACGGATACCGATCTCCTTGGTCCGTTGGGCGACCTCGAACGCCAGTACGCTGTAGAGCCCGATGGCCGCGACGATGAGCGCGAGTACACCAAACGCGGTGAAGAGGGCCGCCCCGATGGTCCAGGAACGGGTTTGGGGATCCAGGATCTCACGGAGGGGCTGGACCTCGGCGAAGCGGACACGAGGAGAGAACGACCGCAGCGCTGGCGCCACGCGTAGAGCGACCTCACGCGGGTCGCCGTCAGTGCGGATGTACAACCCGTTGGCTGCATCCCCGGTTTGTGCCAGCGGACGGTGATACGCCAGGTGCCGGTCGCCTTCCAGCGCTCCCCGCGACGCGTTTTCGACGACACCCACCACCGTGGTACACTCCTCGGCACCACCGTAATGGAAGCACTTCCCGATGGGGTTCTGACCCGGCCACAACGTGCGCGCCATCATCTCGTTCACCACCGCGACCCTGGGCGAGCCCTCCACGTCGGTCTCCAGGATCGGCCGCCCCTGGAGAAGCTCCAGGCCCATGGTCCTCATGTAGCCCGGCGAAACGCCGTAGTCCAAGGGCCCCCCTCCCGGGGGAATGGGCAGGGAGTCCAGCCCTGGCACGGTGATGCTCATAACGGAGACCCACTGATAGAGGACGTCTGTTCCGGCCACAGCGACCACGCCCGGTATGCTCTCCAAGACCTCGGTCGCCGCCTGGTACAGCTGCGCCCGCTCGAGCTCGTTCGGGTCTCCCCCTTCGAACTCCAGTTGGGCCATGACCAGACGGTCGACATCCAGACCCAGATCCAGAGTCCGGACCTCCACCACACTGCGGATGAAGAGCCCCGCCCCCACCAACAGGACGGCGGACAGCGTCGCTTGCGCCACGGTGAGGGCGCCGCGCACCCGGGACCGACCGCGCGTACTCCCCCGACCACCTTCCGTCAGATCGCGCGTCAGATCGGCACGGGTGCTCTGAACCGCCGGTCCCACCCCCGCGACGAGACCCGCGGCAAGGGACAGCAGTGCGCTGAAGGCCACCACGCGCCCGCTCAGGGAGGACGGTGTCCAGAGGACTTCGGGAATCAAGGCCGCCCGAATAATCCCACCGCCCCAGTGGGCCAGCAGGAGCGCCACACCGCCGCCCACGGCGGCCAGCATCAGAGTCTCGAGAACCATCTCGCGGACAAGTCGGCCGCGGGACACCCCCAGCGAGAGCCGCACCGCCACCTCGCGCCTCCTCCCCACCCCATGTGCGAGAAGCAAGCTGGCGACGTTGGCACACGCGATGAGGAGCACGATGAGGGACACGCCTACCAGCCAACGCGCCACCTTGGATTCGTTGCTCGCTTCGGGTCCCTGGGCCCTGATGAGAGGCGCCGTAAAGATGCGAGCATTCTCATCGAATCGGCCGCGCGCGACCGCATCGGCACGGCTGTTCACGTGTCTCGCCGTTGCTTTGGCCTCCGCGACCATAAGGCTCTCGTCGTCCCGGATACGCACCACGGAACGGAGCCACCAGTACCTTCGGTCGGTGAGGAAGTCGTCGCTGCCGGTCTGAGCAGACTGCGCCATCACGGCCGGGATCCACACATCCACGGGCTCGAGGTCGACTCCCGTGAATCCTCTCGGGGCCACGCCGATCACCGTCATCCGGTGTCCCGCGAGGTCGAGCGTCCGGCCGATGACATCCGGATCGCCACCGAACGACGCACGCCAGAACTCGTGGCTCAGAACCATCGTTCCGGACGCGCCAACCTGATCTTGTTCCACGTTGAAGAAGCGCCCCAGATGGGACCGCACCCCCAAGGTCGTGAAGAAGTCGTGGGTCGCGCGGGTCGCGCGGACGCGCCGGACATCCTCACCCACGCCGAGTGTGAGCAGCTGAGTGGGCGCAACCGCTCCCGCGGACGCGAACTCGGGCACCGCGCGCAGATCCTCCACGTCCGGGTAGGTCGTAGCAGTGATGATGTCGTGAGTGCCGAACCACTCACCCTCTCGCAACACTCGCCGAACCTTGTCGGGTTCCGCCACGTGGTCGGGCGGACGTAGGAGAAGACGGTCCACCACGGCGAACATGGCGCCGTTCACCCCGATGCCCAGACCCAGCGTCAGCACCACGGTCACGGCGAGACCGGGTGAACGCCGTACTCCTCTGTAGGCCTGACGCATCCCGAACAGCATCGCATCCCAAAGTTCCTCCCGCTTCCTCATGACCATCCTCCTCCGGTCCGCCGTTACGATCTTCCTTCGCTGGCGAGCAAAATTGCCGAAGCGGCGCTCGGCCTCCCGGCGCGCCTCGGCACGGCTCAGTCCCCCCTCCATCAGGCGATCGATCTGCTCCGCCAGATAGTGATCGATTTCCCAGTCAATGGCCTGTCGCAGGCTCGGCATCCCGAGCCCCGTGCGGAACAGACGCCGCCTCGGTCCCATTCCCTATGTCCCTGCCCAGTGCGGGGCAATCTTCGCCACCGCCTCCACGTACCGCTCCCAGCGTCGCTCCTCGGTAGCCAGGGCCTTCTTGCCTTCCGGGCTGAGGCGGTAGTAATTCGCTCGCCGGCCCTTCTCCGAGATGCCCCAGTCGCTTTCCAGCCAGCCCCGGCCCTCCATGCGATGGAGCGCATGGTAGAGCGCGCCGTCCTCAACGAGGAGCACATCGTCGGTGGACTTGAGGATCCACTCGAGGATGGCGAAGCCGTGCATCTCCGACCCCGCACCCAGGGTCTTGAGGATGAGAAGCTCGAGTGTGCCCTGAACCGGGCCCAGAGGTGTTTTCGTCATTGCCTCCTCGGTCTTGCGGGCCACCATTGACCTGAAGAATTCAGGTAAAGCTATTAGACTGAACCGTTCAGGTCAAGGCAGGGTGTGACCGGGGGCAATTGATTCTCAATTGACCAAGCTTCGATACCCTATTTCCAGCTATTTAGACCTCTGACTGCTCCTTTTCGTAGGAGGCACATCATGCGAGCGCACGCCCGCCCGACGTTCGCCTACAACGTCGACGTGCCCGCCGAGCTACAGCGCCTCGACAACCACCGACAGCTAGCCGACCGAGCCATCCCTGCCAAGGCCAACGACAACGTCATCATCGCGACATGGAACCTCACGAACTTCGGCCTCCAAGAACGCGAGGAGGACCATTTGAGGATCATGGCGGACATCCTACGTCCGTTTGATCTGGTGGCGGTTCAAGAGGTTGCCGACAACTTGGATCACCTCGATGAGCTGATGGACTATCTAGGTGACGAATGGGACTACTGGTATACCGACGTTGGCGGGAACCAGGAACGCCTTGCGTACCTGTACGATGCAGAGCGGGTCTTGCCAACCGGATTGGCGGCAGAGCTGGCGATGCGTCAACACGAACGGCTGCGCGTCACAGTGGACGACGTGGAAGTCGAGGGCGGCTTCCCCGGCTTCAATCGCAATCCGTACATGCTTGGCTTCACTGCCGGCGATTTCGAGTTCTTCCTTGTGAATGTGCACCTCTACTGGAGCAACTTCAGCCTGCGCCAGTTGGAGACTGAGGGCTTGGCGCGATGGGCAGCGAGGCGGGTAGGTCGGCAGTTTCCCCCAAACAACGACATCATCCTCATCGGCGACTTCAACATGCCGCGGGTCGACCCGAGTGACGACATCTTTGCGCTCCTAACCCAAAACGGTCTCCAGGTACCCAAGCACACCACCAATCTGGTGGGTACCAACCTCGCTGGTGACGCTGACTACGATGAAATCGCATTCTTTCCTGGACGGACTGCAGACGATTTCACCGGAGCCATGGGTGTCTTTGACTTCGACAACGCGGTGTTTCCAAATCTGTTTCAGGCCAACGAGACACATTTCTTCCAGTACGTACGGTATTACATCGCGGATCACCGACCCATGTGGGCGGAGTTCAGGCGATAGTCTCCACCGACGTTCTCCGCCGAAACGACAAGGCGTACCGGGCGCTCGACCTGACCGGCGACGAAGACGACGCTCGCTGGATCGAACTCATGGCCGAGCATCCCACCTTGTTGCAGCGTCCCATTGGCGTCCTGGGCGAAAGAGCCGCCCTCGGTCGTCCCCCGGAGGCGCTTCTGACGCTTCACCAGTAGCCTTCGCCGGTCCGCAGGCCCCGTTCGCTCCGCCGCGCTTGTCCGTGCCGCGGTGGGGGTGGCCCCGAATGGCCGCCCCGCCAGCCGCTTGACAATGCAGCTGGGGCAGAAGTAGCGGCACTGGCAGGAGAAGCGGAACGCATGGCCGCGGTCTTCGCCCCTTGCAATCTCAGCAATGCCGTTGAAATTCCTTCCTTCCCCCGAGGAGAGTCTTCGTGATCCAGGACCCACTAGCAATTGCCGCGGTGTTGTTCGGAGTCATCCTCCTCGCACTCGTGCTCGTGGAGCGCTACCGCTGGGCGGAAAAGGTATCGGCCGTCACCCTGATCCTCCTCTTCGGTGCCGTAGTCTCCAACCTGGGCCTGATTCCCACTGACGCACCCTTGTACGGCGGCATGGTCGACCTCGCCATCCCCTTCGCCGTGTGCCTGATCCTGTTGACCGTCGACCTGAGAGACGTGCGCGACGCCGGTGTCCCGATGATTGCCGCCTTCGGGATTGCAACTGTCGGCACCGTGATGGGCGTCGTGACTGCGGGCGTGGTCCTCGAGCCTCTCCTCGGTGGTATCCTCGGGGAGGACAGCTGGCGGATCGCCGGGCCTTACACCGGCACTTTCATCGGTGGCAGCGTGAATTTCTTCGCTCTCTGGACCGGGTTGGAGATTGGCCGCCCCGACCTGCTCGCCGCCGCCAACGCGGTCGACAATCTCTCGCTGATCCCGCTGATAACGATCTGGCTCACGGTGCCCGTCTTCCTCGCTGGGAAGTTTCCCGTGGCGCCGCGGTGGCGGCACCCCGAGGTGGCCGATGAGGCCACAGAAGAAGAGACGACCCCGTCACTCAACGTCACGCACGTCGTCGTCCTGCTGTTCGTCAGTCTCGTGATCGTCGCGGGGAGCGGAGCGATCAAGGCGGCGGTGATCGATCGGTTCCTCCCTGACTTGCCCTCCATACTCCTGGTGACGACGTTCGCCCTCGCCCTGGGACAATTGAAGTTCATGCGCCGCTTCCAGGGAGCCTGGGAGTTGGGCCACATCGCGTTCTATGTCTTCTTCGCAGCCGTGGGGGCCATGATCAACATCTACAACGCGATCGTCCTCTCACCGATCCTCTTCGTCTACGTGATCATCATCATTGCCGTGCACATGACGGTGATCTATGGATCGGGCCGGCTGCTGAAAATGGATGTCGGCGTGCTGACGATCGCGTCCTGCGCAGCCAAGGCCGGCCCCGCACTGGTGCTCGGCCTGGCCCAGACCCACAAGGAATGGAAGCACATCGCGCTTCCGGGGGTGCTGATGGCGTTGGTGGGCTACGCCATCGGCAACTACATCGGGTACGCCGTGGCCCAGCTGATGCGGTTGTTGGTCTGAGAAGCGCGCCCCCCGCGGCACCGGCCGCGAGGGGCCCTGCTCGCTACCGCCCGGTGTACGGGATCCCTTCGCTGATCCACTTTGGCGCCGGCGCGCCCTTCAAATAGTGGTCGATCCACTCCTTCATCTTCATGGCCCAGTCGAGCTTGTTGGCGTAGGTCTGCGGGTGGTGGGGCTCGTCGTTGTACTGCAGGAAGACGGTCTCCTTGCCGTTGCGCCGCATCGCCAGGTACAGCTCGATCGACTGCTCCCAGGGCACCGCGTCGTCGACGTCGCCGTGCAGGATCAGCATCGGCGTTTCGATCTCGTCGGCGAAGAACACCGGGGAGTTGTCGATGTAGTCGTCGCGCGCCGACCACAGGCTGCCGCTCAGGCGGCTCTGGGTCATCTCGTACTGGAATTGCCGCGCCAGGCCCGAACCCAGCCGAATGCCCGAGTAGGCGCTGGTCATGTTGCCCACCGGGGCGCCGGCGATCGCGGTCTTGAAGATGTTGGTCTGCGTCACCATGAACGCCGTCTGGTACCCGCTCCAGGAGTGGCCGTGCAGGGCAATGGCGTCGGGATCGGCGAGGCCGATGTCGATCAGGTGCTGGACGCCCGGCACGACGCTCTTGGTCGACGCGAATCCGGGCCGGCCGACTTCGAAGCGCACGTCGGGCAGAAACACCACGTAGCCGTTCGACGCGTAGAGCGGAAAGCTCGGCCGGTGGTTGACCGCCGGCTGGTTGAATTCGTGTAGCCGCTGCGAGAAAAAGCGGTAGTAGTACACCAGCACCGGGTAGCGCTTGCCCTCCTCGTAGTTGCCGGGCTTGATGACGACCCCTTGCAGCGGCGTGCCGTCTACGCTCAGCCACTCGGTCAGCTCCGCGGTGCCCCAGGCAAACTCGGCAATGTTGGGATTCACGTCGGTGACCTTGCGCGGGTTGGCGAACGCCGTGTTGTCGGCGACCCAGAGGTCGGGGGATTCGTCGTAGTCCTGGCGCGTGAACAGAATGGCGTCGGCGTCGTCGGCCTTGGTCAGAAAGTCGAACCTCTTGTCATCCTCGATCAGGCGGGTGACGCCCGGCCGGTCGGCCCGGGCGGTGTAGAAGCCGAAGCCCTTGTTGAGGTCGTGGTACGACGACAGCAGCAGCTCGTCGTCGGCGCCAATGGCTACCTGGTCGGGATCGGTGTCGATGACGCGGAAGATCCGCGTGCTGGCGCGACCCTCGCCGTCGGTCAGGCACCAGGGCGCCGAGCCATCGGTGGGGATCACCCAGATGTCGTACTTGTCGTAGACGAGCACCGCGGCATCGTTCTCGGTCCAGCCGCCGAGGCCGTAGCCGGGCGCCGGCCGCGGGAAGTCGTGATCCTCGTTGGCGATCGGCACGCCGAGGCCGTGGGTGATGTTGCGCTGTTCGCCGGAGGCGACGTCGTAGAGGAAATAGGCCCCCTCGCGGTAGTAGACTGCGAACTCGCCCCCCGGCGACAGGTAGGCGCGGCCGTCGAGGCGCTCGGCGACCATCGTCCGGTCGCCGGTCGTCAAGTCGACGACGTAGGCGTCGGAGTTGCCGCCCGTCCACGTCGATTCCCACTGATACGGCACGTCCGAGCCCGCCATCGCGACGTGGGCGTTGTCGGGAACCGTGAGGTCCGGGACCTCGGGGTCGGCGAGCGCCACGACCCTGCCCGAGTCCCGGTGATAGACGTTGGTGTAGGTGCGGTTCTTCTCGCGGTTCCAGCGGACCTTCTGCTGCGTGTTGATGCGCGGGTCGAGCCAGTGCCAGACGTCGACCGTGCGGTCGGCGAGAATCGCATCGGTATCGTAGGGGTCGAACGCCTCGTCGTCCGGTTCCTCTGTCTCCTCGGTTCCTTCCAGCCCGGCGCGCTCATCGTCGCGAATCGCCCGCCAGCCGAAGAACAGCCGCTGTCCGTCTTTGCTGAAGCGCAACGAGTTGGTGGTCGGTACGAACCAACCGGCCGGGGCATCGTCCGAACCCGCCACCTCGACGGTCTCGTCTCCATCCCAGAGCATGACCGCCCCCTTACCGGGCACGCCGTCCTCGTCCTCGGTAGCGGCCACGAAGGCGAGAGAGGGGCCGGTCTCGGCCCAGGTCAGGTGCGTGTAGTGGCCGAAAGCCCGCGCGTCGACGGTGCCGGGTGCTCCCAGACCGCTGGCGACGGTGCGGACGTAGAGGCCATCGCCTGAGTTGTCGGCGCTGGCGACGGCGTAGGTGAGGTGCGTGCCCTTGCTCTCGAACGCGAAGGCGCGTACGTCGGCGATCTCGGTCTCGTTACCGGAGCCGAGTTCGCGCAGCATGAGGACGGTGCCGGCCTTGCGCTTGCCGGCCGGCTCGTCCGACTCTTCGCCTCCCGCTTCGCCCTCGTCATCCCCGGGCTCGAACTCGTGGTAAGCGATCCATCCACCGCTCGGTGAAAAGCCGAACGACTGCACGTCGGCAAAGTGCTCCACCGCGCCGGTCGCCGTGTTCAGCAGCGCCATGCCGCGGCGTGGTGCGTCGCCTTCGGCCTCTTCGCTCTCGACCATCGACGGGTTGAGGCGTGCCGCAACGAAGGCGCCGTCGGGAGAGATCACCGGGTTGCTCGCCAACGGGATGGCGTAACGCGTGGCGCCGTCGATGGAGCGCACGATGACCTCGGGGTCGCCGCGATCGGGCTCGGCGGTGAAGGCGATCCAGAGGCCGTCGTCGGAGATCGACGGCTGCTCGATCTCCCGTAGCTGCATCAGATCGGAAAAGGTGAGCGCCCTGCCCTGGCCGGAGAGGGGAAGAACAAGACCGAAAGCGGCGACGACGGTCAAGGGGAGCGTCAAGGCTCGGAAGCTGCACACGGAACACCTCGCAGGTCGACCGGGACTTCCCAACGGGTTGCAGCTATGCCGCTCGCCTCACGGCCCGTCGAGAATCTCGGATCGACAGTGAAGAATCGATAATAATCGTACCGCTCGGCCGACTGTCTGACGAACGGATAACGATGGGAGATTTGCCGTCTCCCATCCCGAGTATGGGCAGCGGGACCGGAGGCGTCCAGCGGTCGCGATACGTCTCCAGGCCAACCAAATGGCCGGCAGACCGTGTGTCCCTCCCCTACGATCAGGCTAGGTCGAAGCGATCACGATCACATCGGGATAGTCCTGACTGTGAGAGGCAGGTCTCTGCGCGTTGCCGAAGGCAATGTAAACAACGTCTCTGCGGTCGTTGAGAGAGAACGGAACTCGCACATTCGAGGGCATATCCGCATTCACTCGCGCCTCCTGTACGATTGAACCGAGAGGTGGCTGGAAGGCGGGCTCCCGGGCGGGCTACATTGGGGAGACCGGGGCGATTGGATGTGGAAACTCTTCACCGAGACATACGCAGTCAGAAGGGGCTGGACTATGGAACCCGACAAACGCTTGGCCCGGATCGCGCTCGCCCTACCGACCGCTCTCGCCGCCGTTTGCCTCAGTTGTTTCCCGGACGCGATCCAGATCGTCTTCTGCTCGGACCGTGAAGGTAACAGCGAAATCTACGTGATGAACGATGACGGCACTGGCGTACGGCGGATCACGAACAACGAGTCCGATGAGTTCGATACAGCCGTCTCACCGGACGGCCGTTGGGTCGCCTTTGCGTCGTATCGGGATGGCAATCCAGAGGTCTATGTCATGCGGATCGACGGTACTTCCACCGTTCGGCTCACCAACCATCCCGGTCTTGACGTCAACCCAGAATGGTCACCAGACGGGACTCTGATCGCTTTCGAGTCCGACCGAGACGGCGACCGCGATATCTGGCTTGTGAATGCGGTCGGCCGTGATCTCCGACAATTGACCTTCAACACCGCTTCGGACGGCGGCCCGGACTGGTCACCAGACGGATCGCTCATCGCATTTCAATCCGATCGAACCGGGCAGTTCGATATCTGGACCATGACCCCGACCGGTGACGATCCCCGGAACCTGACGAGCGATGCTCCCCGCGACTTCTCCCCTTCCTGGTCACCGGACGGCCGGCAGCTCGTCTTCCTGTCCGAGCGCGATGGTCCGCAGGAGCTGTATTTGATGAGCCCGGACGGCGGGAACATCGAGAGGCTTACAAATACGTCCGATGAGAATCACGAGCCCGATTGGTCACCCGACGGGATGCGGATAACCTTCGCTTCGCGTCGCGCAACGAGCCTCGAGATCCTGGTGGTAGGGGCCGACGGCAGCAACCTCGTGGCCCTGACGAATGACAGCACCATGGACCGGGGGCCAACCTGGCTGCCAGGGAGCCGGATACGTTGACGCCCAGCGTATGCCCCTCAGGTCTGGCCGTTGGAGTCACCCGCGCTCGCACTGGCCGTGCATGCTTCCTGCCAAAGTCGTGCAAAGGGGCCGTAAGGAACGCGCCGGCTTCTCCCGAGTCGTACAGCTGCAGGATGTGGGGATGTTGGAGATTGCAGGCCGGTCGCCCGGAAGGCTCCGAGCCCCAGCGAGGGGCGACGGCAAAGAAGCCGGGCGGCCCAACGTTGGTGACCGGCTCGATGCGAACCGGCCACCACATCGGGCATCAATCCCCTACGATCAGACTAAATCGAAGCGATCGAGATTCATGACCTTGTCCCACGCCGCGACGAAGTCATCGACGAACGGATGCCGGGCGTCGTCACAGGCGTAGACCTCCGCCAGAGCCCGAAGCTGGGAGTTCGAACC
>JBDHHA010000074.1:0-20188 GCA_039589615.1 Gemmatimonadota bacterium
CCCACTGGTGCGCCCGCAAGGCGCGAAACCACGCGTGCCAGGGGATCGTTGGGCGCTTTTCGAGTACGGTGAGGTCCGGTCGGATGCGTCGAGCGCGTCGCAAGTCGGGCGGCCTCACATTTACCGCAACGGCGCGACGGGCGGCCTTCCAGAGTCCGAGGTCATCCGCACCGTTCCCGACATAGTCAAACTCTGTGAAGTGAGCCTTGAGAAACGCGAGCTTCGTTTCCGAGGTCAGGTTGACACGGCCGTCACTGGCAAACATGAGGTCCGCGTCCAGGGTCTTGCCTAGGGCGCGAACCTGGATCTCGTCTGCACCGGAAGCCAGGACTACTTGACGTCCCCCCGCACGTGCCTCATCGATGAGCGCTTTGGTTGCCGAAAGCTGGGGTAAGCGATCCAGGGGGAGATTGCTGGTGGCCGCAACGTATCGCTTCAAGGCCGCCCGACCACGCATGGCGGCGGGAAGGAGGCCGATCAGCTGCAGTGGCGAACGGACGCACAGTTGGACCAAACCCTCCCAGAGGAGATCCGTGCGCAACAGTGTGCCGTCCACGTCCACTACGAGCGGTGGGCCAGCGACACGTTCTGTCGACATGGGTCGCGCAGTTCGGCGATCTTCGCGGATTTGGGGTGTCGGCACCGTCGCCGGCCGACCCTCCGGATCGCGGCCCACGACAGGATGGGCCTCCACTCCAGCCTTCCGAGAGACGGATCCCCCGGTAACACTCGGGCGGGCGCTGGCTTCAACCGGCCGTTTTGAGGCTCGATAATCGGAAGCGGCCAACTCTCCACCGCCAGTTTGCTGGTGATTGTGGGGTTGCTGCGGCGAACCCGCCGCATCTTTCGGACCACTGCCGCCCAGCGACATGCTCGGTGGGGATCCGACCGCCCACGTCCTGCGATCCATGGTCTCTTGGGGGCCAACCGAGGATTGTACTGAGCGTGGAATGGTGTATCCGCCACTCGGTTATGGGGCGATCACACGCCGCTCTCGAAGACGGAGGCGCCTGGCTGCCGGCTAGACGGGCCGCTGGCTGAGATCACGCGGTGGAGAGGTCAACCCTGTGGTGTTGCGGCGGCGCAATATTGGGACTTGGTCGCCATGGCCAGCATCATGTTCCTTCGATGCCGCGATAGACCTCGATGACCCACGCTTCCGGTGTCGACAACCGCTCGAAGCCGGTGCTGCTTCTGACCCGGTCGGAGATTTCCACCGTAGCATTGAGCACGTCGTCCCAGCCGGTGACAAGACTGTCCTCCTTACTCCGTGACGCATCCCGCACGAGAACCACCAGGGGTTGATCTGAGGAAATCATTTGTCGCCAGATCTTGTCAACGTCACCGTCGCCGTCGGCGGATATCAGCGCAAACTCGATCGAATTGTAGAACGGACGCTTCTTTGTGAAGTAGCCGGCTCGTTTGGATGCGTGGTAGTCCACATCCAGGCTGTACACACCGAGTTTTCCCGTACCCAGCCACACCGTTGAAGCCGAATCTGCTGAGGTCATGTCAGTGATCAGGTTTGCCACATCTACATAGGTTTGGCGGCGCTGCTCCCGCCATGAGCCTTGCCAGTTGAACAACGCGATGTTCGCGAGAACCAATTGAACCGTCAATGCACCGACCACTGTAGCCGTCAACCATCGGTTGTTGATTTCATAGAGGGCCCAGCTCCCGATGGCTGCAAAGAACACCAACAGTGGCATGACATAGCGATAGGTTTGCTGCGTAGAGGTGGCTAAGATGCACAGTACGAGCACAATCTGCAGTGCCATGAGGAGAACCACCACGGCCGGGACGAACATCCGGTGATGCCGCTGCCGTGACCGCAAGACGAAGGCCCACACCGCCAGCAAGGCCACCAACGCGGATACCATGAAGCCGTCTCGAACGTATACACTCCACTGGCCGAGTTTGAGCCAAAATACGTTGCGGACCTCAGCGCCGTATCCGTACGAATGCCCCCAACGGGCGTATTCGAGGGCCGCATCGAGGTTCTTGCCGTACCAGGCAAACGCCCCGGTCGAAAACGCCAGCGCAAGAAGGGCAAGCGCTCCGTGGACGAGACGGAGCCTGATTTTGGTGCGGCGATTGATCCAGGCGTACACCAGTGCGACAAGACCAGGTCCCAAGCAGAAGACAGGTGACGACATCATGATCAACATGGCGAACGCGCTGGCAGCAATCAGGTGCATCAGCGTGAAGAGGCTGTCCCACGTCCTCGATGACGCCATGATGTAGAAGAACCAGCACACTGCGGTGAACTGGAGCGGCTGCACGTAGAAATGTGTCGACACCTGGATCAGCAGAGGCGCGGAAGCCGCGATGAGGCATCCGACTATGGCGATGGATCGGCTTTGCAGGAACCGTGTCAAACCTCTGTAGATGAGAAGCAGTCCTACATATTGCGCCCCAAAGTTTACGAGCAGTAGCGCAATATCGACGTTGCCGATGAGGCGCCCAAAGGGGACGAAGAATTGGCCGATCCACGGGAGGATCGGCGGTTTCGGGCCGAATGCGATCATCTCGGTCCACCACCTGCCGGCATCATGAACCAGTGCGTGGTGCAGACGCGTCGCGCCGAGTCCGTAGAGTGCAGTATCGGAGACCCAATGGCCTCGATCGAGCAATATCCAGACGAGGTTTGGAAGGACCATCAGGAAGAGAACAGCAAGGTCGGCCTCCCGGTGCCGCTGGACGAGGCGGAGGCGTGACATCAACCGGGCTCCCGCGGCCGTTAGAGACCGGCTCAGAGACGATGTCCTGTGGTCACCGTCACCGGCGGCATTATCGGGTGGCATCATTGATTCGACGCGTGGTCGACAGCCCGCGCGCCGATGAGCTCGAGGTCAATGATCCCCTCGGCAATTCCCTTTCCCATCTCGTAGTATCCTTTGCCGTTGTGGTGGGCATCAGTGGTCCAGTAGAACTCGGAAGCGTTGTCGGAGGTTATGATGTTGTCTGCCAAGTAGTAATCGAGCAAATCGAGAAAGTGGACGTGATCTTGGTGTTCGAGATGCGTCACCAGATCGTCCAGTCCCTCGAGATATCGATTCAGGCGGACTTCCCATTCATGGGGGTGTGTCACGAGAAGCAAGGCGAAGCCCTCCGCAGACGAGAGCTGGTGGAACGCATCGACCAGGGACGACAGCCGCTCGACGGCGCGTTGTCGCGCAGTGGCCCTCTGCTGTTGGGTCATGAACAGGTGGTCGTACTTCAATAGATCGTGCACCACGTGCCGCACAGTGTAATTGATCGCATAGATCCACTCCCACCAGGGGGCGGATCCGCTGA
This sequence comes from Gemmatimonadota bacterium, assembly GCA_039589615.1. GTDB lineage: Bacteria > Gemmatimonadota > Gemmatimonadetes > Gemmatimonadales > GWC2-71-9 > B3T1B10. Next base: position 3,298 of record JBDHHA010000074.1, read on the forward strand.
ACACCGTCGAGCCATCTGAACGAAAGCGTTCCATGCCTCCCCGTATGGCCACGTCGGACACGTCACTATTATTAACGCACACAATCACGAGGTCCGGAACGTAGGCAATCAGACGGTCTCTCAGGAGTACGTACTCAAAGAACGGGTCGCTTCCGGCTATACCTGCGTTCATAACGGTGACGGTCCTGGTGGGATAGGCTCTGGCCAAATGACGCTCGGCGGCGCGAACCCAGCTGGAGTCGTAGCCTGTTCCGACGCCTTCCGTGTAGCTGTCCCCCAGCGCGATCACCCTGTATTCACCAGGCATCTTCGCTAGAGGAATCTCCCGCTCCGCGAGTCCCAAGGAGTTGGTGCGGCGGAAGTAGTCGAATTCCACCTTTGTCTCACGGTGCTCAAAGTAGGGCGGGAGGACGTGGAACCAGGATCGAAAAGACGGTTTGTAGGCGGAGTAATACTCGCTGGCGCCGTTAGCTTCGGCATAGCCCTTGTGATCATGGGGAACCAGTCGCGCCACGCACTCAAAGGCGATAGCAAGCACGGCAATAACCGCCAGGAGCAATCGCACGTTGACTCTCCTGTCGAGCGTTGTACCACGAATGCGAAAACCGACTTCGCAAACCAGGAGCAATGTCGCCATGGTGGCCGAGAGAAACAGCACACCGGTCGCGAGGTTCAATTGTTCATGGATGACGCGGAGATAGGTCAACCATGCGAGAACCGCAGTGATGGCTGTTAAAGGCAGGAGAAGGTGGTGTGTAGAGCGCTGCATTGCGGTCATCGGTGTGCGACGGCCTGTTGTTCCAACGATGGCCGCGCCGGTCCTTTCACCAGCCGCGACGCGGGTAGACTCCGGAGCCTCAAGCCAGTTACCTCAACGGCGACGTCAGAGTCACCGATATCGAAATGAATCCGGGCATTGTCCTCGTCTGCGTTCGCCAGGAGCCCGGCTGGAAATCACTGGGCCAACCGTGCTCGCCGACACACCGAGTGCTCTAGGTTGCGCCGCTCACCGGTCCGTCGATGACGCCGGAGGTAGCAACCCGGAGCGGTGTATGACATCGGCTATGGCGTCGCCCATCACCCGGTATCCCCTGGTGTTGTTGTGGCGGTCGATGGGCCAGTAGAAATCGGCGGCGGTACTGGTGGTTATGATTCCGTGATCGCGATAGTATTGCATCAGGTCGAGCGAGTGAAGCGTCGAATCGGTAGCCAACCTGGCGGCAAGGTGATCGAACCCCAAAGACCATTGGCCGTTGTTGGCCTCCCAATCGTTCGGGTGCAGGACGATCAACAGGTCAAAACCGCGGTCTTCTGACAGTGCGCTCAACGAATCGATGGCTGTCTTGATGGAGTCCGCGACAGCAGCCCCTACCGCGGGCATCTGATCGAACCGGACGAAGAGCCAGTTATATCGAAGCACCGTTCGAGCAACGAGGCGGAACGTGTAAGCGATGCCGAAAAGCCACTCCCAGGACGGAGGCGAACGAGTGGACTCGAATCTGCCGTTTTCACGAAATCGGGCCATGCCGCCGCGAAAGAAGACATCGTCCACGTCGGACCCGTTGGTGGCTACGATGACGAGGTCTGGGTTGTATGCGGCGAGGCGATCTCGCAACAGGACATACTCAAAAAAAACGTCGCTGCCGCTGATCCCGGCGTTTAGGGTTCTCACGTGCCGGTTCGGTATCGCGGTGACGAGGTGGTTCTCAACGACCTGAATCCATGTCGAATCGCGCCCCGTGCCGATGCCCTCGGTGTAGCTGTCGCCTAAGGCGATGACCCGGTACTCGTCTGGGTCCTTGACGACAGGGATCTCTTGATCTGCGAGACCGAGGCTGTTGGTCCGACGTACGTGGGTGAATTCGGGCCGGTGATACACGATTTCCTGGTTCGGGGGGTATAGGTGGAACCAAGAAGGCGCTGCCTCGGCGAAGCGCGACTGGTACCCGTTCCCCTCGTTCTCTTCAAGGTAAGTCTGAAACTCGGTCATACCGTAGCGGAGGAATGCCTCCGCTGCGAAGAGCATGACGATGCCGGTCACGGCAAGCAGGCGGACATTAACCGCAGTATCGGCCGAGATCCGGCTAACAGCCAATCCGATTTCTGATACGAAGAGCGTGAGTGCCGCAACGGCCGCGATAAATAGGAAACCCGTTGTTGCGTCGAGGTGATTGAGGGCGACCCTATTGTAGACGACGGCTCCGAGGAGGGTTGCCATCCCGATTAGGAGCAGCCTGAGGAGCTTCATGGCCGGAAGGGTCCGTGGTGCGTCAATTCAGCTGACGAGCGCAGTCCCGCTGGCAATGCCTTGTGCCGGGGCCGAGGGGTGGCCGCAAGCCTTGTGGGCCGGCTTCGGAGCCTCAAGTCCGTGACTTCGACTGCGATGTCACAGTCCCCTATATCGAAGTGAATCCTGGCATTGTCCTCGTCCGCGTTCGCGAGGAGATCCGCTTCGAAACTCCGCCAATCCGAGGTCAGGTCCACGCTTCGATACAGGCCGAGACTGTTCCAAGGAGGCCGGTCGCGTGACACCCCAAAGGCCATACGCCGCGGCTTGTCGGCGCGGGCCCGAAAGGCCACCACATAGTGATGATTGGCCTTGATGTCCGGACACGCCCTATTGAGCTGTATGTCCCATGGTGCTTCACGGCCGCCATGCTCGATGGGGACGCGTACCGTATGGAGCTGCTCATCGAGGAAGTTGAGTCGCGCTCGGTTTCCCGCCGCCACACGGAGGACCCAACTGGTGGCGTCGAGGTTCTCGTTGTTGAAGCAGTCATAATCGTAATCCGGTAGGGCATCGTCCCGAAATGATCTGAGTTGCCGAATCACGCCGAAGTAGGCGACCCGGTTCGCGGCAGCCACCGGCGTTCCGTTGGGAACCTCGACATCTTCGAGGTACTCGATGATTCTGCCGAGCTCAGAATGGCGAAGCCAGCGAAGTGACGCCTCCTCGGGATACAGAACGGTGTTGAAGAATAGGTGCATGTTGTTCGCGTTACAGAACGCCAGGAAATCTGGGAGCTCGTGCCAGTTGTGTTGCATAGGGCAGACGTTCACGGTCATAGTAGTGTTCTTCTGCTCCACAAGCCGCTGGAAGTAACGAAGATTTTCGATGAGCCGATCAAACGACGCGTTTATTCGGATGCGCTCGTAGTTGTCACGATCCAGCGAATCGAGAGAGACGTTGATGCGCGCCCTGAGGGGAGCGAGGGCGGCCTTAACGCGGTCATTGAGGATAGTGCCGTTCGTGACGATGGTCACGTCGACCTTCGGGTTGATGCGGACGATCATCTCCCAGATTTGGTAATACATCGTTATGAGAAATGGCTCACCCCCCAGGAACCGAGCGGCTTGGAGGTGGGGTATGAAGGGCTCCAATTGTCGCACAAACTCTGCGTCGTATGGATCTGGGAGTGGGGGGCGGTTCTCCCTATGCTTGCGGATAGCTGACGAAAAGTGACCATTGCACATTGTGCATTCGAGATTGCACCTGTTGCTCGTCTCGAACTCCATTAAGCGTGGCCATCGGACGTTGGCAGAAGGTGCACTGCTACCTGCAAAGCGGTCATATAGTCTTGCGAGGAGATTGCCGAAATTGCGGCTGCGGAACTGGTTGAGGCAGATCTGACACCCATCGGGGAGTATGTTTTGCGCGAGGAGTCTTCGCAGTTGTCGGACCTTGGCTCCGCGCCACATGTCCATGATGGAATCGCCCGGATAAGCACCGAGAACATGGGTGCGGTTGTAGCAGCATGTTGTTGCGTTGCCACCTTGTTCGAAGTTGATGCTGGTGAACGGCGCATGACAGAAAACGCTGGCGTCCTTGGTGTCCCGTTGGCGGTTGTAGTCACGGAGAATCTCTGGATCCAACATGTTACGGGCCTCGGAGAGGGGACTGCTGACGCGGTGTCTGCGACCCCAATTGCCGGTGTGCGTCCTCGCGGAGCCGCCGGGCGGATCCGTCGTCTGGGTGTAGCTCGAGGTAGCTATCCAGTGGTTCAATGGATTGCTCTATGGCACCCTGATGGTACAAGAGGGTGCCGCGGGCCAGTAAGATCTGCGCGGGGATGAAGTCCTCGACGCGGCCGAGCCGGGAAGTGGCCTGAGTAGCGAGATCGAGGTCGGCGAGGCCGTCGTCGAATTGCTGTTGGTGATATCGCAACCAGGCGCGTGTGACAAAAAGCTCAGGGTGTCGCGGCGCGAGCTGGGCTGCCTCCTCGAGGGCAACCTCGGCGCTGTGAAAATCCCCTTGAAGCGTGTTGACCGCGGCAATGAGTGTGAGGGACTTAAAGTAGTGCGGGTCCGTGCGCGGTGTTTGCATAGCTGCGTGCAGCGCCTCTGTCTGCTTGCCCTCTTTCATCAAATGCCATGCCCGATGCATGTGACTGACGAGCTCACCAGGTGCTGAAGCCCGGTTTTCCCAGGCGGCTTCGTTGACCGCGTCGGGCGTATGGCGGTCCGTAAGGTGCTGACGGATCTCCCCTACCAGGGCTGTCCACGCGTCCTTGTTCACCGCGAGTTGGTCCTGGATGGCAGATGTCTGCTGATCGAGCGTCGTGACGATGGTCTCGAGTTTCGTTACCGGCAACGAGAAGAGGCTGCAGTGTGTTGGGTACGTAACGAGAACGGTCCAGACCTTGGCCTGCAGGCTCTCGGCGAAGAGGAAGAAGTCCGCGAGCTCATAGCAGTTCTGTTGCATTACGCAAAAGTTGAGCTGGAGCTGTCGTACCCGCAGGTCGGAGTGGTGATCGGCAGTGCCAACGGCATATGCGTGAAATCGGCGGATGTTGGCCATCAAGGAGTCATATTTGACGTTGACACGTATCCTCTCGATCGTCTCCTTGGAGACGCCGTCCACCGAGATGTTCAGATTGAATGGTAGCCGTTCGAGGAATCTCTCCACCTGTGCGTTGTATATGGAGCCATTGGTTGTGACATGGCAGGGGATGGCCAGATCCATATCAATGAGGGTGTTCCAGATACGGTGACATTCCTCTTGAAGGAATGGCTCGCCCCCCAGGAACGACAAGAGCTTGGCGTGGGGAAGGTACCGGGCTAGGTCTTCGTAGAACTGATCGTCGTACGCCGGTGCGATCGGCGGCAGCCCCTCCTTGACCCGCAACACGGAGGAGTACTCGCCGTTACACATGATGCAGCCGAGGTTGCACGTGTTGCTGAGGGCGAATTCGAGCTGGGCGGGCCAGCGCCCCGTTGGATCCAACGGCATGGCGTCAAAGCCGCGGATGGCATGATTCAGATAGTTCCCAGCCTGAAGAGACCAGTAGCACGACTCGCACCCCGAGGGAAAGACATATCGGCGTAGCTGGTCGCGGAACTGACGCAGACGCTCGCCATGCCAGATGTCGTCCAGCCGGTCGACCCGCAAATTCCCCAGGATGTGAGAGCGGCTCATGCAGCAGGCGCTGACGTCCCCGTTGGGGGAGAACGACAGCTGCACATGGGGAGCGTAACACAGGGACCTGAAGGGCTTTCCTTCGAGATCTCGTGCAGCGTCGAATGCCTCGAAGCTTTCCCTCATGGGGCGGCTCCCTGACCAGTACCCGGGGCGTCGTCGTGCATTGCGGCCCAGGAGAGCAAAAAGCGCGCCGAGAGTCCGGTTCCCCTTGCCCGATCCGTGTCGCAGATGTCGCTGTCCAGTACGACCTTCGGTGCGGACCCGCCGGGAGTCCGGTGCACTTGTGCAACAGGGCTCCGACACAGGCACAGGGGTGGTACAACCGCGGTGGTCTGAGGAGACACAGCGCGTGACACTCATTGGTGTGGGTCGGCGTGGTTTCACGTCGGTGTTGCACGGATGCAACGGTTGGGCCGGGGGGCATGGAACCCCGATTGATCTGCTGCCACGACATCGTATAAGATGTTGATTGACAACAAGTTAGATTGTTTCCCTCCCTCCCGCCCGGCGAATTGCACGATGGTGCCAACCTTGCGTCTGGTCACAATGGGCACCGACAAACCAAACGGAGGGAACCATCCGGCTCTTCGCAGTAGTCACCCTGGCTGCGGTCCTCGCGGCGCGCACTGTGGCAGCGCAGACCCCCACCACCGGGTCCGTGAGTGGCGTGGTTCGTGACGAATTGGGTCAGCCCTTGCGGGATGCGCGGGTCGTGCTCAGCGAGCCGTTGACGGGGTTTGAGCGCGCGGTGGAGACCGGTCGTGACGGTCGATTCGAATTCAATCTTCTCTTTCCAGGTTCGTACGACGTTCTCGCGGAACGTCTTTGGTCGCAGCCCGTACTCGTGCGGGGGATTCCGGTCAGGACGGCACGGGTGTACCAGGTGCCGATTCGGTTGGCGGCGGCCACTCCGCCGGTGGAGACGGTCGCCGTGGTCGACTACGACGCGGGGCTGTTCATCAGGCAGCGCCCGGAGCTCAGTCGAGCAGGGGCCGCGTGGTGGTTTTCGGCTCTCGAGCTGGACCGGTTACCGGATGCGACTCGCCAAATCACGGAGTTGGGGCGGTTCTCCAGCTCGTCCTCGGCCGCCCTCGAGACAGAGGGCTTGCCTAGCGGGCTGAGCGGCATCGTGATCGATGGTGTGCCGTTCATGCCCGCCCTCCATCCCGACCTCGCCGTGCCGACCCAGCCGTCGGCGGTGTTCCCACGCAGCATGGTGGGCCAGGCGGAATTACTGACCAATGGATTGGATGTGGAGTGGTCTGAGTTCCCAGGGGGGATCCTGAGCGGGTACACCCGGCGCGGGACGAAGAGCATCACGGCCCGGCTGTACGGTGATTGGAGTGGACAAGGGGTGGTGCAATCGGACGACTTCAACCCCGACGGGATGGGGCACACCATGCTGCGGGGCGGGTTCATGATCAGCGGCCCGGTGCGTCGGGACACCACCGAATTCGTCATCGGCGGCGAGGTCCGGCGCGTGGAAATACCAATTCCAAGCCCCTGGGCGTCCACCGGGCTGGACTCGGCGCTGGTGGCAACCGCCAGCGACAGCTTCGCAGTCGATCTCGGGCAGTACGTTGGGTCACAACGCCGCGATATCGATATCGGTTCGGTCTTCGGCCGGTTCGACGGCCGGTTCTCGGACGGCGTCAGCGTGAACGTTCGGGGAAGCGCCGGAATCTTCAAGGCTCGCAACCCGGACCTGGGTGCACCTTACACGCCCGGAATCGGGTCGACCGTCGAGGGGAACGATATCTCGGGGGCTGTGACAATCACCGGCACGTTGGGTGCCTCGAGCGGAGTGGAAATCCGCACCGGCGTCGAAATCAGCTCCCGGGACTTCGTCGCCGGGAGCTTGCCAGGGACCGCCTTCCTCCCCGCCCCCATCGCCTTCGGTGCCGATCCTACCCTCCCGGGACAATTCGAGCGCATTGGGTTTCGTGGCAGTGGGGCATTGCATTTTCGCCTGGGACAGCACCGCATGAAGTTCGGTAGCTGGGGGAAGGTGGCGTCGTTCGACCACACGTATGATCACGGTCGCCTCGGCGTGTTCCTGTTCGGTGGAGTGGATGAGTTCGCGCGTCGTGAGGGAGTGTTCGTGCAATCGGTGGGAGCGCTTCCCGTGGCACGGTTTGGCAGCTCCAGCGTGGGGGGGTTCTTCCAAGACGTGTGGACCATTGCTCCGGGCGTGATCCTGAGCGGCGGCATACGGGTCGAGGGGGAATCTCTACCGCAAGACGATGTGCGGCTGAACGAAGAGTGGATGGAGCTGACGGGGTTGCGCACGACCGACTTGCCCTCGTCGATCCTCAAGGTCAGCCCGCGGGTCGCGCTCACGATCGGGAATCCCCGAATCTGGCAGGCCCATGCCGAATTCGGGATGTACGACGGCGAGGCGAGCCCGGGTGTGCTGGCGGAGGCGGTCAGACGCACGGGACCAACCGAGGTACGGCGCGGTGTCGGACCACTCGGCCGGTGGCCGGGTACGCCGGATTCGGTGGCGGCCCCGGTGATGGGTCCAGCGCTTGCCATGCTCGGACCGGAGTATCAGTCACCGCGCACGACGCGGGCATCGCTGGGCATCACTGGCTCGCTGCACCGAAATATGAGATACTCCCTGGCGGCGGTGTATCGTCACACCGACTTCCTGCCACGCCGGGCCGATCTCAACCTCGTCGCCTCGCCCCTCCGGCAAGACCAGCACGACCGGCCGATCTACGGGACCCTGGAGCAGCAAGGTGAGCTGCTTGCGGCTACACCGGGATCCAATCGGCGTTTTTCTGGTTTTGACCTGGTCTCGGCCATCAATCCAGACGGGTGGTCCGATTATTGGGGAGTCACCCTCCGCGTCGAGCGACGCATGACCGGGTGGCTTTCCGGGACCGTCAGCTACACCTACTCGTCGACGAAAGACAACTGGCTCTCGGGCAACGGGGGTGGACCGTCGGGGCAACTCAACCCCTTTCCGCACGGTCTGGGTGGGCATGATTGGGCCGAGGGACGGTCGGACTTCGATGTCCCCCATCGTGTGGTGGCGGGGGTGGACCTGGACCTCGGGCCGATTCGCATCGCAGGGTTCTACCGGTTCCGGTCCGGCATACCGTTCACGCCCGGGTTCCGCAACGGAGTCGACGCCAACGGGGATGGGTCGTTCAATAACGATCCGGCGTATGTGGACGACCGAATCGCCGGGGTGAGCGATCTCTTCGGGACGTGGGACTGTCTTCGGGGACAGGTCGGCCGGTTTGCGGCCCGGAATGCGTGTCGCGGAAGCGGCGCGCACACGTTGGACGTGCGCCTGACCGCCCCATTCCGCCTTGCCGGATACCCGTTCCAGGTGACGATCGACGGACTGAACATCTTCGACGCGGGTTTGCCCGTGCTGGACCGTGCCCTATACCACGTGGATCGAAACGGCACACTGCAAATCGATCCCGTATCGGGCCGTGTCAGAGTACCGTTGACCGTTAACCCAGAATTCGGTCGCCCGATCATCAGGCGCACAACGGGTCGCAGGCTTCGCGTCGGAATGCGAGTGGGATATGAGTAAGAGGCGGTCGTACATGTGGTGTATGCTGGGGACGTTGTCCGGTGGTGCAGTATTGCACGGCTGCGAGAATGCGGGCGAGGATCGCATCATCGGACTCGACGCGACTGGCGTGGTCACTGGTGTCGTGTACTTCGATCGCAACGGAAGCCGTGAGCACGAGATCAGTGTTGATCAACCGCTTCGTGACATTGAAGTCCGGATGGCGGTCAAGGGAGGCACGGAAGAAGCTGGTAAGGCCACATCGGACCCGGCAGGGCTCTTTTCTATTGCGAGAATCCCGTTGGGAACCTATGTCTTCGAGGTGGATTCGGAGACCGTGGCCGACTCCATGCAGGTGGTTCGGATCGACACGTCGGTCGTCTTTCTGGGGGCCGGCGATTCGGCGGAAGTCGCGGTGGCGATCAGCTTTCCAATCGTCACCGTGGCGCGGGCCCGGGAATCGACCGAGGGGGACAAGGTTTTCGTAGAAGGAATTGCGTTAAACAACTCGGACGCGTTCAAAGACAGGGCACTCCACATCGCCAGTGCATCGGGCATTATTCGGACGACCCGTGCTACTGGACCGACGCTCGAGGTGGGTGACAGCGTGAGGCTCCGCGGCACGGTCGCCCGCCAGAACGGGTCTCCCATCCTGAACGATGTGACGACGTACCTGCTTGGGATTGGGGCACAGCCTGCGGCCCAGGTCGTCGCGACGGACGAGGCAGCCACCGCCAGTGGTGGGTTGCTCGACGCGATGTTGGTCAGGATCGTAAGTGTGGCAATTGCCGACACGTTGACTGCGCTGGAAACCGGCGACTTCCAGGCAACGGTGGACGATGGATCGGGTCCCGTGGCCATTCTCTTCGACCGGGATATTCCCTTTGACTTGCGGTTGTTCGCACCAGATACCGTCGTATCGGCGACTGGCCTCCTGATTCCGACGGGGGCGGGTGCGTGGATCGTGAAGCCACGCTCGACCGCGGACGTCTTGAGACGCTAGTGCCTCGATTCCGAAGACGGAGCAGGTTTGGGGCCGTGAGGTGGCCATGACTGTGACACCGGTCGAAGGGGCCGACAAGCCGCCGACCACGCAGGTACCTGCGCCGGGGCGGTCGAAGCGACTGTTGGGGGTGGAAAAGGTCGAGCGTGAGCGGTGGGGGAAATTCAAGATCCGCGATGCCGATGCAATGTCAGCCAACCTGCTGATCATCCTGGGCGCCGCCTTGCTGGTCGTGGGTCTCGTCCACCTCGGGGTGCTGTGGGCGCCGGTTCGCCTCGGACGGCCGAGTTGGGAGTTCGGCACGCTGAGCCAGACGTTCACCAATGTGCCCTTGATGATAACGGGGCTCATTCTATTGACCTACGGAAAGGTCCGGCATCCTCGAACCCACCCGCGCTGGCCCCGGCGAGCCGCAGTGGGTTTCATAATCCTGGCGGTAGTCCAATTGAGCATGGGTGGGTTGTATGTCATGGCTTTGCCTGAGGTGTTTCGGCAGGCGCCGCCATTGTCGATAGGGCCGCTCATCCGAACGGTCGTTCGCAACGGTGCAGAGATCGTGGTATACCCTGGAATATGCCTCATCGTCGCGCTGTTTCTCTGGCGGGGAGTGGCTCGGAGGGAATGAGCGCGCGCGAAGCTTGCGGCCCCTGGTCCGCTCGGACTTGGAGGCTGTTTGCGGTTCTAGATCAACGCTGACTCTTCAAAAGATCGTGTATATGAACGGTGCCAGAGCCGAGGTCTCGGCAAAGACGAGCAGCGTGCCCAAGAGTAACATGACCACAACGATCGGCAGCAGCCACCACTTTTTGCGCACCCTCAAGAAATACCAGAACTCCCGTACCAGAGATTGCTGACTCATGACCGCTATCGCCTAGAATTGATGGTTCATGCCGCCGCGGCCTGCTTCCTCCTCCGCGCGCGAGACCCAGAAGCCTCCCTGGGATTCGGGTGTTGCCAGGGGATTCCGCCCCAGCAGCCGGATCACGAGTCCGATCGGCGTGACGACGAGGAAGTACACGACGCCCATGACGATGGGTGTCATTATCCGTGACACGCGTCGAGCGACCGCCATCCAGACCCGTTCGACGGGAACGAGCCTAGTGGGCGCTGCCAGACCCGCAAGCACGAGGACCCCCCCGAGGGCCCCCAGCACGACGGCCGAGACCTCGTGACCGCGCCACCATAGGAGCCCGCCCAATCCCGCGAACGCCACGCCGACGGTGAAGCCGAACCGCCGCCCTTGGCCGGCCGTCAATCGAGTTGAAATTCGTTCCGCCAATTTCCCGCCTCTGTCCAGGCCGGCTGTTCCTTCTTGTCGAGCAAGAACGGGCCCAGCACCAAATAGTCGATGTGTGTACGCATGAAGCATTGGTAGGCGTCTGCGGGGGTACACACTATTGGTTCGCCACGCACGTTAAAGGATGTGTTCACGATTACGGGACAGCCGGACAGTTGCTCAAACGCCTTGATGACCGCGTGGTAATCCGGATTCGTCTCTTGGCTGACGGTTTGAACTCGCGCCGAGTAGTCGATGTGAGTGACAGCAGGAATCTCCGATCTCGGTACGTTCAGCTTTTGAATTCCCCAGAAGCTCCGCTGCTCCTGGCTCATTGGGATCTGACGTTCCTTCTTGACCGGAGCCACCAGCAGCATATAGGGTGAGTCGCAGTTCAGCTCGAAGTAATCCGCGACTCGCTCGCGGAGCACGCTTGGGGCAAACGGGCGAAATCCCTCGCGGAATTTGATCTTGAGATTCATCTGAGCTTGCATCTTGGGGCTCCGGGCGTCCCCGATAATGCTCCTCGAGCCGAGGGCACGAGGTCCAAACTCCATGCGGCCGTTGAACCACCCGATCACCTTCTCTTTGGCGACGAGACAGGCGACCCTCTCACAAAGTGTGTGGGTGTCGAGGCGGTCGTACGGGACTCCGCGTGACTCGAGAAACGCGTGAATCTCCTCATCGGAGTAACCGGGGCCGAGATAGGCTCCTTGCATCGAGTCACGACCCGGCACGACGGTCCGGGGCTTATTGCAATGGCGGTGCCAGATGAGCTGGGCGACGCCAAGGGCGCCTCCCGCATCTCCGGCGGCGGGTTGGATCCAAATGGACTTGAACGGCCCGTCCCGGAGGATCCGCCCGTTCCCGACGCAGTTCAGCGCCACCCCCCCGGCCATGCAGAGATGGTCCATCCCCGTATGGCGATGTACCGTCCTCGCCATGCGAAGCATGATCTCCTCACATACCTCTTGGATCGACCGGGCCAGATCCATCTCGCGTTGTGTGAGATCGGACTCGGGCTCGCGTGGGGGACCTCCAAAGAGCTTGTCAAACGCCCCATTGGTCATGGTGAGACCGGTGAGGTAGTTGAAGTACCTCTGGTTGAGCGTGAACGAACCGTCGGCTCGAAGATCAACCAATTCCTTGAGGATGACGTCGACGTATTTGGGCTCCCCGTAAGGTGCCAACCCCATGACCTTGTACTCGCCGGAGTTCACCTTGAAGCCCGTATAGTAGGTAAAGGCGGAGTACAGCAAACCGAGGGAATGGGGCCACCGCAGTTCCTGGAACAGCTCGAGGTCGTTTCCGCGCCCTACGCCGAACGATGCCGTTGCCCATTCTCCGACGCCGTCCATCGTAAGGATGGCCGCTTCCTGGTAAGGCGACGGGAAGAAAGCACTGGCTGCGTGGGATTCGTGGTGCTCTGCGTAGAGGAGTTCCCCGTCATAGCCTAGGCCTTTGCGGATTGTCTTCTCCATGTGGAGCTTGTCGCGAATCCACAAGGGGGCCGCCTGGAGAAACGAGCGGAATCCGCGGGGCGTCACTCCCAAGTATGTCTCGAGGATCCGCTCGAATTTCAGCAAGGGCTTGTCGTAGAATCCGATATACTCGAGATCCGAGACGCCGATTCCGCCGGATTGGAGACAATAGTCGATCGCGTGCCGGGGGAAGCTCGCATCGCCTTTCTTGCGGGTGAACCGCTCCTCCTGGGCGGCCGCGACGATCTCGCCGTCGCGTAGCAGGCACGCTGCGCTGTCGTGATAGAATGCGGACAGGCCCAGAATGTAGCGAGATGTGGCCAACGGTCGTGCTCACCGAGTGAAGAGGGCGAAGAACGCGTGCGCCTCCTTGCGTAGCAAACCTCACACCATCTGTCTATCCCGCCCCATGCCGTTGCGGCACAAGAATTTACGAACGGAGCTTTGACAAGAGGTGTCCTGGTGGTCGGGTTCTGTTGCGAAGCCGCAGCAGTGGTGAGTGGCTCAACACCTGACCGCATCGTGCCGGTCGAATGTGGTGCAGACGCAACAGGGCGTCCCCCCTGAGACCCTGGTAGCGTCCTCTTGGTGCCTAACTCATTGAACGCCAACGTCTTCCACGACGCCGGCTCGTGGTATACGAGTTGCTGTTTCTCCGTGCATCGGGATCCGATTGGGTGGAGACGATAGCCCAGCGCGGGATTCCGCATCATTCGACCACCTTGGTCAGTCTCGCGGCGGTCGGAGCAATCCCGGTCCGCGCCGGCGACCCATCGCAACGGCAGGGGCATGTGACGCCAGACCACGACTGTGACAACGGGGCTCTCGACCGCAGCCTGGGCAAGGTGCAAGAGGGGAATGGGTTCGCCGTCCAACAGCGGGTGCTTCTCGTGGCACCCCAGCCGTTCTATCAAGACCGCGGGACGCCGATCGCGGTGGAGCACGTGCTACGGGCCCTCAGCGAGATCGGATACCGCGTGGACGTGCTCACGCTTCCGGGTGGATGCGACATCGACATCCCCGGGGTGAGGTATTTCCGCGTCTCGAACCCCCTTCGACTTCGCCCCTTGCCGATTGGGTTCTCGCTCCGGAAGCTGTGGTTTGACGTCCACTTGTTCTTCGCGCTGCGCAAACGGCTTCGCGCATGTCGGTACGTGGCGGTCCATGCCGTTGAGGAAGCGGCGTTCTTGGCCGCGCTCGTGGCTCGTCGCTATCGAGCGCCGGTGCTCTATGACATGCAGTGCAGTATGGCGGAGCAGATGGCGCAGGTGCCGTTCCTGCGGAATCCGCTGGCGCGCAGGCTCCTCAACGCATGCGAGCGGTGGTTGATCCGGCACACCCAACTCACGGTGGGAAGCATGGGTCTCGCGGAGCGTGTGCGGGCCGCAACGCCCCGTGCCCAGGTACAGGAGTGGCGGTATCCGAGCGAGACGCCCAGCGTCTCTGGCGAGTCTGTGAGTCGCCTGAGAAGAGAATTGCAGGTCGCACCCGATCAAGATGTCGTGTTGTATTCAGGGACCTTCGAGGATTACCAAGGGCTGCCGGCCTTCATCGCGGCTGCTTCCGTGGTCCACTCGAAAGTTCCGGACACCGTGTTCGTGTTGGTGGGAGCAGAACCTGCCAATCGAGTTGGTGTGGCAGACCGGCTCGCCGCGGCCCTTCCACCGACTGCGTATCGGTTGGTGGACCGCCAGTCCCACGACGCCCTGCCGGTGTATCTTGCTCTGGCGACCGTCGTCGTCTCACCTCGCGTTTTTGGCGGAAACCTCCCCATCAAGATCCTGGAATACTTGGCTGCAGGGTGTGCCATCGTCGCGACGTCCATCCCTGCACATCGCGTCTTGCTCGATCAACATCTTGCCGAATTGCCGGAACCGACTGTGCAGGACGTTGCCGCCGCGGTGGTGCGTCTCCTGGGCGATCCTTCGAGGGTGGCGCGGCTCCAAGCGAACGCGCGACGCTTTGCCGAAGACCATCTCAGTTGGCATGCATTTCGAGATTCGGTACGAGCCATGTACCGAGGACTCGTGCCTGAGTACGAACGATTCCCTCGATTGGTGTCTGTGATCATTCCCGCGCGCAACGAGGCCGCCGCCATCGCGAACTTGGTGCCTGCGGTGCTGGCGCAGCAGCAAGACAACCTGGACGTCGAAGTCATCGTGGTCGACGATGGCTCTGAGGATGAGACCGGGATGGCTGCCCGGCGGGCCGGAGCGCGAGTCGTGTCTATCGAGGATAACCGTGGTGGCAATCCTGCCGCGGCACGCAACGTCGGCGCCGCGGCGGCCACGGGAGACCCGATCGTGTTCATGGATGCGGATTGCACGCCCAGAGCCGGCTGGCTCGAGATGCTGCTGGCCGCTCATGCGACAGGGGCGGCATGTGTGGGAGGGTCGTTGGCGCTCCCGTCCGGGCTACCGGCCTCGGCTCGCTGGGACTACTACTGCGGGTGGTATCACGTCCATCCCGGCCGTCCCGCAGGAACCGTTCCCAATCATCCGCCATGCAACTTGAGTGTGACGCGTGAGGCCTTTGCCGGGACCACGGGGTTTGTCGAACAACAGCCGATTGCCTACGCCCATGAGGAGCTGGCCTGGCAGTCGGAGATGCGACGTGCAGGGCAGGTCATCTACTTCGAGCCGCGGGCGGTCGTGTATCATTGGAATCGTCCCGGTTTCGGCAACCTGCTACGTCGCAACTACCGGTGGGCTTTCAGTGCCATCGAGAGCAAGGCGGAAACCGGTGTCGCGCGCATGGCGTGGTTGTACCGCTTCCCACGCCTGTTGATTGCTTCGAGCGTTCTGCTGGCGCCGATCCAGACAGCGTACATCATCGGGTGCTGGCTCCGGATCGGGGTGGTGGAGCCTCTCCTCATATTTCCCGCGATACTCTCCGCACGCTTTGCCTATGCGGCTGGGATGATGGCCGGTGGTGTGGACTGGCTCAAGCGCCGCGGAACCACGTTGGCCCCGGCACGTCCGCGATGGGAGTGAACACCACGTCGCGGCAAGCGGCACGGATGTTGGAGGACCACCCGGCATCAACGACCGTCGATGTCACTGCTGCTATCTGCACGCGCAACCGGACCGAACAGCTTGCACGTGCCATTGATTCGCTCGTGCACCAGGAGTGGATGCCACGTGAGATCCTCGTGATCGACAACGCCCCGACGAACGAGTCGACCCTGCAACTGATACGGGGACGCTACCCAGGTGTGCGCTATGTGCGAGAACCGGTGCCGGGGTTGGACTTCGCCCGGAATTGCGCATTGCGATCTGCAGAGGGTGAGATCGTAGCGTTCTTGGACGACGACGCCGTGGCCCGTCGAAATTGGTGCCGGTCGCTGATACATGCGTTCGAGAAGAACGAGCGAGTCGCCGTGTGCACGGGGTTGGTTGAGCCGCTTCATCTGGAAACCGAAGCACAGCGGCTGTTCGAGGCCAACGGCGGTCTGGCGCGGGGGCGGGACAGTATCCGGCTGCCTGTCGATCGATGGAAGCCGCTGCACGGCCGGCCGGGATCGCTTGTGGCGTGGGCTACGAGGATTGGAGTCGGCTGCAACCTGGCCGTGCGCAAAGCAGTAGCGCAGGAGCTCGGCGGATTCGATGTGGCGTTGGATCTAGGAGGGGTACTACCTGGTGGTGGCGACCTGGACATGGTGTGGCGGGCCTTGGTCGCCGGATACGAGGCCCTGTACCTACCCGAAGCCGTCGTACTGCACGAGCACCGCAGGGAAATGCAGGCGGCGTGCGACCAGATCGTCGGCCACCAGCGTGCGCTGGTGGCGTTCCTGGTGAAGGCCTCCAAGCGAGCCTGCGGCGGCCAGCGCATGTCCGTTATCACGTTTCTCATGTGGCGCTTGCTGAAACCAGGAGTTCGCCTTGCGCTGCGCGCGACGCGCAGCGATCCGCTGACGGTCACGATGCTGCTGCGAATGTGGTGGCATTGTTGGCGGGGAATTGGAGCATACGGGGTGGCCAGGCGGGTAGCGCAGCGACGGGTCGCGGCCGCACAAGGTGAATGCTGATGAAGCTCGCCCTGCTCTCATTCGAATATCCTCCCGATACGGGGTTTGGCGGCATTGGCACCTATACCTGGCACCAGGCCCGGGCTCTGGCCAAGCTCGGGCACGAAGTGCACGTGCTGGCCGGTGCCACAGAGCCGACGGGCGAGGCGCACG
>JBDHHA010000075.1:0-20525 GCA_039589615.1 Gemmatimonadota bacterium
TCCTGCACGATGCCCTGCTCGATGAAGGCGTTCCACTGGGGACGTCCGGCGCGGCCGCGCTTGGTCTGGATCACAATCACGCCGTTCGCCGCCGCCGTCCCGTACAACGCCGCAGCCGACGGGCCTTTGACGATCTCGATGCTCTCGATGTCGTCCGGGTTGAAGTCGTTCATCCGGGAGACCGTCTGGCCACCCGTGCCGAACCCGAGGCTGCTCTCGTCGTTGTCCACCCGGATGCCGTCGACCACCAGCAGCGGCTCGTTGCTCAGGGAGATGCTGCTGGAGCCGCGAATGCGGATCTGTTGCGCGGTCCCCGCGGTGCCGCTGGCGTTGATGATCTGCACGCCCGGCGCGCGGCCCTGGATCAGGCTGCCCACGTTGATGGGCATCACCTCGCGGGTGACCTCCGTGGCCTCGACTTTGGTGACCGCGTTGGCCACCTCGCGTCGGCGTTGCTGCCCGGTGGCGGTGACCACGATCTCATCGAGGCTCACCACCGCGCGCGTCAGGAGAAAGTCGGCCTCCGGGGCACCGGCCGCGCTCACCGTCAGCGTGCTGTTACCCGACTGGTAGCCGATCCTGATTGCGCGCAGGGCGACCGTGCCCTGCGGGACGTTCCGCATGATGTAGCGTCCGTCTTCGCCGGTGAAAACCGAAATGTTGGTTCCCACCAGAACGATGCGGACCTGCGCCAGCGGAGCGCCAAGGCCAAAGCCAAAGCGCCAACCAACCATGTCACACGTCTGGACTTCATACGCACCTCTCGGTTGGAGGGGAAGGGATACTGCCGACCTGGGACGGTCCCGGGTCGGAAACGACGGTGCGCGCCGCTCCGTCCACCAGAAAAGGCGGCTGCTATTGCGGCGTACTGACCGTCGAGACGATTCGAGGAGGCTTTACTGTTACTCAGGTTGGTTACCTCGCGTGGGTGGCTGCACACCGTGCGGGCACAGGGGGTTTCTGTTTCTGCCAATCAACACAAAGCCTCACGACGCGCGGCATGTACCGCCTACCGAATTGGTCGTTCGGCTCCCGTTTCCCGATCAACAATCAGAATCTGACCTCAGTGCATCTTCGAATGCGTCTGGAGAGGAAAAGACGCGCTGAGATTTTGGGCGACCATGCGTCTGCCCAGGTCGTCTGGCGCTAATGTAATCCAGGACACACTGCGCTGCAACATATGGCGGGGGTTGTGCGTAAGGGTTGATTATTAACCCAGCTTCACATTGTACCTCAAAATCCAACATCGCGTTAGGCGCCATGGGTCGCGGGGCAACTTTGGCGCCGTTTTCGGTGGGGAATCAACTTGCGGGCGGAACGGGGACCGTACCTTATTTATAGGCGCTCGCGTCGAACGAACTTCCTCTGGCGAAGGAGCAGTCCTCACATGAGTCCAGCAGACGACGGATCGGACAAATCTCGCGCGATTGCCCTGGCCCTCGGTGCACTGTTGGGGCCGTTCGGCGCCCACCGCTACTACGTCGGCAAGATTGGCACGGGAATGATGCAGACCGTCACCATTGGCGGCTTTGGTCTCTGGTGGCTGTACGACATGATTCTCGTCACCTTCGGCTCTTTTCGCGACGCAGACGGTCGCCGGTTGAAGTACTGGACGGAGGATGAGGCATTCGAGCGGAGCGGTGGCAGGACGGGTCACCGGCTGTCGGAGGAAGCCCTGGAGGAACTCGACGCACTGCGGGACGAGGTAGCGGAGTTGACCGAGCGCGTGGACTTCACCGAACGGCTCCTGACCCGAGGCCGCAACGACGCGGACTACGAGGATAACAACTACCAGGCGCGTCCCCGCACGCCTCGCTGACCACCACGCATCGCGAAACCGGGCAATTAGATACGCCGTAAGGCCTGGTGTATGAGCATGTCACCACCACCACCGCCCGGCACACCGGACACGACATCGCCCGGGTCTCTCAAGCCCGAAGACCTCCAGGCCAAACTCGCGTCGCTCAACGCCGAGGTGACGGCCGAGCTCGAGGCAAGACAGGCCGCGGCGCCTTCGGTGAAGCAGGAGGCAGCGCGCGCCGCACCCAAGCCGCGTCGCCAGATAGCCGCCTGGCTCGCCCTCGGGACGAGCATCGCGGGACTCGTCGTACTGCCCTTCTTCGTGCTCATCGGGGGAGCGGTGTGGCTGTAACGGGCACACGCCATTCCCACCTGGTTTGCCCTGGCGTGCTCCGGTGTGGTCGCCGGCGCCCTGTTGACCCTCTATGGCGCCCGCATCTCGAAGAAGCTCACCGGCAAAGCGCGGGTGCGGTTCATCGGGACGAAACTGGCCCTTCCAACCGTCATCTTTTACTGCGCATACACGCTGTTGTTTCTGTCGGCGGTGAACGCCAAGACCGACGAAGTGCGAGAGTACTATCGCAATGTACATCCGCTTCTCCGGGTGGCGTTGAGCACGGCGATCCTGGCCGACCGGGACATGGTCGTCACCGACACCCAGCGCGAGCCGACCGATTATGCGAGGATGGGACTCCCGACGCTGGACAACTCGCTCCATTTCGTACAGGAGTCCGGGTACGTCCACGCCGTGGATCTCCGCACCGTGGGACGCGCCGAGTGGAAGAACACCCTCTTGGTGGGATACTTCCGGCTGATGGGGTTCCGGACCCTGCGCCATGTAGGGACGGCCGATCACCTCCACGTGTCGCTGGCTCCTCCGGGGGACCTGAGGCGGTAGCCCCGACGATTTCAGGGAATCCCGCTTGGGGGGAGGTCTAAACGCAAACGGGCGGCCCACTTGGACCGCCCTGTGCGTTTCTGTCGCTCATCGCAAAGCCAGTGGCTCGAAGCGTCGCGAGGAGTCCCACTTCTGCTGACACGCCCGGAGCTCTCGGATTCCCAGAGAGGGGTGGTGCCCGCCGTCTCCGCTTCAAAGGTGACCACTCGTCCCACGGCTCGCCGTGGCGCAGGTCACTAAAGTTGGTCTTCGAGATCCATTGCCTTGATCAACGCGACATACCAAGGCGCCTTTTCCGCCGCCTCGACCTCACCTGGAGGCGCTGATTTCCAATGCTCCTCGCACCAGAAGGTTTCCCTGGTCGCCCCCTGCCAAATGGCCGGGGCGCCACACTGCGAACAGGAGTCCACCGCCTGGAGCGCAACGCTCTTCCACGCGTACGCAATCGCCTTCCAGCGATTCCGCTGGTCGGAAATGGACGTGATCAGTGTGATCGGACCTCGGTCATCGGACATCGGGTAAGCTTAGCTCTCGAAACCACCGGCTGCCAGGAGATTGTCCGCCGCGAGGTTGCCGCCGCCCGCACGCCTGGCTAACCTTAGCCCGGTTCCTTCGGGCGACCACGAGAGATTCGTCGCCCGAATCACTCCGCTCAAACACCACTCCATTGAATACCATGCCTGGTACACATATCGATTGGAAGGATGACGCCTACGTCGTCCCGAACGACCCTATCATCCCATTCATAGAAGGCGACGGCATCGGCCCAGACCTGTGGCGCGCCGCGCAGCACGTATTCGACGAGGCGGTGGCCCGCACGTATGGTGGCGACCGGCAAGTCGTATGGAAGGAGATCGTGGCCGGAGAGAAGGCGCACGATCAGACCGGCGAGTGGCTGCCCGAGGCTACGCTCGACGCGATCCGCGAGTACCGCATCGCCATCAAAGGGCCCCTCACCACGCCGGTCGGAGGGGGCATTCGGTCGTTGAACGTCTCGCTGCGTCAGTTCCTGGACCTGTACGCGTGCGTGCGTCCGGTCCGGTGGCTCGAGGGCGTGCCGTCTCCCATGAAAGACCCCAGCGCCCTCGACGTGGTCATCTTCCGCGAGAACATCGAAGACGTCTATGCGGGGATCGAGTACGAGGCAGGCAGCGACGAAGCCAACCGTGTGCGCGAGTTCTTGACGGACAATTTCTCGGCGAAAATCGGTGAGGGCAGCGCTATCGGCATCAAGCCGATGAGCGCCCGGAATTCCAAGCGCCTGGTGGCCAAAGCCATCAAGTACGCCGTCGC
This sequence comes from Gemmatimonadota bacterium, assembly GCA_039589615.1. Classification (GTDB taxonomy): domain Bacteria; phylum Gemmatimonadota; class Gemmatimonadetes; order Gemmatimonadales; family GWC2-71-9; genus B3T1B10. The sequence goes on from JBDHHA010000075.1 coordinate 3,992, forward strand.
CCGCGGCCGGGAGTCCGTATCCCTCATGCACAAGGGCAACATCATGAAGTTCACGGAGGGCGCCTTCCGCGATTGGGGATACGAGTGCGCCCGCGAGCAATTCCCCGACCAGACGATCAGCGAGGCCGACTACTGGAAGGCCAACCCCGACGGCGGACCCGGTGACGGTCGCGTCATGGTCAAGGACCGCATCGCCGACTCCATGTTCCAGCAGGTGCTGCTACGACCGCGGGAATACTCCGTCATCGCCACGCCGAATCTCAACGGAGACTACCTGTCGGACGCGTGTGCGGCGCAGGTGGGTGGATTGGGTATGGCTCCCGGCGCAAACATCGGTGACGGCGTCGCGCTGTTCGAAGCGACACACGGAACGGCTCCCAAGTACGCCGGACAGGACAAGGTCAATCCCAGCAGCGTCATTCTCTCCGGCGTCATGATGTTCGAGGAGATCGGCTGGGACGAAGCCGCACAGGGTATCGTGCAGGGCCTCGAAGGTGCCATCAACGCCGGAACGGTCACGTACGACCTGGCGCGGCAGATGCCCAATGCCACCAAGGTGAAGACATCCGAGTTCGCCGCGGCGGCGGTACAACACATTCCCAAGCGCTAATGAGATCTTCGGTCAAGACCACCCCCATCCAGCAATCCACGGCGGCCCTTCTGGCGGTGGGAGTGCCGCAGGGTGGGCGCAAGGCGCCCGCGTCCCTCCGCGCGCTGGACAAGTCCCTCAATGGCGAGATCGGACGGGTGATCGCCAGCGGGGATTTCAGCGGCAAGCCTGGTGAGACCGCGGTGTTCTATCCCTCCAGCGGGCCGAAGCGCGTGCTCCTGGTGGGCCTCGGTGAAGCCAACGCCGTAGACGGAGACGCCGTGCGCAAGGCCGCCGCTCACGCCGCCCGGCGCGCCGTGGAATTCGGGGCAAGTTCGCTGGCATTCGCCCTCGCCGGAGAGGTCTCGCCAAAAGTCGAGCCGGAACAGATCGGGCGGACCGTGATGGAGGGCGCGGGGCAGGGCGGCTGGGTGTTCGAGCAGCTTCGCTCGAAGCGGGAGTCGAAAGCCGATCTCGGCTCCGTGCAGATTCTCACCACGGCAAAAGCCAAGGCTGCCACGGAGCGGGGAAGGAAAGTCGGCGCAGCGGTGGCGGCGGGGCAGGCGTTCGCCAGAGACCTTCAGATGCGCCCCGGCAACCACTGTACCCCCAGTGATCTGGCGACGGAGGCGAAGGGACTTGCCGAGCGCTACGGCCACAAGGTGGGCATCAAGGGCCCGCGCCAGTTGCAGAAGGATGGCATGAACGCCCTTTTGGCAGTCGCCCAGGGATCAGCCGAGGAGCCGCGGTTTATCACCCTCGAGTACCGGGGCGCCGGTTCCGCCAAGCCCGTGTGTCTGGTCGGCAAGGGTGTGACGTTCGACTCCGGCGGCATTTCCATCAAGCCGGCCCTCAACATGGAGGAGATGAAGTTCGACATGTCGGGGGCGGCGGCGGTGCTGGGCACGTTCGAGGCCCTCGGCCGCCTCAAGCCGCGGGTCAACGTGGTGGGCCTGATTCCGACGACGGAGAATCTTCCGTCGTCCACGGCGGTAAAGCCGGGAGACGTGGTCGAAACACACTTCGGCAAGACGGTGGAGATCATCAACACCGATGCCGAAGGGCGCTTGATTCTGTGTGACGCGTTGTCCTATGCTCGGCAATTCAAGCCGGCGTGCATTCTAGACATTGCGACGCTCACCGGCTCCATCGTGATCGCCCTGGGCGATCAGGCCACCGGATTGATGGGTAACGACGACGACCTGCTGCAAGAGGTGCGCGCAGCGGGAACCGCGATCGGGGAGCCCTGTTGGGAATTGCCACTGTGGGAGGGGTACCGCCAACAGCTGAAGTCGGACACCGCGGATCTCAAGAACGTGGGTGGTCGTCCGGCGGGCTCCATCACCGCCGGGTGGTTTCTCAAGGAGTTTGTCGACAAACACCCGTGGGCACACCTCGACATCGCGGGCACCGCGTGGCTCGAACGCGACCGGCCCGACATCGCGAAGGGACCCACCGGGGTGGGCGTGCGGTTGTTCACCGAGTTCAGCCTGAGGCGCGCGGCTGGGTGAAGCGGGTCCGCTCGACGCTCCCTTACGTCGTGGCGTGTCTCACCGTTCTTCGCCCCGGGGCCGCCGGCGCCGTGGCGATGCAGGATACCACCGCGGTGGACACCGCAGCGGTGCAACTTCCCGTTGATTCCACGACCGTCGGTCGTGTTACGCTCCCCATCACCGAAGAGGAAGTCCCTCCGGGACCCCTGGCACCGGGGACGCGGTACCGTTTCACCCGCACGTCGATGATCTGGACGAGCTCCCTCACCCTCGCCGACCTGCTGACGGCCATCCCCGGCGTGTACGTGGCCCGCGGGGGATTCTTCGGACAGCCCGAGTACATCATGTACGCTGGGCGTGGGGCCACATCCCTCGAGCTGTATTGGGACGGCTTGCCGATGCATGCGGTGGGACCGGACTCGGTGTACATGGACCCCGGCCGATTCGGGTTGAGCTACCTGAGGCAGGTTGACGTGGAGGTGTTGCCGGGTGCGCTTCGCGTCTACCTGGTGTCCGAACGATATGAACACCTGGAGCCCCGTTCCGTCATCCGTGTGACCTCGGGGGCCTTCGGCACCGCGCAGTACGCAGGACTCTTCCAGCGACGGTGGGCCAGCGGTTTGGGACTCAATCTCGCCGGAGATTTCATGGCGTCGGACGGCGACGCCAATTCCAACCGCGAGGACCAGTACCTCGACCTATGGGCCAAGCTGGAATGGCTGCCCGGAAACGGATCGACGGGCGCGGTATACGAGGTGCGGCGTCAGAAACAGGACCGCGACCCCCGGCCCGGGGAGGGCGCCTTCGGCGTGCCCGAGCGAATGGGCAACCGAACCGAGTTCCTCTTCAAGGTCTTCGCCGGAAATCGTCCCGATCGACTTGGACTCCTCGCCCAAGCCGGGTTGGGATCGACGTCGTGGAGCGGTGATTCCATCACAGGCGATCAATCGATCCGCCAGGCGTTTGCCAACGTTCGGTATGCCACGCCGCGACTGAGCATCGAAGCCATTGGGCGGGTCGCGGATGCCCGGGTTCGCACCGAAATGGAAGGTCGGGTGGGGTGGGTGCCGATTGGAGGTGTGGTGTTGTCGGGACAGGGTCGCTGGCAGCGGTTGTTCGGGGACCGCACCGTGCGAAGTGGAACGGCATCCCTGGGCCTGTACGCGGGACCATTCTCCGCGGTGGGACAGGTCACCAAGGGTGACGTGGTCCAGACGCCCGCCGTGTTCGCCGATTCCGCCCAGCAGGTATCCGACGCGTCCGCCATGGTGGGATTCAACACCAAGCCTCTCAGCGGTCACGTCGGCCTCGTCAAACGTGGCGCCTTCCTTCCCGCAGCCCTCCCGGACTACCCGGACTTCCCGGACATGGACTCGTCTGTCGCCGCCGACTATCTGGTGGCCGACCTGACACTCCGACCGGTGCATCCCCTCTTCCTCACGGCGTGGTACTCCCATCCTCGGACGAAGGCGGCCGATTTTCAGCCCCCACAACACGGCCGGGTCGATATCACGTTCCGCTCGAAATTCTGGCGCACGTTTCGGAGTGGCGCATTCGAGTTTCTCCTGCGATACAGCGTCGAGTATTGGAGCACCGGAACCGCCGGCATCAACACCCTGGGAGCGCCCGAAGTGCTGCCCGGCGCCACGTTTCAGGAATGGTTCGTGGAATTAGAGTTGGTGGGCTTCAAAGCGTTTTGGAATCTCCGGAACGCGCGCAACTCCCTTGCCCAGTACGTGCCGTCGCTACCCTATCCGCGAAACGCCCAGACCTTCGGCGTGCGGTGGGAATTCACCAACTGAAGAAGCCTGCGATCGCGGGGTGGCAGGGCACCTCCGCGGCCACTAGGTTCACACTCAATCACTCGACTGGAGGGTGCGTGGCGCATTCGATGACGGGTTTCGGTTCGGCGGAAGGACCGGTGGCGGAAGGCCGGCTCCACGTCGACGTACGAACCGTCAATCACCGGCACTTGAGTGTGCAGTTGAAGATGCCGACGATCTTGCAGGAGCTGGAGGGACAGCTTCGTGAGATACTGCGGGAGCAGCTGCACCGTGGGCACGTGACGCTTTCGGCCCAGTGGATCGAGGAGGTTCCGCGTGACGGGGGTATCGCCGTGAACGCCGAGCGGGCCAAGGACGTCGTGGCCGCCATGAAGGAGCTCAAGCAGGCTCTCGACCTTCCCGGTGAGATCGACGTGAATTTCGTCGCGAGGCAGCCGGACGTGTTGACGTACGGAACTGGAGATGCTCCGGCCGTGGACGCGGAAGAGGTAATTCCCGTGGTTCGCCACGCCGTCGCCGAGCTCGTCGCCGCGCGGCAACGAGAGGGCGATGTGCTCACCCTGGAGATTGCGCGTCTCCTGTCATCCATCGAGGAGGAGCTGGCCGCCGTCGAGGAGCGGGCGCCCGCTCGGTTGACCGGCGAGCGGGACCGGCTGCGGGAGTCTGTTGCGGCGCTGTTGGATGGGAAGAAAGCCGACGAGGATCGCCTCGCGCAGGAAATCGCCCTGCTGGCAGACAAATTGGACATTACCGAAGAGATCGTTCGCCTCCGGGCGCACATCGCGGCCGTTCGGGATGCACTGGCCGATTCCGCCCCGGTGGGCAAGCGGCTCAGTTTCCTGGGGCAAGAGATGCTGCGTGAAGTCAATACGATTGGCTCGAAGGCCAACGACGCCGCGATTTCGCACCGCGCCGTCGCCATGAAGGGAGAGCTCGAGAAATTTCGGGAACAGATCGAGAACTTGGAATAAGTCCGTTTCTCGTCATCCTCTCCTCACCTTCCGGGGGTGGGAAGACGACCATCGCCAAGTCCCTCCTGGCCATGCGCGAGGACCTGGGCTACAGCGTTTCTGCGACGACCAGGCCGCCGCGGTCCAACGAGCGTGAGGGTGTCGACTACCACTTCTTGACCGCCAACCAGTTTCAGGCCAAGCTCGACGCCGGAGACTTTCTGGAGTCGGCGTTCTACGGCGGCTATTTCTACGGTACGCTGGTGTCGGAGATCGAGGCCATTCTGGGGACGGGGAAGCACGCCGTGCTGGACATCGAGGTGGTCGGGGCTCGGAAAGCCAGGGAACGCCTTGCTAATGTCGTAAGTATCTTTATTCTTCCTCCCTCCGCGGAGGCGCTGCGGGATCGACTTTCCCGCCGAAAGACCGAGGGGACAGACGCCGTCGAGGCCCGCCTGCAGCATGCCATCGACGAGGTGGGAGCGGCCGCCGAGTACGACTATGTCGTCATCAACGACGATCTGGAGCGGGCGGTCGAGGAAGTCAACGGCATCATCGAGGCGGAGCGTCACCGGACGACGAGGTTGAATCGCCTGGCGGAGGCTTCACAGCGACTGCGGGACGCGCTGGTCGACACAGCGCGATCACTGCAGCCATAGGAGACGAGGAATGCAGGTTTTCACACCGTTGGAAGTGGCCAATCAAGCCGGGAACAAGTACCTGGGAGTTCTGGTTGCGGCGAAGTTCGCTCGGTTCGTGAACGATTTCCCCCGCGACCGGTCGGTAGACCACGAGAAGAAACTCACCACACGCGCGCTCGAGGAACTCGCCGGCGGCGAGCTGACCTACCGGTTGCTCAAGCGCAGAAAACAGGAAACATGACACTCGCCGGCCGGCGCGTCGTTCTCGGCGTGTCGGGCGGAATCGCCTGTTACAAGGCCTGCACGATTGCGCGCAGGCTCACCGAGCTGGGGGCCTCGGTCGATGTCGTGCTCACCAGCGCCGCGAGCAACTTCGTGGGCCCGGTGACCTTCGAAGCCCTCACCCGTCGCCCCGTCCTCACCTCCCTGTGGCAAAAGAACGCCGCCCTGGCCCATGTCGAGATGGGGCAGCAGGCCGACCTCGTGGTCCTGGCTCCAGCCACCGCCCACCTCATCGCCCGAGCCGCACAGGGGATGGCCGACGACATCCTGACATCCATGTTGCTCGCGGGAACGGCGCCCGTGCTCCTCGCACCGGCCATGAACGACGAGATGTTCGCCCATCCCGCAACCCAACAAAACCTCGAGACGCTCAGGGAGCGCGGGTGGTCCGTCATCGGACCAGCCGTAGGGGCTCTCGCCGAGGGTGCCTCGGACCGCCCGGGACGGATGAGCGAGGCGGAGGAGATCGTCGGGGCGGCCGAGCGCATGATCCGCGGGGCCCAGGCACCCCTGGCCGGCAAGCGCGTCGTCGTAACGGCGGGCCCGACCCGAGAAGCACTGGATGCGGTTCGCGTGTTTACGAACCGCTCCAGCGGGCGGATGGGATTCGCCGTGGCGGCTGCCGCGCACGCCAGGGGCGCGGACGTGACACTCATTGCCGGACCCACGCCGCTGCCGGCGCCGGTCGGCGTCGATACCATCGCCGTCGAGAGCACGGTCGACCTGCAACACGCCGTCGCCGATGCGCTCCCCGACACCGACGTGTTGATCATGGCCGCCGCCCCGGCCGACTTCCGGCCGGCGGAGCAATATGAGGAGAAACAACCTCGGGGCGGCGGACCGCTGGAGATCACCCTCGCGCCCACCGACGACGTGCTGCTGGGAACGCGTGATGCCCGGAAGGCGGGGGCTATCGTGGTGGGCTTCGCCCTCGAGACGTCCGACGGCATCGAGCGGGCCCAGGCGAAGCTGGAACGCAAGGGCTTGGACCTCATCGTGTTGAACATGGCAAACGAAGCCGGAGCGGGGTTTGAGGTGGAGACCAACCGGGTGACCCTGGTGTCTCCCACCGACACCGTCGATTTACCGGCAATGCCCAAACGCGACGTCGCTGAACGCATTCTCGACGCTGTGGAGCATCTGCTGTGACCGATCCCCGCCAGCTCTTCGCCCGCTACCTGACGCAGCGGGAAGCCGCAGGGGAGGCCTCGTACGTGATGCGCGAGGCCGATGTGGGCGCATCCGGCACGGAGGCGGGTGAGAAACCCACGGCACGGGCGGGATCCGAACCGGCTGCCGCTGCGCCACAGGGAGAGAAGTGGCGCAAGGGTGCCCCGGCCATCCCGGGGCCGGGGATCGAGATCGCTCCGCCGACCACGGATCTCTTCGCCAGCGACCCCCTTGCCGATGCCGATCTGGAGCAGCTCTGCAAGCTCGTGCGGGTCTGCAAGAAGTGCGCGCTGTGCCGGGACCGAAAAAACGCGGTTCCAGGAGAAGGACCGCCAGATGCGGACCTGATGGTGGTGGGAGAAGGCCCGGGTGCAAACGAGGACGAGCAGGGTCGGCCGTTCGTGGGCCGTGCGGGCAAACTCCTCGACGACATCCTTGCGGCCATCGGCTGTCCGAGGGAGACGGTCTACATCGCCAACATCGTGAAATGCCGCCCACCGCAAAACCGCAACCCTGAGCGCGAAGAGATTGCTGAGTGTGTTTCGTATCTCCACCGGCAGATTGCGCTCGTGAAGCCAAGGGTCATAATTGCTATGGGAGGCGTTGCCGCCAGCACGCTTCTGGAATTCAAGGGATCTCTGGGCTCGCTCCGCAACAAAGTCCATATGTTCCGCGGCGTTCCGTTGGTGGTCACCTACCACCCGGCGGCGCTCCTTCGCAACCCGAACTGGAAGAAGCCTACCTGGGATGACGTCCGTATCGCACGACGCCTCCTCGCTGGCGAGCACTGAGGTTCCGGCGGACCGCCGGATTCCGTGGAGCCCCGACGCCGAACAGGCGGTGCTGGGCGCCATGTTGCTCGACCAGGATGCCGCCCTCAAGGCCGCCGAGCTCCTCGTGGACGACGCGTTCTACAAGGAGGCCCACCGGCGAATCTTTCGGGCGATGACCGGGATCGTCGAAAAGAACGACGTCTTGGATCCCGTGGTCCTCCAGAACGAGCTGGATCGCCGCGGCGATCTCGAGGCGGCAGGCGGGATCGACTACATCTCGGTCCTCCTGGACGTGGTGCCCACCGCCGCCAACGTGGAGTACCACGCCCGCATCGTCAAAGAGAAGGCATTGCTCCGGCGCCTCATCGACGTGGGGACGGGAATCGTCCAGTCCTCGTACGACGGCCGGGAGGACGCGAGCGAGCTACTCGACCTGGCCGAGCACAAGATCTTCGAGGTCTCCTTCCAACGCGGGACCCAGGACGTCGTCCGCATCAAGGAACTCATGTGGGACGCCATGGAGCGCATCGAGGCGCGCCATCGCGGCGATGAAACGGGACAGGGCGTCGTCAGCGGGTTTCAAGATTTGGACGACATGACCAACGGCTTCCAGCGCAGCGATCTCGTCATCGTCGCGGCGCGACCGTCCATGGGAAAGACCTCGTTCTGCTTGGACGTGGCCGCCAACGCCGCCATCGATCATCAGGTGCCGGTGGCCATCTTCTCCCTGGAGATGTCCCGCGAACAGTTGGTCGAGCGACTGCTGGCGTCCGAGAGTTTTGTGGACCTGCAGCGGCTGCGCACGGGAATGCTTCGGGACGAAGATTTCCCCCGCCTTTCGGGCGCGGCCGGCCGCCTCGGGAGTGCCAAGATCTGGATCGACGACACGCCGGCCATTCAGCTCCTCGAGCTGCGCTCGAAGGCGCGACGGCTCAAAGCGGAGCACGACATCGGTCTCCTGGTGGTGGATTACCTCCAACTCATGCAGGGGCCCCAGGGTTCGGAGAGCCGCCAGGCGGAGATCAGCTTCATCTCTCGATCCCTCAAGGCCCTCGCCCGGGAGTTGCGGGTTCCGGTAATGGCCCTCTCACAGCTCTCCCGCGCCCCGGAACAGCGAGGCGGAGACCGGCGCCCCATGTTGTCGGACCTTCGTGACTCGGGAGCCATCGAGCAGGACGCCGACCTGGTGCTCTTCCTCTACCGGCCGGAGATGTACATCGGTCACCTCAGCGACAAGGATCTGGAAGGCAAGGAGGGCATGGCGGAGCTCATCGTCGCCAAGCACCGGAACGGACCCACCGGCAGCGTGACGCTGACGTTCAACAAGACGTGCACCCGGTTCGACACCTTCTCGCCGCGCGATCAGGATCCCATAGATGCCCTCTGACCGCCGGTCGGTGTACCGGTGCTCCGACTGCGGGACCGAGTATCCCAAATGGGCCGGTCGGTGCGACGGGTGCGGCGCCTGGAACACTCTCTCCGAGGAAATCGTCGCCCGCCGGTCCAAGACTCGGCCCCAGCCGGGGGGCGCCGACGGCGTCGCCGAGCCCGTGCGTCTCGGCGACGTCCAACCCGAGAGCGCACCCCGAATCACCACCTCCCTCGGCGAGCTGGATTTCGTCCTCGGGGGAGGCATCGTGCCGGGGTCGTTGATCCTGGTGGGGGGCGAGCCCGGCATTGGGAAATCCACCATCCTCCTCCAGTGCGCAGGGCGCGTGGAGGCCGCGGGGGTGACGACGCTCTACGCCACCGGGGAGGAGTCGGTGAACCAGGTGGGATTGCGGGCCGCACGCCTCGAGGAACTCACCGACGGCGTCCACGTGCTCCCAGAAGTGCGCATCGATGCCATCACCGCCCGGGCCGCCGCGTTGGGCGCCAGGGTGGTCATCGTGGATTCGATCCAGACCACCTACACCGATGAATTGGAGGGCGCCCCCGGCAACGTGGGTCAGGTGCGGGAGTGCGCCGGTCGCCTCATGCGGTTCGCCAAGGAAACCGGGACGGCGGTGATCCTGGTGGGTCACGTCACCCGGGGTGGCGGCATCGCGGGTCCCAAGACCCTGGAGCACGTGGTGGACACGGTGGTCTACTTCGAGGGCGACGCCAGCAACGACTTTCGCATCCTGCGGGCGGTCAAGAACCGCTTCGGCTCCGTGGACGAAGTGGGCATCTTCGAGATGACCGCCACGGGACTCCGCCCGGTGGCCAACCCGTCGGCGGCCTTCCTGTCCGGCCGCGACGATACCAGCGCCGGATCGGCCGTTACCGCCCTCATGGAGGGAACCCGACCGGTCCTGGTGGAAATCCAGGCGCTGGCGGCCAAGGCCGGATTCGCCACTCCCCAACGCGTGGCAACGGGGCTGGATCACAAACGCCTCGCCGTGTTGCTGGCGGTCATGGAGCGCCGTGCGGGGATTCCGTTCCACGACCTCGACGTGTTCCTGAACGTCACCGGCGGCGTTCGGCTGGTCGAGACAGCGTCGGATCTGGGCGTGGCCGCAGCGCTGGTCTCCAGCGTCAACGACGTGCCCTGCCGTGCGGATACGCTCTTCGTGGGGGAGGTGGGGTTGGGAGGAGAAGTGCGTCCGGTTCCCGGAACCGAGCGGCGCCTGGCGGAAGCCGAACGCCTCGGATTCCGCAGGGCTATCGTGTCGGCGCGGGGCAGCCAGCAGGCACCGATCGACACGGTGTCCATCAAGCACGTGTCGGAGTTACATGACAAACTCGCCGCGTGACGTCGGCGTCGTCATCGCCGCCGGCGGACGGGGGGAGCGGGCAGGCACCACCGTCCCGAAGCAGTTCCGTGAGATCGCGGGCATTCCCATGCTCCTCCGAGCCATTCGCCCCTTCGCGGCTCACCCCCGCGTTGCCGACATCGTGGTGCCCCTCCCGGCGGACGTCGCTGCCGACCCACCCGGGTGGTTGAGAGACCTCGCGGGCGACCGGCTCCGGACCGTCGCAGGGGGGGACGCCCGGGCGGCGTCGGTGGCGTTGGGTGTAGCCGCCCTCTCCGAGGAATGCACCGCTGTGTTGATCCACGATGCCGCGCGGCCGTTCGTGAGCGCCGACACCGTGGACGCCATCATCGAGTTGGTGACGGCGGGGACGTGTGCCATCGCCGCCGTGCCGGTGAGCGACACCATCAAGCGATCCGACCCCGACGGGCAGCTGGTGCTGGAAACCGTGCGCCGCGACGGTCTCTGGCGCGCCCAAACCCCACAGGGGTTCCCGCGACAGGCCTTGGTGCAGGCATACGCACACCAAGAGCTCTCCGCCCTCGCCACCGACGAGTCGGCCCTGGTGGAAGCGGTGGGCATCCCCGTTGCATTGGTGCGGGACACCCCCACCAACATCAAGGTGACCGGACCGGAGGATTTCGTGGTCGCCGAGGCCCTGGCGACCCGGTCGTGAGATGCCTGCCTTTTTCCAGCGAGAACGACATCGCTGCGGCCATCCCCCTGGCGGCGGACCACCTCCGGGGGGGTGGCCTCTTGGCACACCCCACGGAAACGGTATACGGTCTCGGGTCCCGGCCCGAGGCCGGCTCCATGGCGGCGCTCTCCCGATTGAAGGGGCGACAGGAAGACAAGCCCTTTCTCCTCCTGGTCTCTAACCGGGACATGGCCGACGCGTGGGGACTCGTCCTCAACGAACCGGCGCGGGCACTGGCCGAGGCCCACTGGCCGGGACCGTTGACGCTGGTCCTCGCCGCGACTGGGGATAAATTGCCCGACGAACTGCGAGGTCCTGAAGGGGGCATTGCCGTGCGGTGGACATCCCACGATGGGATGGCGCGCCTCATCGCCGAGGTGGGCCACCCGATCACCTCCACTTCAGCCAACCGCACCGGCGAGCCGCCGGCGGGCGACGTGCGGGCTGTGGCGGATGTCCTCGGGGACCCCCCGGATCTCTTGGCCCTGGACGGCGGTCCATCGGCCTGCGACACACCGTCGACGATCCTCGACTGTACGGGGGCACCCCGCCTGATTCGCGAGGGCGCCATCCCCTTCAGTGACCTCCAGGGCACTGTGGCCCCGTGAAGGTGCTCCTGGTTTGCACCGGCAACATCTGCCGCAGCCCGATGGCGGAGAGCATCATGCGCCAAGAATTCCAGCGACGGGGAGAGGATGTCGAGGTCCTGTCGGCGGGGACCGGGGCGTGGGACGGCGCGCTGGCGTCGGAAGGAGCCTATCTGGTGGCGTTGGAGAACGACCTGGATCTCTCGCAACACCGGGCCACGCTCCTCACCCGGGACGTCGTAGACGAGGTGGATCTCGTGTTGACCATGGCGCGGCACCACCGGGTCCGGGTGGAGGAGCTGGGCGGGTCGGGCAAAACCCACTTGCTCGGCGAATACGCCGGCCAGGGCGGCGCCGACGCCGAGGTGAGCGACCCGTTCGGGAGCGATCTGCCCACGTACCGAAACACGTTCGTCGAGATCGAGGCCCTGGTGCAGGCCGCGGTGGAACGCGTCGTCAACTCGGAGAGCGGCAGTGATTCGCGGTAGCACCCGGGTTCTGGCGATCCTGGGACATCCTGTCGCCCACTCCCTGTCCCCGGAGATGCACAACGCGGCGTACCTCGCCCTGGGGTTGGACGCGGTGTACGTGGCGGTGGACGTCGATCCGTCGGCGTTGCCCCACGTGCTTCGAGGGTTCGAGGCCGCCGGCATCGGCGGGAACGTCACCGTCCCCCACAAGATCCAGGCGGCCAAACTCCTGTTCCGCACGACGGACATCGCCGCCGATCTCGAGGCGGTCAACACGTTCTGGCCCGACGGCAACCGGCTGATTGGCGACAACACCGACGTGGCGGGCGTACTGGATGCCCTCGACCAGCTCGATGCGCCGGGGCCGTGGCTGGTGGCGGGGACGGGCGGAAGCGCCCGGGCGGTGGCTGCGGCGGCGCGGGAAGCATCGACCACCCTCCTGGTCCAATCCCGGGTCGCGCGGCGAGCGTCCGACTTCGTGACGTGGGCGACGCGCATCGGCGTGGATGCCGTGGAGGACGACGGACGCCAGATCGGGACGGCGATCAACGCGACCCCCCTCGGTCTCGGCACGGGAGACCCGATCCCCATCGCCACGGAGCGCCTCGACGGATGCGCCGCCGCCCTCGACTTGGTGTACGCCCCGGGTGAAACGCCATGGTGCGCCGCACTCCGGGCCCGGGGATTACGAGTCGCCGACGGACGGCTGATGTTGGTGGGGCAGGGGCTCAGGGCCTTCCACCGCTTCTTCCCCGACGTGGACGCCCCACGCGCGGTAATGAAAGCAGCGGTGGAGCGGGCCCTGAACCGATGATCGCCCAGGCCCTCACCTCCGTCGAGCGGTTCCTCCTTCCCAACGCATGCATCGCGTGCCATGGAACGATGCCTCCCGGGGAACCCGATGGCCTCTTGTGTCCGGTGTGCCGCTCGCGGCTGCGTCGCGTCGTCTCCGGGTGCACGCGCTGCCACCAACCCCTCCCGCCGGTGGGCCCCTGTCGGTTTTGCGCCGGGTGGTCACCGACGCTGGCGTGGGTCCGCAGCGGTTTCTGGCTCGACCACGTTGCCCGGACCACCGTGCACCACCTGAAGTACGAGAACTGTCCGATCCTCGGGGAGCTCATGGCCGAATCGCTGGTGGCGACCGTGCCGCAACCGACCGCCGGGTGGCTGATTCCCATCCCCCTGGGCGCCGGTCGGATGCGGACTCGGGGCTACAACCAGACCCAAATCCTCGCCCGGCATCTGGGGGAGCGCTGGGGCATGCCGGTGGCCACATCGGTGCTCCAACGAGCGCGCGAAACCCAGACGCAAACGGCGTTGACACCAGAGGCGAGACTAGCGAACGTGGCGGGGGCCTTCGTTGCAGCACAGGCGCCCGCCTGGATTCGCGCATCTGGTCCTCAAAAGCGACAGGTCATTCTGGTAGACGATGTCCTCACCACCGGTGCGACGCTCGACGCCGCCGCATGCGCCCTCGCGTCAGCGGGCTGGCCGGTCGTCGGGGCCGTGACCTTTGCCCGGGCGATGCCTTTCGAGACACGCCTGCTGGTTGGTGTGTCGTGACGGATTGGGTGGGAACGTTGGTGAACCGCTAACTAATACGAGGATACCATGTCGACAAGGATCGGGATCAACGGCTTCGGTCGCATCGGCCGGAACGTCCTGCGAGCCATAAAGAAGATGGGGAGTGATATCGAGGTCGTCGCGGTGAACGACATCGCGGATCCTGCAACGTTGGCACATCTCCTGAAATACGACTCGGTGCACGGCCGGTTCGACGGCGACGTCGGCGTGAACGGCAATACCATGACCGTCGACGGCAAATCGTTTCAGGTTCTATCCGAGCGGGATCCGGCGGCGTTGCCGTGGAAAGACCTCAAAGCGGACATCGTGCTCGAATCGACGGGAATCTTCAGGGATCGTGCGACCGCCGGGAAGCACCTCGACGCCGGCGCGCAGAAGGTCATCATCAGCGCACCGGGGAAGCAAGAGGACATCACCATTGTGATGGGGGTCAACCACAACGACTACGATCCTGCCAAGCATCACGTCATGTCCAACGCCTCCTGCACCACCAACTGCCTGGTGCCGGTGGTCAAAGTCCTCATCGACAACTTCGGGTTCGAGCGTGGATTCATGACCACCATCCACGCCTACACCAACGACCAACGGATCCTGGACCTCCCCCACAAAGACCTCCGCCGCGCCCGGGCTGCGGCCGTCTCCATGATTCCCACGTCCACCGGCGCGGCGCGGGCTACGGCGTTGGTGATTCCGGAGGTGAAGGGCAAGCTGGACGGCATGGCGCTGCGGGTACCCACCGCCGACGTCTCCTTCGTGGATCTGACATGCGTGGTGACGAAGGGCACGACCAAGGAGGAAGTCAACGCGGCGTTCCACAAAGCCGCCGACGGCGACCTCAAGGGCATCCTGGGTGTGAGCGACGAGCCCCTGGTGTCTGTGGACTACGTAGGTGACCACCACTCCAGCACCGTGGATGCGTTGAGCACCAACGTCATCGACGACACGCTGGTCCACGTGTCGTCCTGGTACGACAACGAGATGGGGTATTCTGCGCGCTGCGTGGATCTCGTCCATCATGTCGGAAACCAGCTCTGACAAACGGGCCCTCGAGTCGCTTCCGGCGGAGGGACTCGAGGGCCGGCGGGCATTGGTGCGGGTCGACTTCAATGTTCCGCTGAAACAGGGTCACGTAGAAAACGACCTCCGTATCCGGGCCGCCCTCCCGACGATCGAGTGGCTCCGCAAGCGGGGGTGCCGAGTCGTCCTGCTGTCCCACCTCGGTCGACCCAAGGGTAAGACAACCCCCGAATTCTCCCTCCGGCCGGTTGCGCAAGCGCTGGAATCCCGGCTCGGCGCAACCGTCACGTTCATCGAGGACGCCACCGCCGAGGACGCACCGGGGATCACGCGGCGCCTGCAACGCGGTGAGGTCGCCCTGGTGGAGAACACGCGGTTCCTGCCCGGCGAGGAGTCCAACGATCCCTCGGTGGCCAAGACGTTTGCCGCGTTGGGGGATTTCTTCGTCAACGATGCGTTCGGCACCGCGCACCGGGCCCACGCGTCCACGGCGGGGGTTGCGCCTCTATTGTCGCCCGCCGTCGCCGGCTTTCTCATGGCCAAGGAGCTGGAGTACCTCGGTCGCGCGTTGACCGAGCCCCGCCGGCCGTTCGTCGCCGTCCTCGGTGGCGCGAAGATTTCCGGCAAGATCGACGTCATCGAGGCGCTGCTCCCCAAGACCGACGCCATCCTCATCGGCGGTGCCATGGCGTGTACGTTCTTCGTGGCCCTGGGGTTGAACGTGGGCACGTCGCTGGTGGAGCCCGACAAGGTGTCCTTGGCCAAGGAGCTGCTGGCCCGGGGCGAGGGGAAGATCGTGCTGCCTGAGGGGGCGCGAGTGGGACGGGAGATGACCGGCGGCGAGGCCCGCGAGGTAGCCCGGGACGCCATCCCCGAGGGTTGGGGGATGTACGACATCGACGACGCCACCGCCGACTCCTTTGCGGCGACGATCGCCGACGCCAGCACCGTGGTGTGGAACGGTCCCATGGGCGTGTTCGAGCACCCGCCGTTCGACGCCGGCACGAAGGCGGTCGCCCGGGCGATGGCCGAGGCCACGTCCCGGGGTGCCACGACCGTCGTCGGGGGAGGCGACTCCGCTGCGGCGGTTGCAGCCGCGGGCCTGGAAGACCAGGTAACACACGTGTCCACGGGAGGCGGTGCGTCCCTCGAATTCCTCGAGGGAAAGCCGTTGCCCGGCATAACCGCTCTGGATGACGCATGAGTACCACCATCTGTGCCGCCAACTGGAAGATGCACCACGGGCCGACGGGAGCCCGGGAATTCCTCGACCGCTTTCTCGATGCGTACGAGCCCATCCCAGAGCGGGAGGTGTGGTTCTTCCCACCGGCTGTGTCCCTCGAGAGCGTGGCCCGCCGGGTTGCCGGGCAGACCGGCATACGGGTGGGGGCACAAAACGCCCACTGGGAGGCCGTCGGGGCGTTCACCGGGGAGTTGAGCCTTCCCATGGCCCAAGATGCCGGGGCGGGGGCGTTGCTCGTGGGGCACTCGGAGCGGCGTCACGTGTTCGGCGAGACGGATGCCGAGACGGGGCGGAAGGTCCGGGCCGCCCTGGACGCCGGACTCGTGCCGGTCCTCTGCGTGGGTGAAAGACTCGAGGAGCGGGAAGCGGGGAACACGCTGGACGTGGTCCACCGGCAGCTCGGGGCGACGACGCGGCGGCGGTCCACGACGCCATTCACGGGTGGTTCGAGACGCGGGACGTGGCACGGGGAACCGTCCCGGTGCTCTACGGGGGAAGCGTCAAGCCGGGAAACGCGGG
>JBDHHA010000076.1:0-19841 GCA_039589615.1 Gemmatimonadota bacterium
GCTCGATCAGTGGACCCGTATCGGCCTTCTCGTAGCAGGGGCGCTGGGCGCGTACAGCCTCGGCGCCAACAACATCCCCAACGTCGTGGGCGTGTTCGTTCCCGCCTCTCCACTCGGAGACCTTTCCGTCGGGGGCGTGTTCACCCTCACCGGCCAGCAACGTCTCTTTCTCCTCGGAGGGCTGGCCATCGCCGTGGGCGCGTTCTTTTCGCGACGCGTGATGATGACCGTAGGGAAGAACATCGTCACCGTGGGCCCCGTCGGCGGATGGGTGGTGGTCATGGCCCACTCGCTGGTGCTCTTCACCTTTTCGTCGCAGGGCCTGCAATCCCTCGTTACACGTCTTGGTCTTCCGTCGATTCCCCTGGTGCCCGTCTCGAGCTCTCAAGCCGTCGTCGGAGCGGTCTGCGGCCTGGCGCTTGCTCGCGGCATCAAGGGCGCGCGGCAGATCAACTGGTCGGTGCTCCGGAACATCGCGCTGGGTTGGGTGGCGACGCCTGCCATCGCAGCGGTGGTGAGCTACCTCGCCCTCTATGTCGTACAGAACGTATTCGAGCAGCCGGTCTATCGAGTAACGGGGCTGTAAGAAAAAGAGCCGCGCCATGGGGCGCGGCTCTGTCACTCCATGATGTGATTCCGGCTCACCACCGATACCCCCTGCCGTCCAAAGTCGCCAGAAACGTCACGTCCACGTAACCATCCCGATCTTGATCCCGCAGCTCGGCGATGACCCTGTCCCGCACCATGACACCCAACGCCACCGCACCTTGCGGCAGGTGCACCCACTCGCCGTGCATCCTCCCGTAGATCCCCAACCGGCGCCGGTGATCCCGCAGCCGTTCCACGGCACGCCGTCCCAGCAGGCGATTCAGGTCCCGCTCATCGAGGTACCCCCTGGCGCGACGACCGGCCCGCTGGTCATACCGGAACGCAACATGGTCGTCATAGCGGGCCACCCAACGTCCCATCCGGTAGTGCGGCTGCAGGTATCCCGCATCCACGCACCACCCCCAACCTCGGGGATGCCCGTAGCCGTCGTTGCAGTATCGCGCGCTGCGGTCGGTGTACCGCCTGCCGCGGTAGTCGATCGTCCGACGAACGGGGACGCGGCGATACGGGGTGCCAACCACCACGTCTCCGCGGACGGGTCCCACCCGCACCGAGGCACGACCCCGCACATGCACATTGGACTGCGCCACGGCGGGCACAGCTGCCACCGCCAAGAACACCAGGGCGGCGCTTCCGATCCGTATCGCTAAGGCTTTCATCGAGCCCTCCTTGCTCGCGTTCAGGCCCTCTTCGCTCATCACCCATCCCTCCACGACCCCTAGCAATGCAGGTGGCGTGCCGTGACAATACAACTCCTTATTTAACATGATGTTAACGCACTTGAAGCGGCGGTATCAACGAAATGGAATGTCCTCTGAGGAGGACAGAATATGCCACTCCATGCTGGGCTGGACCGCCGCCCGGGGTGCCTCGCACGCTCACTGTTGCGGGGCCACCCACGGGTCCCCATAGTAGAGCATGTCTACCGAGCGCCGATACGCTGTCGATCGGCTGGACGCCGGTACGGTCGTGCTCGTTGATGACGACGGAAGGTCCACCGCCCTCCCCAAGAGCAGGTTCTGCCTGGCCCTCGAGGAGGGGATGATTCTCTTTGTCCCCATCGACGGATCGGGGACCCCCGACTGGTATGCTGCACGTGGCGACCACGCCGCCGCTGACGAGATCACCCAAGAAACCCAAGGCGACCTCGACGAGTTGCAGCGACGCGATCCCGGCGGTGACGTGGAACTCTAGGCCCCGGCCGTGGTCGGGGTCTTCGCTCGGATGCGCCGCGGTCTCAACCGCATGTTTCTCAATACGATGCCCGACGAAGACGATCGGCGGCCGACGATGGACATCGGGCTGGGGCTCTGGGAGGGCGACCAGGCGCGGTACTACCCCTATGAGGACGTGCTGGCGTCCAACAAGATGATCTTCGACACGTTTGCGGGTCGCAAGGTGCTCGTCTTCTACGCGCCGGATGCGTTGGCGCTGCTGGCGGTGTTCACGGACGCCACCGAGGCCCGCTGGGAGGGGGACGAGCTCCATCTGAATACCGGCGAGTTCATTCGCCACGGGATCCTGTACGACGCCGACGGCACTCGGAGCCCGGCGGAACTCCCCCTACAGGTGTTCACCCGCTGGTATGGGTTCTCGCTGACGTGGCCCAAGACGGAGATCTACGAACGCAATCGCGTGTAAGCAGCTTGGCGGGCGGGGTCTCCGCCAGGAGACCCTTCTTGCCCGTCACCCGTACCGGGCGTCCACCGCCTCTCGAATCTGATCCAACGTCCTCCCGGCCTTGTGGAGACGATAGGTGACGCGTCCCTGCCCCTGGCAGATCTCGCACCACATCGCCATACCCTGCTCCTCGTAGCAGGTGAGCAGCGACCGGTAGGTCGGCAAGTCGGCGCAGCCGCAGTAACACCGGATGCCGTCGGCGATGTGGGGAATCTCCCGGATCCCCTGGTAGATGGGAATCACGTCGGGAGTGTTCTGAAGCTGCTCGTCGGTGAGCACATTGGAGGCGTCGATGCCGGGCCGGGGCTCGGGATGTTCCGACCGGGTAGGTCTGGGTGACGCCCACGCCGGTCTGCCACCGGCAATTACGGCCAGGGAAACGCCTGTGAACCAGGCCAGAAACTGCCTACGGGAGCGCTGCTCGCTTGCCATCATACCTCCCAGGAGCCGGAGACCGCCCGCTGCATGCGACCGGAGCTAGGTGAGGGCCCCTTGGGACCCCGAGAACAAATCTACCGACCGCCGGCAGTGCGGGCCACCAACGGCCCGGAGGCCCCGTACGTAGTTATCGGTATATAATGAAAGGCGCCGGCCTTCCTTGATCCGGCTCATCCCGCGGCGCATCTTGACAGAACCTCACGCAAGAACCCTCTCCGGGGCCCCCCGGCTCCCGGCCATCGGAGGCAATACGCCATGATATCGACACGCATTCGCTCCGCCATTCTGATGGCGTTCATCCTGGTGCTGGCGGCCCTGCCGCTCTCGGCCCAGGATATGACCGACGCCGCTCTCACGAGAGAGGCCTTCATCCGGCCGCCGGACAAGATCGCCGAAGCGGCCCTGGCCCCGCGGTACCTGAACGTCACCCTGGGCAATCTCAGCCCCGACGGACGGTACTTCGTCCAGGCGCGGGGTGACGGCCCGCCGAGCATGGCGTCGTTCGCCAAACCCTTCTACCGGTTGGGGGGCGAGCAGATCGACTGGCAGGCCAACCGCAACCGCAGGTTCACCCAGCGCAACAGCGCGGCCATCGTGGTCACCGATGCCCACACGGGCACCCCGACCACGATCCAGACGCCCAACGACGCGAGGGTGACCACGCCCATCTGGTCTCCCGACGGATCCCGGCTCGCGTTCTTCGCCCATTTCGAGGACCAGACGCGGATCTACGTGGCGGACCCCACCACCGGCCGCTCCCGGGACGTGACCCGCCAGCCGGTGCTGGCCACCCTTTACGCGACCTTCGCCTGGACGGGAGACTCCCGGTCCATCGTGACCGTGTTGCCCCCTGACAACCGCCCGGCCCCGCCGGTGGAGCCCGCGGTGCCCACGACACCACAGGTTCGGATCACGCAGCCGGGGACGAACTCGATTCGTACCTACGCCGACCTGCTGGAGGGCCCGTACGAGAAAGAGCTCCTCGAGTATTACACGACAGGCCAGCTTGCCGTGGTGGACGTGGAGCGGCGCCGGGCCCGGCGGATCGGGCCACCGGCGATGATCAGCGGGGTGGACGTCTCCCCCGACGGGATGTACGCCCAGGTGACCACGCGGCGGGGACCCTTCTCCTACATCGTACCGGCCCGGCAGGCCGGAAGCGCCACCGAGATCTGGAGCCTGGAAGACGGCTCGGTTTTGGCTTTGCTGGACGAGCAGGAGCTCCGGGACGGATCTCCTCCGGACACCGCAGACGACAACGGTGACCCGGAGAAGCGCAACTTCGCGTGGCGGCCCGACGGCCAGGGACTGAGCTTCCTGCAGCAGGTGCCGCGCCAGCCCGACGATACGACCCAGACCGACCAGGACCAGCCCCAGGATCCCCCGGGACGCCCGGGCCGGGCCGGTGGCGGACGTCGCGGCGATCGCGTGTTCCAGTGGCTGCCGCCGTTCGATTCCACCTCCATGACCGAGGTGTACCAGAACAACGCCCGGATGCAGAACGTGCGGTACTCCGAGGACGCCCAGACCCTGTTCATCAGAGAACAGCAAGGTGAGAACGGTCACGAGTTCGCCGTGTTCCTCAGCGACCCCGACACGAAGCACACCATCTGGCGCGGTGAAGGGGGTGGCGGCGGCTTCGGCGGGTTCCGGGGCGGCGGCCGCGCACCGTCCATCATGACGAAGGCCACGGGCAACGGCACGTCCGCCGTCCGTGTCTCGACAGACGGGGCCAGTGTCTACCTCTCGGGCACCGAGTTCCACGACGATCCGATGCAAGACGGCCCCCAGGCGTACATCGACCGGGTCGAGATCGTGGGTGGTGAGAAGACCCGGATCTTCGAGGCCGACAACAACAATGCCTTCGAGCGGGTCGTGGCGGTGTTGGACGACGACGTGACCCAGCTGGTCGTGTCGCGGGAAGGTCCCACGGACATCGCTGACTCCTACTTACGGGACGTGGCCACCGGGCAGATGCAGCAGCTGACCCAGAATACCGACTACACGCCCGACCTCACCAACGCCCAGCGCCGGCGCTACAACATCCAGCGCGTGGACGGCTTGGAGATCGCCCTCAACGTGACGCTGCCGGCGGATTGGAACGGTGAGCGCCTGCCGGGTATGCTGTGGTTCTACCCCCGGGAGTACACGGATCAGGACAATTACGACGAGCGCACCCGGGACACGTACAACAAGAATCGGTTCCCGAACATCGGAACCCGGTCCATGCAGATCCTGACGTTGGAAGGGTATGCCGTCATCGAGCCGGACTCGCCCATCATCGGTGACGAAGGTCGCATGAACGACAACTACGTACACGACCTGCGCAACAACCTGGCGGCGGTGATCGACTTCCTGGACGCGGAAGGCATCATCGACCGGCAGCGCATGGCCGTGGGTGGCCACAGCTACGGGGCGTTCAGCACGTTCAACGCCATGGTGCACACGCCGTTCTTCAGGGCGGGCATCGCCGGCGACGGCAACAACAACCGGACGCTGACGCCGTTCTCGTTCCAGTCGGAGCGGCGCACGCTGTGGCAGGCCCGGGAGGTCTACCTCGACATGTCCCCGTTCTTCCACGCCGACCACCTGCAGGGCGCGCTGCTGATGTACCACGGCGAGCACGACCAGAACGTGGGCACCTTCCCGATTCACTCGTGGAGGCTGTTCGAGGCGCTCGAGGCGCTGGACAAGACCGCGTCCCTCTACTTCTACCCGTACGAGGACCACGGCCCGGCAACGAAGGAAACCACCCTCGACCTGTGGGGTCGCTGGACGGCGTGGCTCGACAAGTACGTGAAGAACCACGGGCAGGACGACAAGATCACGACGGACGGAGACATGAGCGAGCGGTAGCGCCGCTGTACCAACAGACAAAAAAGGAGGGCAGCGATGCCCTCCTTTTTTGATGTACGACTTGTCGCCTTACTCGGCCCGTAACGCTTCCATGGGATCCACACGGGCGGCCCGCCACGCCGGCCAGGCACTCGCCGCGAGGGCTACCAACACCATCACCGTCGCCGCGGCGAGGAAGGTCACCCAGTCGAATGCGCCAACACCGAACAACGATGTCTGGAGGGCCTGCCCCGCCACCACACCACCCACAACGCCGGCCGCCAGTCCCCCTGCCACGACCAGCAGCCCATCGCCCACGATACCGCGTACGACGCTCCCCTGGTTCTCGCCCAGTGCCTGGCGGATGCCGAACTCGGCCGTCTGCCGTGCCACCTGGTTGGCCAAGACCGCAAACAACCCCACGGCGGTGAGCACGAGGGCGCTGGACGCAAACGCGCTCAGCAACAGCATGTAGAACCGTGGTCCCTGAAACGCCGTCGCGATCGACGTGTTCACCGGGTTGATCCAGTCCAACGGCGACGTCGGAGCGATGGCAGCCAACCGCGCTCGGAGCGGCTCCACATACGCGGCGGGATCACCACTCGTCTGAATGGCGATGGAGAGTATTCGTTGCGGATGCTGCGCGAGGGAGAGATAGATGTCCATGTCCCGGTCGCGCGGGCGGGCGGGACCGAAGAACATCACGTCCCGGGCAACCCCCACGATATCGTACGTGCTCCCTTCGAGCTCCAGTGTCCGGCCGACGGCCTGCTCCACCCCGCCCATCTGTTCCGCCAGGGAAGCGCTCACCACGGTCACGAGGCGGCTCCCACGGCCATCAGACTCGGTGATGTTGCGACCCGCGATCACGGGGATCTCGAGGGCCGGCAGAAGATCTCGATCGACTACGTGGGCAAATATGGCGAGTCCATGCTGCTCCACCTCCGCGGGCATTCCCGCAAATCGGATTCTGGCATCCCCACCCCATCCCGGAGGGACGGTGGGCCACACGAGCCCTACCTTCTCGACCCCGGGGTATGACGACACCGCCTCTCGAATACGCCCTTGAAATGCCGGCGACTGCTCGAGGGACGGCATATCCTCCACTCCGAGGAACACGGCCATGCTGAGGAGGTTGTGGGTGCGGAACCCGACATCGGTGATCTCGAGGGTGCGGTACGACCGCATCAGCAGGCCCGCCGTCACCAACAACACGGTGGTCAATGCCACCTCCCCGGCCACCAGCAACCGTCCCCATGCGCGCTCGGCACGGGCGGTAGTCTGTCCTCGCCCGCCATGGAGCACGTCTGCCGGATGCACCCGGGCACTCACGACCGCCGGGATCAACCCGGCCACCAGAGCAGCCACGGCAATCACCGACACGGTGAGGCCCAATGCCCACGTGTCGGGAGACACGCGCATGTACTGAGGCAATTCGGAGGGCGCCAGCTGAATGAACGTGGCCAGGACCCACGGGGCGCTGGCGACGCCGATGGCGCTTCCCACCAGGGTCAACACCAACGTTTCGACCACACTCTGCCGCACCAAACGGCCGCGCCCGGCACCGAGGGCGGCACGCACGGCGAACTCCCGCCGCCGATTGAGTGTCCGGGCCACCAACAAGCCCGCCACGTTGGATGCCGCCACCAGCAACAACAATCCCGCGGCGGTGAGCAGGAGATAGTTGCGGCCGCGCATCTGCTCCCGCCAGTTCTCTCCCAACCGCTCCAACCGCAGCCCGAAAGGACGATCCGTGTCGGTAACGCCTTCCGCCACACTGCGCCCTACTGCCTCCACCTCGCGCTGCGCTTGCTCGACCGAGGCACCCGGCGCGATCCGAGCGATGGTCCAGATGTACGCCACATCCCGCCGGTCTCGCCGGGCCGGCATGTCGTACTGCTCGATGGGTACCCAGTACTCGATGTCGGGAAAGTCCTCTTCGATCGTGCCGAGGAAATCCGGCGGCAACACACCCACCACGGTGTAGTCCAATGTGTTGGTGCGAACCGTGGCGCCGAGGACGTCGGGATCGCCGCCGAAATCCGTCATCCAGGTGCCGTACGCCAGGAGCATCGTGGCACCGCTTGCGGCACGGTACTCGTCGGCAGCAAACAGCCGGCCCAGGAACGGTTCGACACCCAGGAGCTCGAAGTACCCGGGCGTCACCGCTTCCCCTTCCACACGGCGCGCCCCCCGGTCACCGAGGAACATGAGGCGCGCCCGGCCCGTAGCTTCGAAGCGATCCAAGGTGGTGAGCTGGCCCGCGATGTCCGTGACGTCCGGATAGGAGAGCTGTCCCCGCCCCGTCCGCAGCACGCCCTCCTCCTGTTGCCACACCCGGACCAACCGCGACGCCTCGGGAAAGGGCAGCGGTTGCAGCACCACCGACGTGAACAGCGTGAGCACCGCCGCCGTGGCCGCAATGCCCATGGCAATGCAGGCGACGGCCGCGAGGTTGAGCTTCGCCGAGCGGCGGCCGGTTCTCACCGCGCTGCGAACGTCGGTGCCGATCCCCCGAAAAGGATGACGCTCCCGCAGCACGGCCACGCGCTCCAGCATGCCGTGGACGGCGACGTTGGCCAGGGTGCGGCCCCAAAACCGGAAGAGACTCCACCGACCCCCCCGGGCCACGTCACGGAAGCGATCACGAAACAGGTCGACCGCCGAATCGCCGACGCGGGACCGAAACTCCATGGGATAGAGTCGCAGAAGACGGCGGTACACTTCCGTTGCTCGATCGATTCCGTCGGCGGCAACGTGTCGCCTCATCCTTGCACACGCTCCACCGCCCGCACCAACTGCTTCATGCGTGCAGTCTCGGCGGACACCACACCCCGACCCAACGGCGTGATCGTGTAGTACCGCCGACGC
Source organism: Gemmatimonadota bacterium (assembly GCA_039589615.1). Classification (GTDB taxonomy): domain Bacteria; phylum Gemmatimonadota; class Gemmatimonadetes; order Gemmatimonadales; family GWC2-71-9; genus B3T1B10. The sequence goes on from JBDHHA010000076.1 coordinate 8,434, forward strand.
TCGTCCTCCGAATCGTCGGCCGCCTGGGCACCGGTTTCCCCGACCAGACCAAGATCCAGCAGCTTGCGAATGAAACGATAGAGATTCCCTGGCTCCAGCCGCACACTGCCATTGGTGCGCTGATCGATCTCCTTGACCAGACCGTACCCGTGGCGGTCACCGCTCAAGAGCACCATGAGGATCAGGAAATACACCGGCTTGAGGGGGAGATGCCGGTCGATCTCAGAGGCTGCGTTCAGGGGCATGATCACCTCACTATGATTGAAATAACTATAGCCAATTCAATCAAAGTGAGCAACGGCGGTGTGGACTGCACCATTCCGGGGCCCGCGGTGCCCACACGGCCGTTTCAGCCACCCTGAAACCCCGACCCCCGATCCGCCGTCATATCAGTAGAATCACCAGAGACCAGGAGCAAAGCGTGTCATCCCCTCCCCAATCTGACAACACCGCGCCTCAGCGCGAGATGAAAACCCAGCGGTTTACGGGTCCCACTGTCGAGGACGCCAAGCGACGGGCCCAGGAGGCCCTGGGGACAGACCTCCTGAGTACCGAGACGGTGCGAGACGTCCACGCCGCCACGTCGACGGCCCAGGGTCGCATCGCCGAGGAAACCCTCCGGGAGGCGGAGAAGCGGATTCCCGAGGAGGCCATGGAGCGGCATCCGGCGCAGATCGTCCAGGAGGGCCAAGCCGGCACCACCGAGGTCCAGGAGTTCGAGGAACGAGAGGCGCGAAAGGTGTGGCGCAAGAAGGCCCCCAGGGGCGCCCAGATCGACGAGATCGAGTGCACGGCCCCGGCCAAGAACGGCGTGATGGGCATTGGGAAGAAGCCCGGGACGTATTCCGTCAGATGGTCGGCTCCGTTCGTGGCGGAGGCGGCCTACACCATGCCCGCCGTGGTGAACGCCATGTTTTGGGGGTAGTCCCGGCAGGTCACATGACTGAAAGGCCCACCGCACCTGCGGTGGGCCTTTTTCTTGTCGCCTTGGGCGTCTACCTTGCCCTCCCATGCCTTCGCCAAAGACCAGCGCCATCCTGATCGAACGCCACGGCCCGCCCGAGGTCTTCGTCGAACGAGAGATACCCCTCCGGGACCCGAGCGCCGACGAGGTGCACGTCCGGGTCCAGGCCGTGGGGCTCAACTTTGCCGATCTGCTCATGCGGGGTGGCCTGTACGACACGGTGCCACCCCGTCCCTACAGTCCCGGTTTCGAAGTCGCCGGGACCGTGGCACGGGTGGGCTCGAATGTCAGCGACTGGCGGGAGGGAGACCCCGTGGTGGCCCTGCTGCGCTACGGCGGCTACGCCCGAGACGTCATCGTTCCGGCGAAGCAGGTTTTTCGCCGCCCGGCCTCGCTCTCACCCGTCGAGGCCGCCGCCGTCCCGGTGGCCTTCCTCACCGGCTGGGTGTGCCTCTTCGAGTGCGGCAACGCCCGACCCGGCGAGACGGCGCTGATCCTCGGCGCCGGCGGCGGCGTGGGCACCGCCGCGGTGCAGCTAGCCGTCCGCCACGGACTTCAGGTGTTCGGCACCGCCGGCGCGGAGCGCAAGCGGACATTTGTCGTGGACGAGCTGGGGGCCCAGGCGTGTTTCGACTCGAGGGGGAATTGGGAAGCCGACACCGTTCGCGCCGTGGGGAAGCGCGGCATCGACGTCGCACTCGACTCGGTGGGCGGTCCGGCCACCAAAGCCTGCCGCCGGCTCCTGGCACCGTTGGGTCGTTTGGTGTTCTACGGCTTGAGCGATGTCATGCCCGGCAAGACACGAAGCTGGCTGCGAGCCGCCAGGGCCATGCTTCGCATGCCCCTCATCCACCCCTACTCCTTGATACAGCCAAGCATCGGCGTGTTCGGGGTCCACCTGCTGCACCTGCAGTCGAAGGAAGAAATTCTCCGTCCCGCCCTCGCCGAGATCTTCCAGGGCGTGGAGTCGGGTGAGCTGCACGCCGTCGTGGATCAGACGTTCTCGTTCGATCGCGCCGGGGCGATCGCCGCGCACAAGCACGTGCATGCGCGGCGGAATCTGGGAAAGGTGTTGCTGGCGGAGTAGCTACCTTCGGCGGGAAATCCCACGGCGCAAGCGCACCGACCGCCCCTGCGGGGGTGGGTTCCGCGTGCGCTCTCCCGGCTGGATCGGTGGCACGGCGGGTTCGAAGCCCGGCATGACCTCACGGGTGAACGTGCGACCCATGAGCTTCTCCACGTCGCTCATGAGGAACCACTCGTCCGGCGACATGAGGGTGAGAGCCACACCCTCCGCACCGGCCCGCGCCGTGCGACCCACGCGATGGACGTAGGCCTCGGGGTCCTGAGGCACGTCGTAGTTCACCACCAACACGATGTCGTCCACGTCGATGCCCCGGGCGGCCACGTCGGTGGCGACCAGGATGCGTGTCCGGCCGTCTTTGAACCGGTCGAGGGTCTTGTTGCGAACGGCCTGCGTCTTGCCGCCGTGGAGCGCCGCCACGTTGTTCCCCTCGCGACGGAGGTGATGGGCAACTATATCCGCGCCGTACTTGGTCCGGGTGAATATGAGGGCACGGCCTTCCGGCACCACTTCACTCAACATCGTGGCCAGGAGACTGCGCTTCTGCGGTTTGTCCACCGCCACCACCAGGTGTTGGACTCCCTCGGCCGCTTCCGCCCGACGACCGATCTCCACCGCCGCGTGGTCCGTCAATGCCCTGCGTGCGAGCCGGTCCACATCGTGGGAAATCGTCGCGGAGAAGAACATGGTCTGGCGTTCCGTGGGCAGCGCGTCGAGGATGCGATGCACGTCCGGGGAGAACCCCATGTCGAGCATCCTGTCCGCCTCGTCGAGGACCAACACCTCGAGCTGGGACATATCCACATGCCCCCGACCCATGTGGTCCAACAACCGTCCCGGCGTGGCCACCACGATGTCCACGCCCCGCTTGAAGGCGTTCGTTTGCGGCTCCATCCCCACGCCGCCATACACCGCCACGGCCTTCAAGTTGGCGTGGCGCCCGTAGTCCAAGGCACTGTTCAATACCTGTTCGGCGAGCTCCCGGGTGGGCGTCAACACGAGCGCCCGGAGCGTCCCACCGGCGTGGCCGTTGAGACGCTGAATGATCGGCAAAAGAAACGCCGCGGTCTTGCCCGTACCCGTCTGGGCCGAGCCAACGACATCGCGGCCCTCCAACCCCACGGGTATTGCCTGCTGTTGAATCGGGGTGGGCTCGGTATACCCCTGCTCTTCCACCGCCCGTAAGAGTTCCGGCACGAGACCCAAGGCCTCAAAAGACAACTGCATCAATGCGACTCCTCATGACGTACGCAGCTACACCCAGTGACACGCGAGTCACCGGCACACACTGCTCTTTGTTGTTTGAACCTGAGGAGAGAAGCGACGGGTCTAGGACGCGCCGGTACCCAATCCTAAGCCGGGTACCATTCTGCGAAGAGAAGATTTCCAGCTTGCGGTTCGCCTGCGGCACGCAAGATAATAGGGGGCGGCGCGGGGCGCCAGCCCTTGATCATTCCTAAGTATTTTTCCCGCAAGGATTTAGCGATGAGGCTCGTGGGCGGGACGTATGCAGGACACGACTTGATGTCCCCCGGCCCTCGGGTGCGGCCCACCTCGGAACGGGTCCGAACTCGCTGGTTCGAGGTCCTCGGACCCGCTATTGCTGGCACCTCGGCCCTCGACCTCTTCGCCGGATCGGGCGCCCTGGGCCTCGAGGCCCTCTCCCGGGGCGCCGACACGGTGGATTTCGTTGAGAACGGCCCGGCGAGCCTCCACGCCCTGAAAGCCAACATCGCCGCCCTCCGGCTCCGTGGGCGGACCCGGGTCTTCAAGCGGGACGCCATTCCGTTTGTGGATGCACTGGATGTGGGCGCGTACGACATCGCGTTCGCCGATCCTCCTTACGGCTCCCGCAAGTTGGACCGGGTCGTGACCCGATGGCTGGAGGTGCCCTACAGTCGGATTCTCACGGTGGAGCACGCCAGAGACCACAAGGTTCCCGGTAAGGGAAAGCGGTACGACTTTGGGGAGACACGGGTCACCGTCTTCACGGCAAGGTGATGGTTCACCCAACTGCGCCGCCCGGGCCGTTGCCCGACATCCTCGTCAGAACACGAGCCGATATTCCGCCCGAAACACCCGCTCGTACCACACGTCGCTCGTGAGGGCTTCGCCGAGCCCCACGAAGATCGCGTCATTCTCCCGCACCCCGAACCGGGCGCCGATCTTGGCGTTGATGACCGTGGTTCCCCCAGCATCCTCGATGACGGCAGTGCTGAGCGTGCCGTCGGTGCTACCCGTCTCGATCCCACTCGTCACGGTCCAGCCCACCACTTCGAGCACCGGAGTGAAGCGCACGGGGCCCTCGGGGCTCACGTCGTATCCGATACCGACGCCATAGCGAAGGACAGGACCGGCGAAGTCATCGGTGGGATCGAACTCGGCTCCCGTCCCCAGCGCCGTCGAACCACCAACTGGAACCCAGACGCGGAACTCCCACTCCAGTTTGACGCGATCCGATACCGCATCGTGATACAGTAGTGCAGGCTCCAGGCTGACGTGATCCGTGCCCAACCCGCCACTCGCCCGTCCGGTGGGGAGGTAGGTTCCCCATTGGAATGTCAGGTAGCGCCGGTCCTCAGCGACGAGAGCGGTCTTGAACCCCACGCGAATGTCGCCAATGCCCGAAGACGAGCCGCCGAGATCATAACTGAGCCGCCGGTACGCCCCTTCCGCGAAGAGCGAGAACCTCTCGTGGAAAGCGTACTCCAGGTCGAGGGCGACCTCGTGATAGTCCAGGTTGTTGATGATGAACGGGGTCGTGAGGGGATCGCCCCCGTTGAGACCGAGTGAGGGTCCGGGGGCGTCCGGATCAACGCCGAGCACGCGGTAACAGCCGCACTTCGCGTAAATGAACTCGGCTCGGTCGGGACGATTCACGCCACTCGCGAAGTCATAGCGGATCTGGAGCTGGTTGCCCACGATGGCGTTGTCCACGTAACCCACGTTGCTCGATCCCGCGGACCGAGTGCGCCTGCGCCGCTGCCGCGGTGCCTGCGGCGATTGGTCCACCGAGTCACGCTCCAACGACCAGAGTGCGCTCACGCGGGCAGCCTGCCCTTGTGCGTCCACCGGGCTCGGTAACACAAGGCAGCACGAGGCAACGATCGAGATGGACAACAATGTGGGACTCAGGGCGCGCATCCTGGCCTCCTCCAGTGAGTATGAGTTCAGCGTTGGCACTTCTCCACCATCACGGCAATCGCATCTGTTGCCCTCCCCGCCCCAGCCCGCCGAGACCACCCGGACGCCATTTCGGCGAGATCCTGGTATTCAAAACACAGATCGAGCATGGCATTTCCGGACTCGACATGCTCCACGACGGTCGCGTGGTGCTCCGCCGCCCGCTCGAGAAAGAGAGCGGCCTGCACGACATCTCCCGATTCGAAACGCAGCATCGCCAAATCGAACAGCGTGAAACCAAATCGGTAGTGGAACACGGGATCGTCCACAAATTGTTGCGAATTCCGCTCGAGTCGCTCCCAGATCTCCAATGAGCTCTGTAGTGCCTCGTTGGCCTCGCTCGACAGATTCCTGTCCAGGAAGACCATGCCCAAGGTGTTGTAGCTGTTGGCTCGCTCCAGATCCAACGACGGCAACGGGGCGGCAAGATCCTCGAACAACTCGAGGGCCCTGCGGTTCCGGGATTCAGCGGACTCGAGATCCCCGTTGTCGAGCGAAAGGTTGGCCAGGTTGTTGTAGTAGATGGCCAACTCTTGCTTGTACGCCCGCCCATCGGCGTCCCCGCGCCGCAAATCCTCGAGAATATCCACGGCCGATCCGTAGTACTCCACCGCCTCGGTCTCCTGCCCCATGAGGCGCATCAGGAATCCCAGGTTGTTGTAGCTTCGGGCCAGCTCTTGCTGGTAGTCAGCGGTTGGTGCGGTGGGCGAACGGTTCTCTGCGATCAACGACTCCAAGTGTGCGATGGCCGCCCGATAGTCGCGCTCCGCATGCGCCGAACCGGTCGTGTCCGCACTGAGGAGAATGCCGCGATTGTAGAGTGTGCGGGCAAGGTGGTGCCGGTACTCGAACGCGTCGGGCAGCCGCCCCACCAGATCCTGCTGCAAATCAAAGGCCCTCCCGTACGCTTCCATCGCCCGGGCCCCGTCCACCGACGCGAGCTGGAGCCCCAGCCAGTTGTAGGTATCTGCGAGATGGTGTTGATAGCGCGGGTCGTCGGGGTACTCGGCGGACAATTCCGTCAGTCGGTCGATTGCGTCGCCGTACGCCCCTTCGGCCTTGTCGTTCTGTGCCAGGAATCGATACACGTCCCCGAGGCGTTGGTGGGCCAACGCCGATCCCAGACGCAACTCGGGCTCGGTGGTCTGTTCCTGGAATTGCTCGTAGAACTGACGAGCCTTGTCGAGGAGTGCTCCCCGGAACTGCTCCATCTGGGGTACGGCCGCCAGGGTGTCCCCCACGCGAAGCAACATCTCGTCCACCGCTTCGATGGCCAGGTTCAGGTTGTGGAGGGCACGCTCCTGCGCCATCACCGCCTGCTGCCGCTGGTATGTCGCCACCACGAGTCCCGCCCCGAGACTGAACACGGCCAACGTCGCCGCCGCGACCCACACCTTGTGACGTTTGACGAACTTGCCGACGCGATACGCGGGTGTCGGCGCCCGCGCCGTGACGGGTTCGTCGTTCAGGTGTCGGCGAATGTCCTGAATGAGACCGTTCACGGTCTCGTAGCGCCGTGTGCGATCCTTCTCCAGCGCCTTCATGATGATCCAATCCAGATCGCCCTTGAGTTGCCCGCGCAGCCCGACCGCGTTGGCCTTACGCAGCTCGGCAATGGCCACACCCTCTTCCCCCAAATTGCCGATCCGGGTGCTGGGCTTCGGAGGATCACTTTCCCGGAGCTTGACCTGGAACGTGATGAAGTCGGCGCCGAACTCCTTGGGATCGAACGGGAGGCTGCCGGCGAGCAACTCGTAGAGCATCACGCCGAGGGTGTAGATGTCGGTCCGTGTGTCTACGTCGAGGCCCGACATCTCCGCCTGCTCGGGACTCATGTAGGCCGGCGTGCCGATGGGAATGCCCTGCACCGTGACAAAGGTTTGGTCCGTGAGCCGACGACCCATCGCCTTGGCGATGCCGAAGTCGATGACCTTGGGAACCGCTTTGCCCTCCTGCACACCGACGAGGACATTGGAGGGCTTGAGATCCCGATGGATCACACCCTTCTGGTGGGCGTGCTGCACCGCCTCACAGATCCCGATGAACAACTGCAATCGTTCGCGGGTGGCGAGCTTGTGGGTATCTGCGTACTCCGTGAATGGGACGCCCTGCACCAGCTCCATCACGAAATACGGCCGGTGGGTGTCGCTGACGCCGGCGTCGAAGACCTTGGCGATGTGGGGGTGGTCCATCACGGCAAGGGCCTGCCGCTCCGACTCGAACCGGGCGACAATCTCCTGCGTGTCCATGCCCAAGCGGATCATCTTGAGGGCCACACGCCGCCGCACCGGCTCGGTCTGCTCGGCGAGATACACTTCGCCCATACCCCCCTCGCCGAGGGTCTGGAGGATCTTGTAGGAACCGATGCGGTCGGGAGGTGGCGGCTGACTTGGGACTGCCGCGACAGAGCCCCGACCCATCATGCGAGTGGGGGCTTCCGTGCCACAGGCCGTGCAGAACATGGCCTGCCGGTCTACCTCAGCTCCGCACGCTGCACACGTTCGCTGGGCCATTCCGACTTTCGTTTCTACGACATGCGAATATGGCCGTACCTCGAGGGGCCGTCAAACGTTGATGACGGGACTGGAGCGGCCCGGCGATCCGATCGGAGACCCTCTAAACCCTTGTCATAAAAGACGTTACCGGCGACTGCTGGCGGGTGCGGGCGCCGCTACGCAACTTACGATTGCCAATCCTTCTCCTGTCGGTGGTCCAGCGCTCATCCGACGAAGCGTCGGAGGAGGACTTCATCGAGGCCACGCACCGCGTGTACCCACTCGCCGCAGCGGGCGAGCGATGTTGAGGTGAAAGTGTTGCGGTGACGCGGGCGTACAGCTCCGGCCTATGGCACGGTCCGGCAACTGATACCAACCTGACAATCCGGAGGGAAACGTGGCCGTCAACGAAAAGTGCATCGTTGTTATCTCGTTTGGATCAGGGGCCATCGGCGTATCGATCGGAGGGCCGGTGGGCTTTCTTCTCGGGGGACCCGTCGGCGCCATCCTCGGCGCGATCATCGGCGGGGCCATCGGCTTCTACACGGGCATGGCCGCAGCCGCCTACCTCTGCTCCGGCGGGGAGGGCGGCGGTGGTGGCGGCGGGGGCAGTGTCAGCTTCGACAAGCCGCGGTTCTCCAACCTCCGCCTCGAAGCTCAGCCGAACCCGGTCAACAAGGACAGCTCTTGCCGCATCACGATTCACTGGACCGTGGTGAACAACAACGACAGGGCCTCGTGCCAGATAAAGTTCAAGATCGTGGCCACCGATGGCACACCCGCTGAGTCTCCGGACAAGACGGTCCCGGCCAGCAGCGCCACGACCTTTTCACGGGCGGAGGCCTGGAGCACCAAATGGTCGGAGGAGTCGGACGGCAAGCCGGTGAATGCCACCGTGGTGCTCGTCGCGACGAAGGGGACCGAGACCTACCAACTACAGCAGGCGGCCGACCAGATATTGGTCGAGGTACGACCGAACTAGGGGGACCAGTTACGGCCTGGGGAACCGCGCCATGAACTTCCGGTCGATCCAATCCTTGAGTTTCATGACCCACCGCCCCTCGACCACCCGCCCCCACTTCGTGCCCAGGGCGGTCCCGTCGCCGAGATTCAGCAGGGCCAGGAAGTCGGTCTGGGGCGTGTAGCTGCTGAGCGGCTCCCCCGTCAATGCCGCGCGGAGGTTCTCTGTGATCACCGGTCCCTGCCGGACGGCATAGACCCCTGCCTTGGCGGTGCCGGGGTGATCGATGAGCGTGGCGCAGTCGCCGGTGCCGAAGAGGTTGTCGTGCTCCTCGAATTGCAGCGTGGGACGGATTCGGGCGAATCCCCTGGGATCGGTGGAGATCCCCGAGGGGGCGAACACGGGATGACTCACCGCGCCCGTCACCCACACGAGCACATCGTAGGGGACGGCGTCGCCCCCCTCGAGATGGACGGCCTGTTCTTCGACTCGCATCACCCGACAATCGCACCGTACCTCGATTCCCTGCTCGGCGGTCCGCCGCGTGGCCCGCCGCACCACCGCGTCGGCGTATCCTCGCAGGATGTGGGGTCCGTTGTCGATCAGGGTCACCTGCACGTCGGCCGAGGTGTCGCGCCGCAACCGATGGAGCAGCGTAAAGGCCAACTCCACCCCACCGGCGCCTGCCCCCACCACCATCACCCGGAACGCCCCCCCCTCGCGCTTCCGGGCAGCTTCCAGCACTTCGTCCATCCGACCCACAAACAGGCCGATGGGACGTGTCGGCAGGGCATGCTCCCGGACACCCGGGAGATCGAGCCCCGCCACCGTCGACCCGATGTCGAAGCTCGCGATGTCGTAGGGAACGGCCTCGTGGTCCGCCAACTCGATGCGCTGGTTGGCCGTGTCGATCCCCACCGCCCGGGCCAGCACGACCTCCACCCCGGCGCGTTTGGCCAGCGGCAAGGGATCGATCTGGAGCTCCTCGACCCGATACTGCCCCGCTACGAACCCGGGAACCATCCCCGAATAGACGGCGATGGGCGTGTCCACCACCAGCGTGAGACGACAGCCCGGCGGAGATGCTGCGAACGCGTCGAGAACCTGGATATGGGCATGGCCGGCCCCGACCAACACCACGTGCTTTTTGTCCATCGTGCCTTCCGTCGGCTCGGTTCACCTCCTATCTTCTCCCGATTCCGGCCCGCCGCAAGCGCGGCACCGGCTGGCAGCGACCCGGTACCAGCGAGTTTACTCCATGTTCGGACCCAAGTCTGACGACGCCAAGCGCGCGGCGGCGCACGGCGCCTACCAGTCCACCGCACGAAATTTCGCCGACGTTCCCACCATGTCCGTCGAGGAGGCGCAACGACGCCTCGGCGCCGGAGACATCGTGATGGTGGATGTTCGGTCCCACGAGGAGCAGGCGGTCTCCATGATCGAAGGGGCCGTGACTTCAGAACATTTCGAGAAGCAGATCGACGACTACAGGGGAAGGACGGTCGTCACCTACTGCACGGTGGGACATCGCTCCGGCATCTTCGCCCAGGCCCTGATCCAAAACGGGTGGGAGGCGTACAACCTGGAAGGCGCAATTCTGGGTTGGGTCCACGATGGTGGAGCCCTCTCCAACGGAGACGGCCCCACCAAGAAGGTCCACGTCTACAGTCGCAGGATGCAGTTCCTGCCGGAGGGGTACGAAGCGGTCTGGTAAGGTCAGGCCGCGAAGCCCTCGCCTGTCATCCCAGCTCACTCCTCCCGCAATGCACGCACCGGGTCTACGCGCATGGCTCGCGCCGCCGGAACGTAGGACGCCACGAGCGCGACCAACAGAATGCCACCCGTGATCCCCGCGAAGGTCAACGGGTCCCGCGCGCTCACCTGAAAAAGCATGCCCGTCATGGCCCCGGTGAGTAGGAGTGACACGACCAGCCCGAGCGCAGCTCCCACCGCGGCCAGGCGAAGGCCCTGCCCCATGACCAAGGCCATCGTGCGGCGGCGTCCGGAACCCAGGGCCGTCCGGATTCCCAATTCCTTCGTCCGGTTGGTCACCGTGCTGGCTATCACCCCGTAGAGTCCGATCGCCGCCACCACCGCCGCCAAGACGGCAAACAGACTCAAGAGCATCGTCGTGAACCGACTCGCCGCCAACGACGCGTCGAAGAGGATCTCGCCGGTGCGGGGGTTGGTTACGGGGACAAGAGGGTCCACGTCCGACAAGGCTCCCTGCAACTGCGGCAACAGCGTCGTCGGATCCACCGCACTCCGCAACACGATGCTGCGCGATCTGGCCCAGCTCACCTGCTTGGCCGGGACGAGGAAGAGGGGCTGCAGATTGTCGGCCACCGCGTCCAGCCGAACGTTTCCCACGACACCAACGATCTCCCGGTACACGTTCTCGTCCCGCCACGACCGTACACGCTTCCCGATTGGGCTTTCGCCGGGGAACATCCGGTCGGCCATCACCTCGTTGATGATGGCGACCTGGGGGCCTTCGGCGTTGTCGGCATCGGTGAAGGCGCGTCCCCGTTGGAGCGGCCATGCCAGTGTGTTGAACAGATCCGGACCGACCATCACCCAGCGGGCGGAGTAGTCGGGTCCGGCCGGCGGCTCCGGCATGTCGTCTGCCAAGTGCACGCGACCCAGCCCGATTCCGCCGCCGCCGATGGGAACCCACGTCGTGGTGCTGGCCGATTGCACGCCGGGCAACGCCGCGAACCG
>JBDHHA010000077.1:0-28927 GCA_039589615.1 Gemmatimonadota bacterium
CTGACCAGCGGCGGCAAGAAGAAGAAATCCACATTCGCAAACGGGCCACCGCTCGCGCCGTCGCGAATTTCGAAGTTGGCGCCCCCGAAAGGGGCATCCGTCGGCGATGTCCCGTCTTGACACGCGACAAAAACCGCCGAGATGAGTGAGAGAAGAACAATGCGTTTCATTAAACACCTTCCGGAGCTGTAGGCGCGAGAGGGGTTGCTCCAACACGCCTGCCCAACAAACACGAAGGCACATGCTGGCCCTTCGTACGAGTACGGCCTATCGAATTCGGCCGACAGTAACGGCAGACGGCGCAAGCTTCGTGTGCGTTGCCCCGAATCTGCCTTGTATTGCGGGCCGTTTTCGTTCTACGAGTTATCTATAGAACTAGCGCTACGTCGCCTTCACCTGCCCGACCCTGTAAGCTGTCGGAAGCCCGGATGATCCCGAAGCGGTCGGTAGAACCAGTGAAGTTCCCTGTCAAGCACAAAGTCGTGACCCGGATTCACGGCCACGTAGTCCGTCATCAAGTCGATTGCTTCGTCTAGGTCGCCGAGGAGCGCGCGCATAACCGCCTCGTCCAACGCCAACTGCCGCTCCGGATCCACCTCTCGTCCCGCCCGCGCCGCCACCAGGACACTCCGCGCGCTGTCCGCCAGGCCGGCCCGCGCGATAACACCACCCACCACCATGCGCGCCCGATGCCCTGCGAACTCTCGCAAGGATTCGGACTGGAGCGTATCCAACGCTTGAAATAGCCGCCACGCACGGTCGACGTTGGGCTCGGCCGAGGGAGAGAGCATCATCCGCAGTTGGCACCGGACGAAGCTGGGGTCGGTGGGAAAGAGGCGCGTTCCCTCGTCACACCACCGCTGAGCGTCGGGGAATTGCTCCAAGTCGAAATTGGTTTCCCAAAGTGTAAACAGGTTGGCGCTCTGATTGCCGAGGAACGCGTCGGCCTCGTATGCCCGCCTGGCTGCAATGACGGCGGACATATTGTCGCGGCGGTCGTAGTGCAAACGGCTGAGCGCGTACCAGGCGTTGGCCAGGCCCGGGTCTGCATCCACCGCGGCCTCAAGATCCGATCGGGCGTCCTCGAGAAGCTGGTCCCTGGCCTCGGGGTCGGTGGTAGCCTCGAGCAGCCAGAGACGGTAGCGGGACCTGCCCCGGAGGTGGAGCGCATCGCCATATGAGTCATCCACCGCGATGGCTCGTTCGGCGTGTGCGACCGCTGTTTCCATTCGGTCTACGACCTCGCGTCCGTCCGCGAGATACGACAGGTCGTATGCGAGCCAGCCCCGTGCCACGATCGGCTCTGCCCACTGCGGGTCCGCGTCGGATGCGGATGCGGCCAGCGAATCTGCTTGCCTGTACACCCGTTCGGCTTGATCGGGATCGTCCTCCTCGAGTGCAAACGCGTCGCCCCGCAATTGCGCAGCCCGTTGCACCATGGTCCATGCCGCGTCATCCGACGTGCCGCCCATGCGCCTGCGCAGAGTCACTTCGTCGCCGAGGCGTTGTCGCAGAAACATCACGACGTTGTCGGCCAGGGTGTCTTGCACCGCTAGCACTTGGTCGGCCGGGAGATCAAATGTGCGGGGGCGCTCGAGGTCGGCGCCACTGAGTCCGTCAGCCAGCCGAACCGTGACTCGCAGCATCTCACCGACTTGCTCCACACTCCCGGCCACCACGCTTCCGGCCTCCAGTGCGCGCCCGATGCTGTCACGCGAAATGTCAGTTCCGCGGTACCGGGCCACGCCGTTGCGGGAGACCACGCTCAGTCCTGGCACTCGAGATAGTCTGCTGATGAGCCCTTCGGTGAAACCAGCGGCCACATGCTCGAGCGAGCCGTCAGGGCTGAAGTCCTCGAAATACATGACGGCAATGCTGCTGGGATCCAGGCCGCCGACCCCGGATGGGCCGGACGGCCCCCTGAAACCGAACTGGTAGACCGCCGCCCCAACCGCCAACGCCGCAACGGACGCCGCCACCAACGATCGGCCCTTGGTCATCCGCCGCGGCGAAAACGGCAGGGGCGTGGTGAGCGTCTCCCGCGTCACGGCCCGGGACATCCTCGGCATCGAGGTCGAGAACCTAGGCATCGTCCCCGTCCCCGTCTGCATCACCTTCAGTGCCTCGCCGAACTCCGCCGCCGTGCGAAACCGGTCCGCCGGCGATTTGGCCAGGGAGCAGAAGATGATCTCCTCGAGCTCCGGAGAGATCGTTTCGCGGATGATGGCCGGACTCGGCACCTGATCCATGGTGTGGCGCGCCATCACGGCCTGCGGCGTGGGTCCCGTGAAGGGTGGTGTGCCCGCCAGCATCTCGTAGAGGACGCACCCCAAGGAGTAGATGTCGGTCCGGCCGTCCACCTCCTCGACCGCCATCCCCTGCTCCGGGCTCATGTAGAGGGGTGTGCCGACCGCCATACCGGTCTGGGTCAACTTGTCGCCGCCGGCGGCGCTCACGGCCCGGGCGATCCCGAAGTCCATCACCACCGCGTGGCCCCCGGTGAGCATGATGTTGTCGGGCTTGATGTCTCGGTGGACGAGGCCCCGGGCGTGGGCGTAGTTCAGCGCGTCCGCCACCTCCCTGGTGAGCTGCAGGGCGTCGTCGAACGGGAGCATCTTCTCCCGCTCCATGCGGTCCGCCAGCGATTCACCCTCTACCAGGGGCATGATGTAATAAAGGAAACCGTCGGCTTCCCCCGAATCGTACAGCGGCAGGATATGGGGGTGGCTCAGTTTGGCGGCGATCTGGATCTCCCGGAGAAACCGGTCGGCACCGAGGGACGATGCCAGCTCCGGACGGAAGACCTTGAGGGCGACTTCTCTGTCGTGTTTGATATCTCTGGCGAGGTAAACGATGGCCATGCCTCCGGCCCCGAGCTCCCGCTCGAGTTCGTAGGTGTCGGCCAGAGCCGATGTTAGGCGCTGTAAGAGATCCGGAGCTTCAGTCACTGTGAACAGTTCCTAAACACTGCGAGGTGCAAGAGTATCCGTCAAAGCGCATGTCGGCTAGGGGTGGCTATTTAGGCACCCCACCGCCTCCACGGAGCGTCAAATTTCTCGACATTCGAGAGGCCAGCAACGTACGGCGGTTGGGACAAGCAGCAGTCAACAACCCACGTGGGCGCGCCTTTTGGCTACCATGGTAAACTGTTGTCATTAAATAACTTATGACAATCAGTGGGACTGTGGACGGTCTCCGGGAACGCCCTCGGCCCGTCGAGCGCTCTTACTAGGGCGGCGTGTCGTCCGCCGGCACCGTTCGAAGCTCCTTGTCACGACCCATGGTGACTAGCGAGTTTGGCAGAGGATTGCAGCCGTCCACCGTATCAGGAATCGCGTAGGTGACCACACTTATGGACAGCGTCCAGGACATCCTGGGCGACCGTTTCACGATCGAGCGAGAAATCGGCCGCGGAGGCATGGCCACGGTCTTCCTCGCCTACGAGCACCGGCCCCGGCGCCCTGTGGCCGTCAAAGTCCTCGATCCCCAATTCGCCAATGGGATCGGCCGGGAGCGTTTTCTTCGGGAAGTCGAGTTCTCCTCCCAACTCACCCACCCAAACATCGTCCCCATCTTCATGGCCGACGAAGTCGGCGACGTGCTCTACTACACGATGCCGTTCATCGAAGGCGATTCGTTGCGGGTTCGGCTGGCCAAAACGGGCAAGCTGCCCATCGAGGAGGCCTTGCAGATCACGCGGGAGGTTGGTGACGCACTGCACTATGCCCACCTGCAGGGAGTGGTGCATCGCGACATCAAACCTGAGAACATCTTGCTGGCAGATGGCCATGCCGTGGTGGCCGACTTCGGCATCGCCCGGGCGCTGTGCGTGGCGTGTGGTGACAATCTCACGATCGCGGGAGTCCCCATCGGCACGCCAGGCTACATGAGCCCCGAGCAGACGAGGGGGGCCGAAGTGGACCCTCGGGCCGACGTGTACAGTCTCGCGTGCGTGACGTACGAGATGCTTACCGGGAGGCCGCCGTTCCGCGGCCCCACCATCGAGGCGATCATCGAGGCGCGTTACTCACAACCGACACCCACCCTCAGCGGTGCGGGATGGACGCTGTCGGACACGATCGATCAGGCCGTGCGGCGGGCAATGGACCTCAACCCCGAAAAGCGATTCGAGACGGCAGCGGAGTTCTTGGATGTGCTGCGGCCCCGGCTGTCCAGCGGTGAGCTGGTGGCGTCGATTGACCAGAACTCCCTCCCGCCGACCCAGGACGCTCCGGGACTGGATCGCCCCGACAAGGCCCTGGCGGTCTTGCCGTTCACCAACTTGAGCGCCGACCCGGAGAACGAATACTTCAGCGACGGCATCACCGACGACATCATCACGCACCTTTCGAAGATCGCCGGACTGCAGGTGACGTCTCGCACCTCGGTGATGCAATACAAGGATACGACCAAATCCCTGGGCCAGATCAGCGGTGAACTGCACGTGGCGTGCGTGCTCGAAGGCAGCGTGCGCCGGGCGGGAAACCGGGTCCGCGTCGTGGCACAGCTCATCGACTCGGTCACGGACAAACACCTGTGGGCCGAGACGTACGACCGGGAGCTCACCGATATCTTCGAGATTCAGAGCGAGATCGCGGAGTGCATCACCAGCGCCCTGCAAGCGACGCTTTCTCCGGACGAGAAGGTGCAGCTCTTGAAGAGGCCGACGTGCAACATGGAGGCGTACAGCCTCTACCTCCAAGGGCGGTTCTACTGGGGCAAGTTCACCGTGGCCGGCGTCGAGCGAGCCGTCGAGTTGTTCCAGCAGGCCATCGATCTCGATGCAGACTACGCCCTCGCGTACGCCGGCCTGGCAGACTGCTACCTCTTGATGTCCGTCACCTTGGGCAAGCAGCCCCCCACCGAGGGGTTGCCCAAGGCCAAGGCTGCGGCGTTGAGGGCCATCGAGTTGGACGACGAGCTGGCCAACGCATACGCCACGCTGGGCACCGTCTGCATGTGGCTGGATTGGGATTGGAGCGCCGCGGACGCAGCGATACGACGGGCCGAGGAGCTGGACCCAGACGGAGAGAAGACCCTTGTGATGCGCAACTTCCACCGCGCCGCCATGGGACGACACGAGGAGGCCATCGAGTCGGCAAAGCGGGCCTCTGATCTTCATCCCATCTCCCAGCTGGTGGGAGCCAACGTGGGTCTGCAGTATTACTGGGCACGGCGGCACGACGAGGCGGTCGAGTACCTGAAAAGAACCGAGGAGCTGGACACCAGCTTCCCACCGGTACACTACCTCCTGGGCTGGGCGTACATCGAGCTCGGGCGGAGCGACGAGGCAGTGGCCGAAGCAGAGCGGGCCATCGAGCTGGCCGGCGACACGCCGCAACGCCGGGCTGCACTGGGATGCGCCCTGGCGGCCGCCGGCCGCTCGAGTGAGGCCGAGGCCATCCTCGCCGAGGTCACGGACAGGGCCTCGAGGGAGTACGTGTCGGCGGCCGACGTCGCCATCCTCCACGCCGCATTGGGGCAACATGACGACGCCTTCGAGTGGCTGCACAGGGCCGTCGAGCAGCGCGCCGGATGGCTCGGGTATCTAAACGTGGACGCGATCTGGGATCCCATCCGGCACGATCCGCGATTCGACGCGGTGCTGCAGCAGGTGGGCTTGCGATAGCACCACCTTGTCGGAACCCCCAGTCCCGACCACTATTAGACCGCCAAATTTCTCCGTGCCAATCATTCGAAGAGCCGAGATGAACTCGACGCAAGACCCGAACGTCACACCCCCACCCCCCGAGGCCTGGTTGCCCGCCCGCAGGCTGGCGCAATCGGTGGCGCAGCCCCTCGAGCGGTTCATGCACATCCAGGCCAGCAGCGGGCTCGTCCTCCTGGCCACAGCCATCGTGGCGCTGGTGTGGGCCAACTCGCCCTGGCACCAGAGCTACGAGGCGTTGTGGCACACTCCCTTTACCATCGGACTGGGCGAGTGGGTCTTCGAGCGGGATCTCCACTTCTGGATCAACGACTTCCTGATGGCGGTGTTCTTTCTCGTCGTCGGGCTGGAGATCAAGCGGGAGCTCGCCGAGGGCGCGCTCTCGGAGTGGAAGCGTGCGGCGCTGCCGATGGCTGCAGCATTGGGCGGCATGGTGGTTCCGGCGCTTCTCTACTTCTCACTGAATACCTCGGGGCCAAGCCAATCGGGGTGGGGCGTGCCGATGGCAACGGACATCGCCTTCGCCGTAGGCATCCTCACGCTCCTGGGCAAACGGGTTCCGGCCACGTTGCGTGTCCTGTTACTGGCCATTGCGATCGTTGACGACATCGGCGCCATCATCGTCATCGCGGTCTTCTATTCCGCAGGTATCGACCTGTCTGCGCTGGCGTGGGTCGGCGGTGGCATCCTCGGCCTGTTCGTCCTCCACGCTATAGGCATTCGACCAGGCTTCATCTATGCGATCCCGGGCATCGTCCTGTGGGCGGGCATGCTGAAGCTGGGTGTACATCCCACCATCGCCGGCGTCATCATCGGATTCATGACACCGGTGAAGCCGTGGTTTGGGAAGGAAGGGTTTCTGACAGAGGCGCGGACCGCGTTGGACGATTTTCAGGCGCGGGTGAGCCGTCACGACCACGACGACGAGTTGCTCAAGCCCCTGGGGAAATTGGCTCGGGCGCGGCGCGAGGCTTTGTCACCCGCGAAGCGGATCGAGGCCAACCTGCACCCGTACGTGGCCTTTGGTATCATGCCCCTCTTCGCGTTGGCCAACGCCGGTGTGAACGTGGGTGGAGTCGAGCTCGGCGAGACGACCTCCATGGCGGTGTTCCTGGGTGTCACGCTGGGACTGGTTGTGGGCAAGCCGCTGGGGATCGTCGGCGTGAGCTGGCTCTCAACGCGCCTCGGCTTGTGCTCCCTTCCAGATGGCGTGCGGTGGTCGGGGTTGTTCGTCGTGGGAGCGGCGGGCGGAATCGGCTTCACGATGGCGATCTTCATCGGCGAGCTGGCGTTCACCGAAGCACTCCTGCCAGTGGCCAAGATCGGCGTCTTGTTCGGGACCCTCGCCGCATCGCTGTTGGCGCTGGCGGGTGGGCTGGTCTTCCTGAGGCCGGAACGCGAGGTGGACGCCGCAATGGTAACCCTCAGCGACGCCGAGGGATGCACCGACTATTGGACCACAGACGAACAACCGGTGCAAGACAAGATGTGAGGAAGTGCGTTATTCCGTCCTCAGCGCCTTAACCGGATCCACCTTCGTCGCACGGTACGCCGGCAGGAAGCTCGCGGCGGTTGCCACCACGGCCAGCACCGCCGGCGTCACGACAAATGTGATCGGGTCACTCGGGTTGATGCCGAACAGCGCGCTGGACAACACGCGGGTCATGAGAAACGCCAGCGCCAGACCGACGACAACGCCCATCACGACCACCCGCGTGCCCTCGCCGACGACGAGGCGCACGACGTCGCGGGCAGTGGCGCCGAGGGCCATCCGCAGACCCATCTCCCGGGTGCGCTGCGCGACGCCGTACGACACCACACCGTAGAGTCCCACTCCAGCCAGCGTAAGGCCTAGAAGGCCCAGCGCCGCGGAGACGGCGGCGGCCATGCGGAACGGAAACAGCATCAACGAGAGGTGCTCCTCCATCGTCGCGGCCTGAAATACCGCCATGTCGTCGTCGATCTCTGTGATTTGGCGACGGAGCGCGGCTACTACCGCGGCGGGATCGCTCGGCGCTCGGGCGATGAGATGCAGCATCCCGCCATAGTTCCGAATCGGCACATAGAGGAATGGTTGGGGATCTTCACCCAGCGACCGCACTTTTGCGTCGGCAGCCACACCGACCACCTCGTATTCAGGCCCGTCTTCTCCCCTCGTACGCAACCGCTTGCCCAGCGGCGATTCGTCGGGCCAGAGGCGCCGCGCCGCGGCCTCGCTGACGATGGCCACCGACGCACTGCGCTGGACGTCCCCCTCGTCGAAAGCCCGGCCCCGCACGCCGATACCCAGCGTCCCAAAGTATCCCTCGTCGACACGCGCAACCGCCATCCGCTCCACAGTCCGAGTCCCCGCCGCATCCGATGTCAGGACGCTGAGGTTCTGTTCCGAGTACAAAGTTCCCAAGGGGATCCAGTTGCTGACCGTTGCGGCTTGAACGCCCGGCATGGCCTTCGCCCGATCCAGGAGATCCGCCCAGAACAACTCCGCACGCTCGGCGTCGTATCCTTGCTGCTGGCCCAGGTCGACCGTGACGATCCCCGACCGCTCGGCATCGAAGCCCAGATCCACGGAGCTGGCGTTCTGCACGCTGCGGGCGAACAATCCCGCCACGATGAGGAGGATCAATGAGAGGGAGACTTGAGGCAACAAGAGGGCGTTACGCAGCCGCATCTTGCCCACCCGCGCGGTCGATTCCTGATCTTTCAGGGCGGGGACCAGCGCCGGCCGCGTCGCCTGCAACGCCGGGATCAAGCCGAACACCAACCCGGTCAGCAACGCGGCACCTCCCGTGAACGACACCACCCGCCAGTCCAGCCCCAGATCGAGGCTGATGGCCACCGGGAACGGCGGATTGAACGCCAACAGCAACGCCGCCAACCAGTACGCCAGCGTGAATCCCAAGATCCCGCCTCCGCCCGCCAGGACAACGCTCTCGACCAGCAGTTGTTGAACGAGTCGCCGGCGCCCGGCGCCAAGGGCCAACCGCACGGCGATCTCCCGGCGCCTGCCGAGCGCCCGGGCCAAGAGGAGATTGGCGACGTTGGCACACGCGATGAGCAGCACCAAGCCAACGGCCCCCATCATCATGGCGGCAACCGCCACGACGCCGCTGTCACCCTCGGGATGCAGGTACACGTCATTCATGGGAATGACCCGAAATTGACGCCCTTCGTGGGTGTCGGGGTACGTCTCCTGCAACCCCTCCATCAAAGTCGCCAACGCCGACCGAACCCGTTCAGGCGTCACGTCCGGTTGCAGCCGCCCTTTCACGGTGACCCACCGACTGCCGCGGCTATCCATGTTGGAGTACCCGGGCTGGAGCACAGGTCGCATGGCCACCGGCACCCACACGTCCAATGAGAACCCTCTCACCAGCACGCCGTGGAAATCGTCGGGCGCCACTCCCACCACCGTCAATTTGACACCGTTCAACGTGACGTCCCGTCCGATGACGTCCGGCGACGTGTTGAACCAGCGGTGCCAGAGTCGCGAGCTGATCACGGCCACCGGATGTGTCCCGAACGTCGATCCCTCTTCCTCGAGGAAGCCACGGAGGAAGCCACGGCCCAGTTGGGGGGCGACACCCAATGCCGAGAAGTAGTTGGCGCTGACGAACTCACCGAAGACCATTTCGCCCGCGCCGGTTCCGGTGAGCGTGCCCATCAAGCCCGAGTACCCCACCACGTCCTGAAACAAGTCCGTTCGCTGTTCGACGTCGCGGTAATCGAGATACGACAGCGAGCTGAAGTTGACCCCGTTGGGCCCCGTCAGATACACGTTGACGATTTCTTCGGGGGCGTGTACGGGCAGCGGCTTGAGCATCACGGCGTTGACGAGTGTGAAGATCGCGCTGTTGATCCCGATCCCGAGTCCCAGCGTCACTACGACGACGGCGGTGAATCCCGGCCGGGCGATGAGTGTGCGGAAAGCGTAGCGAAGGTCCTGGCGGAGATGGTCCACGAGCGGCTCCGGTGACGGCGTTGACGGTCAGGTCATGGATGCAACTACCTACGGAGCCTCGCGGCGCCGGGTTTCCGGCGGCGGGGATCCAGCCTCCTCGCCGCCTACTGTCCACTGCCCTCCTGGGATACATTCCACCGCGACTCACTCCAGCGGCCGTGAGATGTCCATGATCCCCTCGAAGCTGTGGCGCAGCGTCCCGTTCTTCTGCGCATTGTTCGCCCTGCCGGCGGAAGCCCAGATCGACCTCTACCCCCCCACCGTGAAGCCGGCGGCGTGGGAGCGATTCGCCCTCAGAGCGATCAACCAAACCGACACCGCCTTCGTCGCTGTGCGCCTCACCGTGCCCGAGGCCATCATGGTTCTCGGTGTCGAGCCGGTGGCAGGATGGGAAGCTCGCCTCATCCCGAGCGGCGAGGGCACGCCGCCGGCCATCGAGTGGACCGGCGGGGAACTCGTCAGAGGGGAGTTCCTGGAATTTGCCTTCTTCGGGAGGCTTCCCGGTGACGTGCGACGCCAGCCGCTGGTGTTTCCGGTTCACATGACGCGGGCGAACGGGTCGGTCGTGGAGTGGGGTCGGGGCGGCAGTGGAGCGGCACCCACTGTGCGCATCGTCGGAACGACCACCGTTACCGGGTGGGCGTCACTCGCACTGGCCGGGGTGGCGACGGGGTTGGCGGCCTTGGCCATTGCCCTGGCGTTGGCCAAACGGCGAGGGACGGGCTGATCTACCGGTGGAGAAACCGCTCCAGGTTTCTCAGGTAATAGCTCAACGCCACGGCGGCGACCGCGAAGGAAATCCCCAGCACCAGCAACACGACGTTGCCGTTACCCCAGAAGGCCGACAGCATCCACACGCCGAGGCCGGCGCAAAAGAAGATTGCCGTGGCGATGAGGAATCGGTGGAAGCCGATCATATCCCAGATCCCATGAGGATCAGGAGCACGGGCAGGTAGGCCAGGGAAAGCCTGAACAGACGGCGCGCGTTCGCCATGGAGCAATGCCGCACGGCGGAAAGGCTGACGTAGAGAAAGGCGCTCGAGAGGACGACGGCCCCAGCGAAGTACACCGTCCCCGCAATCCCCACGATCGTCGGCGCGAGGCTCACGGGTAACAGGGCCGCTGCATACATGGTGGAGTGCCCAAAGGTCACGCGCCCGTCCGGATCTCCCACGCTCAGCATCTTGAACCCCGCTCGCGCGTAATCCTCCCGATACATCCAGGCCAGCGCCAGGAAGTGCGGCAACTGCCACAGGAAGAGAATCCAAAACAGCACCCAGGCCTCGCCGTTCAGTGACCCGCGTGCCGCCGTCCAGCCCCCCACAATGGGCAGCGCGCCGGGAACGGCCCCCACGAGTGTGGACACCGTTGTGCGCATCTTCATGGGGGTGTACACGAAGACGTAGGACAGCAGGGTCGCCGCCGCGATACCCGCGGTGAGCAGGTTCACGAAGGCAGCCAGGTACACCACGCCGGCGATCCCCATCCCCCAGGCAAACAGACTCGCCACCCCGACGCTTATCCGTCCCGCCGGCAGGGGCCGGTTTCGGGTTCGCCGCATCAAGCCGTCGGCGTCCCGCTCCCACACCTGGTTGAGGGCGTTCGTTCCCGATGCCACCAGCACCGTGCCCATCAAGAGGTGAAACAGGATGATCGCCTGAGACCGCTCCGGCCCCGCGAGCCAGAAGCCGGCGGCGGCTGTGAGCATCACCAACATGACGATCCGCGGCTTCGTCAGCTCGGCGTAGTCGTTGGATTTGGACATTTGTGAAGAATGCTTTACCACACGTACTCCGTCAGGACTGCCACTACTATGATCACCGTCAGCGGCAGGGGCGCAATGGCGAAGATCCGCATCCGGTTGCCCTCCCACTTCAGGTGCATGAAGAATAGCGCCACGAGCAGCGCCTTCCAGATTGCCAAGCCGAGCAAGATAAGGATCTGGACCTCCTTCGACCACGGGAGGAATGCCACGCCCAGCTCCACGATCGTGAGAATCAGGAGGTAGGCCCAGATCGCCCAGTAATTCGGTTGTGCGTGCGCCGGTCCGCTAGCCATGATCCCGACTCCCTAAACGAGGTAGACGATGGTGAACAGAATGATCCAGACCAAATCCACGAAGTGCCAATAGAGGCCGATGACCTCCACTCCTCGATGGTCCTCCTTCGTGTACTTGCCACGAAAAGCCTTCCAGGTCACGAAGGTCATGCACAGCACGCCCATTGAGACATGGAACCCGTGGAAGCCCGTCATCGTGTAGAAGGACGATCCGTAGATGGCGATGGACGCCGGGAGGTCCCCATCCGCCGCGTGTTGCGCCAACTCGCTGCCGGCGGCGTATCCCGATGGCAGAAACCCTTCGTGGATCAGCGCGGTGTACTCGTAGATCTGCACACCGACGAACGACGCGCCGATCGCCACCGTGGCCAGGAGATACATCTTCAGCCGGTGTTGATCCCCTTCCTGGATTGCGGCGAACGCCTTCACCATCGTGACGCTGCTGCAGATGAGGAGGAAGGTGTTGACGGCGGTGACCGGGACGTTGAGAATCGCCCCCGGGGCACTCCACTGCTCCGGACTGCCGAACCGTAAGATGATGTAGGCCCCGATCAGGGCGGTGAAGAACATCACCTCCGACCCCAGGAAGATCCACATCCCCAGCTTTTCGTTGTAGACGTCCGCTCCAACTTCCCGTCGCGCCGGCGGACTCATCAAGGCAGGGTGAGCCATTTTCCTCTATCCCTCCTGTGCGCCGGCCGCGGCCGGATCGAAGTCAGAACTGAGCTTGCGGGTCTGAAGCAGATAATCCTCCTCGACCAGCGGCGAGCTGTACTCGTAGGGGCCGCGATACACCGTCGGCACCTCGGCGAAGTTGCCGTGGGGCGGCGGTGACGGCACTGTCCACTCCAGTCCGTTGGCCTCCCACGGATTGTCCGTCGCCTGCTCTCCCTTGAACCAGCTCATGATGAAGTTCCACACAAACGGCAGCTGCACGACCAGCAGTAGCAGCGCGTTGATCGTGATGAACTTGTTGAGGGGAGCCAACGGCGCCAGAAACTCATACTGCGACGGGTCGTAGATCCGCCGCATGTGCCCATACACACCCAGATTGTGCATGGGGAAGAACGTCAGGTTGTAGAAGATGAACGTCAGCCAGAAGTGAATCTTGCCGAGCGCCGGGTTCATCATTCGGCCGAACATTTTCGGGTACCAGTACGTCACTGCCGCGAAGATGGCGAAGAGGCTTCCGCCGAACAGCACGTAGTGGATGTGTGCGACGATGAAGTACGTATCGTGGATGTAGATGTCCACCGGCGTCGTGGCCATGAAGACGCCACTCAGCCCACCGATGACGAACATCGCCACAAATCCCACCGCGTGAAGCATGGGCACATGGAACCGTATGTTCCCGCGCCACATCGTCCCCATCCAGTTGAACGTCTTGATGGCAGACGGGACGGCGATGAGCAACGTGGAGATCATGAACGTCATCCCCAACGTCGGATTCATGCCGCTCTGGAACATGTGGTGGCCCCACACGATCCAGCCGAGGAACGCGATGGCGATTATGGCAAACACCATCGAGTGGTAACCGAACACCGGCTTCCGTGAACCGTTGGCAATGATGTCCGAGACCACGCCCATTGCCGGCAGAATCAGGATATAGACTTCCGGGTGGCCGAAGTACCAGAACAGGTGCTGCCACAGAATCGGCTGGCCCCCGTCCGTCCAATCGAAGAAGTGCGTGCCAATCGTTTGATCGAAGAACAACATGATGGCCGCACCCGACAGAATCGGGATCGCCAGCAACACCAAGATCGCCGTGATGAAGAGCGCCCAGATCGACAACGGCATCCGGAACCACGTCATTCCTGGCGCCCGCATGTTCACCACCGTCGTGATGTAGTTGGTGGCACCCAGAATCGACGCCAAACCCAGGATCGCGATACTCAACAGCCAGATCTGCTGGCCCGTGCTCACGCCGGTCCACTGGGGATCGGAGCTGAGCGGCGCGTATTGGGTCCAGCCGGCCGAGGCATGCCCGCCTTCCACGAAGAAGCCCGCCATCATCAGGATGCCCGCGGGAACCGCGATCCAGAACGACGCCATGTTGAGCCGGGGGAACGCCATGTCCGGCGCGCCGATCTTGAGCGGGATCAGGAAGTTCCCGAATACGCCCACCAGCAGCGGCATGATGGCGAAGAACACCATGATCGTGCCGTGCATCGTGACGAGGGAGTTGTAGAACTCGGGAAGCAGGATGCCACCTGGTGCCATCGTCTCCGGGAGTAGCTGCCCCCCCGGGAGTGCCCGATCCGGGAAGCCGAGCTGCCAGCGGATCATCATCGCCATCAGTCCGCCGAACACCAGGAAAACCCAGCTCATCAGCATGAACTGCACGCCGATGATCTTGTGGTCGGTTGAGAAAATGTACTTTCGCAGGAACGATAGCTCGTGGGCTTCCGTGTGCGCTGCGGGTTCCAAAGAAACCGCGGAAGTCGCCATTGTTATCCCTTGGATGAATGTGTGTTTGCCTGCCCTACTCCTCGTCGGCAGCCGCAGTCCGATCTGCGAGCCATTGCTGATAGTCCGCCGCCGAGTGGACCGTCACCATCGCACGCATGCGGTAGTGACCCAGTCCACACAGTTCGGCACAGGCGATCTCGTACTCCCCTACTTCCGTGGCCTCGAACCACGTACTGATGGCCATCCCCGGTACGGCGTCCTGCTTGACGCGAAACGCCGGAACGAAGAAGGAGTGGATCACGTCCTCGGCGTTGAGCTGTAATGCCACCGGCTGGTTCACCGGGATGTGTAGCTGGTTCCGCACCGTGAAATCGTCCGCCGTTCCGAGTTGGCCGTCGGCACCCCGGTAGACGAAGTCCCACTCGAATTGCCGCACGTTCACCTGATGGGGTATGGCGTTCCGCGGTGTGCTGTTGCGGCCCTTGACATTGTTCCACACGCCGGCGCTCATGAGACCGATGATCACGACGGTGACCGCCGGAACGGCCGTCCAGATGATTTCGGCCTTCGTGCTTCCCTCGATGTACTCGGCCTTGCGGCCCGGCCGGGCGCGATACTTGATCACGAACAGCAAAATCCCGGCCTCGACCACCACGAACGCGATGCCCGTGATTACCAGAATGAGGTAATACAGGAAATCGATATCGCCCGCGAAGGTCGAAGCACTGGGTGGTAAGATCCAACTCATGCGGGAGTCTCCTCAGCCGCCGAAGGTGAAGTTCAAGGTTGCCGACCCGTCCGCCGCCACGGTGGCCTCACCGCTGCGGGTGCCCAGCGTCTCGTGCCAGGCCTCGACCTGGTAGGTGCCGGCGGGCAAACCGCCGATCGAGAACGTGCCGTCGGCGCCGGTTACGGCGAAGTAGGGATGTTCCACAACGCCCACGTATGCGTTCATCCACCCGTGCACATTGCACTCCAACGGCACCATGATCTCCGGCGTGTTGAAGCTCCGGGTGGAGGTCATGCCCTCCCGCGGCTGACTGATGTTGAAGCCGCGATTCTCTGTCGGAACGGCCTTGATGTTGTGGAGCACCGGATCGCTGTTGCTGATGACCAGGTCCTGACCGACCATCACACCCACCACGCGCGGCGTGTACAGACATCCGTCCTGGTCGATCGTCGCCGCCGCGGCGGGCTCCGGATACGGCCCTGCCGGCAGGCCGCCGGTGACCCGCACGAACACGTTGGCCAAGTGGCCGCCCGTGACACTCACGATGGGATCCGTCGGTCCGTTGGTGAACTTCTCCGCACACACGGCCTCTTCGGCCATGTCGATGGCCGGATTGGCCGGAGGGGATCCGGCGAACATCACCATGCCGGTGATGCTACCGTTGCCAAGGGGGGCTGCCGCGGCCGCAGCGCCACCCCCACCGCCGCTTCCCGAGCCACCGTCGCCGCCGCCACACGCGATAAGAGCCAACAAGCACGAAGTTACGCCAAGACGTCGCATCTTTCCTCCAAAAGGGAAAACGATTTTATGCCTCGCGTTCGCGTCGCTGAGCGCGCCAGACGATGCCGAACGCCAGTCCGGCCGTCAGCACGACGGCGACGATTGGTGCCACAAACACGCGAGGCGGTGTCGGCACATCCAAGTAGATCGCATACCAAGCACTGAGTGAGCCGCGCACGGCGTCTTCGCCGTCCGTTCCGTCCGCGGCGAAGAACCCGACGGGCAACGGCTCCCCGGGCGTGAACGCCACAGCCACCGTCGGATCGGCCGGTGTCAACGAGCGCGTGAGCTGCAGCTCCCACTGCCCGTCGGCGAACGAGGCCGCATGACTCACCTGCGGCGGCCCGGCGGTCGACGCAAACGTCCCCAGTCCGGTGGCGGTGCCTTCGGCCACCGCGTCCGGCGAACTCGTCCACTGCCACATGTAGACTGGGTTCCGGGTGTCGCCACCCAGGAAGAACGGCAGCTCCGTGCCCGCTGGAGGCGTGAGCGGAAACTGCACTCCGATCAGATCGGGACCTTGCTCGGCGAGGTGCGGCCCATCGACGTCGGTCATCGAACCGGTGACGCCCTGGAAATAGACATCCCAATCCGCGTCGGGACTCTGGGTTGGATCGCTCCACGTGAGCTTGACCGTCAGGGTCTCGTCGTCGTGTCCCGCGCGAACCCACAACCCGTCGACCGTGGGTGAGAACCACCGCGGCTTGATGGTGATCTGTCCGACCATCGGGATGTAGTACGCCTCCACATCATCCCACAGCGGGTCGTCCGGACTCGACGGCAGGCTGCCCTCGAACCGAGCCGCTCGCACAACGTCGCGTCGCTGGGGCGCCTCATCGGGTGAGAGACCCCTCACGTACTGCGCCACCCTCCACAGTTGTTCGTCGGTGATGATCCCCGCGTCGATGACGTCGTTTTGAGACGGCATCGGGGTGCCGTCCAAACCCGTGCGGAGCCGCATGTAGATGTCGTCGACCGTGCCGCCCCCGTTGAAATTCCAATTGCGGGTCAGATCGGCCACGCGAATGGGGAAGCCCCAGTCATCGGTTTGCTCCCGGGCCGATGGCCCGTCCCCCCGGCCCTGCTCGCCGTGGCAGTCCACGCATTGCAGCTCGTCGACAAAGAGACGACGCCCTTCAGCCGAGTCCTCCTCCGAGGGACGGCCAGGCTTCCGCCCGGTGGCGACAGGCTCCGGCACATAGTCGTCACTGAAGAAGCGGGAGAACGACTTGATGTATGCAATGACGTCGTCCCGCTCGCCGCCGTTCAATTGGTCGCGCCACCCCGGCATCGTCGTACCGGGCATGCCATTGTCGATCACGCGTCGGAGATCATCATCGGTGGGCAGCTCGCCGCTCGCCGTCGTTCGTATCTGGTACACGGCGGTTGTGAAATCGCGGGGCCGCGGCAGCATGTACGCCGCGGCTTCGCCGTCACCGGCGCCCGTATCGCCGTGGCACCCGGCGCACCACTTGTCGTAGAGAATCTTGCCCCGCTCGGCGTCTTGCGCGGATAAGGAACCGGCGACGACAAACAGCAAGACGACCAGAGCACGCACCACCTGCTTCATTGCTCACCCCCCTCGTGCTCTTCCTCCCAGGTCCGCGGCTCCAACCCGGCCTGCTCGTACAGGAAGACGATCACGGCCCAGATCTCATCCTCGGTGAGAAAATCCTCCCACACCGGCATGGCCGAGTTCCACGGCGTGCCTTCCCGCGGCAGTCCAAGCCCACCCTTGGCGATGCGCCAGAAGAGGAAGCTCTCTTGCAGCTGATCGATGGTGCCCGACTCGTGAAATGCCAGGGGCACCGGGTTGTAGCCGCTGGCGAAATGGCCTTGCCCGTCCAGCAGGTCCCCGTGACACGGCAAGCAGTTCTGGTAGTAAATGCGCCGCCCCTCGAGGTAATGCTCCTCCATCGAACCACGAGAGCGGAGCGGATTCTCCAGGCCCGCTATCTCCAGGGTGCGGCCTTGAAACGTGATCGTGCTCGGCGGCGCGGGATGGATGGATCGCAACTGCGCCGTAGAGCCCACCTGCGGCCGAGCCATGTTGAACGTCGCCAGACCAATGAGCAACGGGATGACGGCCATGAGCGCCCCCCGCAGGCCGCGCTTGTCCGCATCCACCAACGTGGCGTGGATGGGTTTCTTGAAGCCCTCCCACCGCTGCTCGTTCTCGCTGACGAAGATCAGGATGCCGGCCAGCGCGATCAGGGTGTATTGCAGCACGACGCTGTTCGGGACCGGCGCACTTCCGGGGAACAACGGAATGCCGTACTTGAAGAAGAGAAAGGCGCCAAGCAGCAGTGCGACGGCTTGGCCAAACGGATCTCGCATCCAACGCAGGAACTGTCGCATTATCGCCGTCCTGCCAGGAATTGGACCACGGCCTCGAGCTGCTGCGCAGACATCTGCTGTCCGAAGGTCGCCGGCATCATGCCGGCAAACTGCTCGAAGCCCTCGGCCGCCTCCGCATTGGGATCGAGAATGCCGCGGCGTATCTGGTCCGCGGTGAGCCGCGACCCCATGCCATCGAATGCGGGACCGATGGGCGGCCCGTTGCCGTCGATGGCATGACATCCGAAACAGGCGTTCTGCGTCAACAGCTCCATCGGGTCGGTGGCAGCGCTGAAAGATGCAGGCGCCACCGGAGCCGCAGCCGGCGCCGCGGTGCTGCCGCCGCTCTGAATGTCCGACGCCGTGACCGTCACCTCGCCGCCCTGATCCTCCAGATACGCCACGATGGCCCAGATCTGCTCGTCCGAGAGTTGCCGGCTGGCATTGGGCATGATGCCGGTGAAGCCGTCGACCAGATACGCGTTCGGCTGCGTCATGGACTCGTAGAGATACTCCTTGCAGCCCATCCCTGGTTGCCGATCGCCACACCGCTCGCCGATGGTGCCCTCACCGGCGTGGTCGATGCGCAGGTTCGGCGCCCGCGAGCCCAACCCGTGGCACGCCGTACACCCGCCCGCGCCGATGAACAGTCCCTCGCCGGCCGGTACCAATATCTCGGGCGTCACCCCCGCGCTGAGATCCAGCACCTCCGGCACCGCCGACTCGAGCTGCGGAATCATCTGCGCCACCGCCGTGTAGAACCCCAGCACGACGACGCCCACGAACAGCACCTTGAGATTCGTCTTCCACATGGGGCTACTCCGCCCGAGCCACGGGTTGCGTGTGCCGCATGAGCGGCGCACCGATGGATTTCGAGGAACGCTCGGCGAGCCCGCCGAGCCAGAAGATGAATGCCACCAGACTCAGGAAAACCACCACGCACGCCGTGATCATGTTGGCGGCATAGCCCAGCGCGGGCGTCACGGCCTGCTCACTCGTGTCGCGGATCACCTCCCACACGTGCCAGTGCTGCCGGATGCCGCTGCGGGCAAACCCCATCAACCCCATGAGCCACGTGAACGTGATCGCCAGAACGAAGATGGCGTACTGGGATCGCTCCGGCATTTCCCCCCAGCGAATCGCACCCCGAGATTCTGCGCCGCGGACCAGCAGTAGATCGATCACCGTCACGCCGATGATGCACGCCAGCACGGCGAGCACCTGGTACACGCTCATGTTGATGCGCACGATCGTGGGCACGAAGTAGCCCCAGACCCCGATGATCAACACGGCTGCGCTCGACAGCCCGAACATGGCCCCCTGCACGAGGGTGCCCATCCTCGCCCACGGCACGGTGGGAATCTTGTTCGCGCGCCGGTACATCAAGAAGGAAAGGAACGTGGTCAGGATCATGATGTTCACGGCGGTGTTCTTGCCGCTCATCAAGCCCAGCACGCCGAGGAAGGGATGCCGGTTTCCTCCCATTGCAGCGAACTCGTTGCGACTCGCGATCATCGTGTTGGGCGTTCCCCACACGATCCAACAGATGACCAGGATGAGGAGCATCCACTTCGTGTATGGCATGAACCGGTCGGCCCCCGGTATTCGTCCCATTCCGGTCCACAGGTAATAGTTCGCCGATAGGAACAACACACCGATGAGGATGGCCTGCACGATCCACAACCAGCTCATGAAACCACCCATCATCGTGATCCCCATCTGCTGGTTGTACTCGTAGATCTCGCGTCCCAGGTAGTAACCGGCGAACGGCAACACGATGAACGTGGAGATGGCGATGAATGTCCCGACGTAGCCCATCCAGTCGTAGTGGGCCCGCTCTTCATCGGTCTTCGCCGCGAGGAACCGGTACGCCGCGTATGCCGCCACGATGGCGCCACCGAACACGGCGTTGGCGATGAGGCGGTGGATGTTGATGGGCATCCACGTGGCGTTGGCGATGGCGTTCCACAGTCCGACGCCCTCCGGCAGGCCCTGAACCGTCGTGCCCTCCGGCGGCGACATCATGTACGTGAGCCACCCGTTGGCGATGAACATCACCATCGTGCCCCAGACGTTCAGCAACACGCCGAGCCCCAAGTGCCCCCACTTCGCCCGGCCCAGATTCCACCGGTCCCAGCCGTAATAATAGAGGTATAGGGTAAACGACTCGATGAAGAACAAACCGGCGTAAATCCACATGGACAGGTGGAAGATCTCCGCCATGTGACCCCAGAACGCAGGATAGAGCGTCGAGAGGAAGAACAGCAACATGACGCCCCACAACGCCGTGGCGCTGTACGCAAACACCAGCAGGCGCGTGAATTCCTTCGAGAGCTTGTCGTACCGCGAATCCTTGCCCACGATGCCGATCAACTCCGTGATCACCGCGAACATCGGGACACCCAGCACGAACGCCGCAAACATCAGGTGGATTTGTGCCGTAATCCACACGGCGCCTCGCCCACCCACGCTCGGGAAGTCCCCGTACTGGCGGGCGGCATCCGCAGCTCCCTGGAGCAGACTCAGCGCGTCAATCATCACGGGAGAAGAACGGGAGACGTTTTGAGAAATCCACTGGCATGTTGCGACGCACCTCCCGCATGAGTTCGGCGGTGACTTCGGTATGGCCCTCGCGCCGTGCGTAGTCCTCCAGGCGCTTGACCACGACGCCACGTACGAACGAGGGTATGCGTTGAATCCGTTCCTCTGCCTCCGCCGACCACGGGAGCTCGGCCTCGGCCGCTGCACCGTACGTCACGGCACGTGACGCCACGAGCGGACGATTCCCGTCCGGTTCGTAGGCGCAGGAAGTGTCTTCCGCCATGTAGTCGCCCGTCACGCCAAATGCCCGCGCGCGGCAACCGCCACAGACGGCGCGATACTCGCAGCGGCCACACTTCCCGCCCAGCTCCCCGCGGCGCAGCTCCTGAAACAGGTTCGAGTTGCTCCAGACCTCCTCGAACGACGACGCGCGGAGATCGCCGGCCGGCAGCGGCATGTACGGGCACGCCGTGAGTTTGCCGTCCGGTGTGACGCGGGCGTACTGCACCCCGCAAGGACACCGCGTCGCGTAGTTGAGAATGGGCGAGTCAGGAGCACGCTGGGACACCAGCCGCATGAAGTGGGGCGCGCACTTGGCCCGCACCATCATCTGCCCCATGTACTCCAGGTGCAGATCGACGAGATTCGTCAGCGCCTTTTCGTACTCCGCCGGAGACAATTCCGACATCCCCGCTCCGCGGCCGGTCGACACGACGAAATACGCGTTGAACGACACGGCACCCTTGTCGGCAGACCACGCGACGAGGTCCCTCAGCTCACCGATGTTGCCCTTGGTGAGAGTTGTCTGGACCACAAAATCGAGACCCTGTTGAGCCAACCTGTCCACCGCGGCCAGTGTCGCCTCCAGCGAACCGTGGCCGCGGCGGAAGCGGTCGTGGTACTTCACGTCGAGGGATTCGACGCTCACCGCCACGCCCGTCACACCCGCCGCCTGCAACTCGCAGATCTTGTCCGACGTGAGGAGGGTGCCGTTGGTGCCCACCACGACGGTTGCGCCGCGACGGGTGGCGTGGGATGCAATCTCCCCGAGATCCTCCCGCAGGAGGGGCTCGCCACCCGACAGAATGAACATGGGATGCGGATTGAGAGAGAGGATCTCATCCGCGATACGGATGCACTCCGCCGTCGACAGCTCGTCACCGGCCATCTCGGTGGGTCCCGCCGAGATGTAACAGTGCGCACACTGCAGGTTGCACCGGCGCGTGAGATTCCAGGCGACTACGTGCGGCACGTAGTCGCCCGGCGGCGCGTCGCCGGCGGGTGCGTCTCCGAGTACCGTGAGCGGAGTTATCCCACGGTCAGGAGTATTCCTTGGGACGGGGCTGCTCCATCCCTAGTCGTTTACCTCCTCTTGCAGGAACTGCTCGACCGCGGCTTTGGCATCCGCCGGGGTCATCGTCTTGAAATCCACGGGGCACGCCGACGCCTTTTCCTCTATATCACGGATCGGGCAGCGTGTTACCCCTGACGCTTTCGCTTCCTCAATGAACTGTCGCATCTCCGGCGACATGGCGTCGCCGCCCTCGGCTTCGGCGCGGATCTGCTTGGCCCGCAACTCTCTGAACATCCCCATCATCGTCTCGGCGTCGAACTCGTCCGCTTCGATCATGGCCTGCTTGTTGTCGTCCATCACCGAGGTGGTGATGCGCCACGTATCGTGACCACGGGCGAACTTCTCCACCGTGTTGCGCGCCAACGGGCGGGCGATGAGCGGTACGGTCCGGAGCCGGTCGAACGCCTCCGCAGTCCACACCGGCGGATCGGCCGTGGTGCGGTCCCGCGTCGTGATGTGGCTCGTGGCCGGACACTTCACGTCGACCGTCGCGCCGCCGATCTCCGCGTCCTCCTCGCTGCCGAGGACGAGGGTCTTGGCCATCTGCTCCTCCGCCTTGAGTTCGGCACGGGCGATCTCCTCGGCGTCGCCGATGCCCATGAGCAACTGCATGTGCGTGGGCAACAACTTTTGGATCGCCTGGTCCAACCACTTGTTCGTGACGAGATCGGCGCCGTGCTCCATCGTGTACTCTTCGACGGCGCGCCGCGCGATGCCCTGCGCAAACGGCGGTACGCGCTGGATCCGCACCTCGGCGTCCGGTGCCCACGGGATTCCCTCCTCGCCATCCTCCTCGATCCAGGGAATGTCCTCGGGCTTGATGCCCGCCGTGCCCGTCACCAACAAGTTGCAGGGTGCGAGTCGCAGCAGGTTTTCAGCTTGGGACCCCATCTCGGTGCCGTCGACTCGATGCGCGCCGTGGCGTCCCATGATCAACAAGCTCGGCTGGATCTCCTCCAACCACTGCAGAATGACCTGGAACGGTTTGCCGATGAGAATTTGCGTCTCCACCGTGACGTCGGCGTACTCCCTCGCCATGACTTCCGCGCGCTTGATGTTCGCCTGGGTGAGCTTGAGGAGCCCTTTGTCGATGATGTTGTTGTGGAGTTCCTCTTGTTCCTCGAACTTGAAGACCTTGGACGCCTTCTCCGACAGCACATCCTTGATGTTGTTGAACACGGCATGATGGTATTCGACATCGAAAGCGCTGCAGACGTACAGCGTGGCGCCGTACTCCCGCGCCAGATCGAGTGCGATCTGCATCGTGCGGTAGCTGTAGGCCGACCCATCGACGCACACCATGAACTTCCCGCCCTGCAGCGGCCGGTCGTCCCGGACGATGAGCATGTCCTTCTCTATCCGCTTCGCGGCCCTGACAACCACGCCACCGATCTGCGAGTAGGGCTGCCGGCCGATGCCATGGGCGCCCATGACAACGAGGTCGTATTGCCGCCCCGACGCCCCGGCGACCTTGTCCGCCTGGTCCTCATCCTCGCCGACGATGCGCCCCTCCGCATCCAACTTCACGTCGGACCGGACGCGCTCCCCCCCGTCGTAGTTGGCGGCAATGTTCGGATCGAAACCGATCAAGCTCGGTAGTTGCCCCGCTCCACGATTAACCTCGTTAACGATTTCCTCGTAGTTGATGCCCTCGAGGAGCTGTCGCCGGAGGAGGACTCCCGCATTGGCGCACCGTTGCTCCACCTGGTCGAGAAAGGAATCCGATATGAGTTGGAGGCCCTTTTCGATCAGCTTGTCATGGACTTTGCGCTGGCGCTTGATCTCTTCGGGCGTCTGAAATTGCGCCGGCAGGCCCGTCTCGAGCTGCCGGAACCGCACATCGTGGAGTCTGGCGGCATAGACGTGGTTGCCCGTTATCCGCCCCTTGGAGGCCGCGCACACCTCGATAGCCCGCCCGACCGCCCAATCCGAGCATTGCGAGTTGTCAACAGGAACGAGCACTTCACGGTACATACGCCCGCCTTCGGCCAGGTGGTCGTTTCACCAAGGAAATATTCAGATCGTTTATATATGAAAAACCGGAGCTGGAAGGCACGACCCACACCACTGCCCCCGCCCAAGCCCCGCGAGAACTTGCCTCAAACCTGACCTGCTCCGCTGCATTAACGCGCGATAATATACCCCACGGCCCAACTGTCAAGGGACTGTTTCAGGGTACTACCTGATTCCCATCACCGTCCCACACCGTCAGAGCGTCCACCGGACAAGTTTCGCACGCTCGAAGGAGACTCTCGCGGTCCACGGCCTCGGGAGCCTCGCCAAAAACCACGATGTTCTCACCGTCCAGCCTGAACCCCTGGGGCGCCTCCGTGACGCAATCGCCGAATCCGACACAGAGGTCTCGATCGATCTGGATCTTGAGGCCCCGCACGGTGCGTTCCTCGACGTCCGACACCTACATCCCCTCGAGACCCAGATCCGTGCGGGCCTCGTCCATCACCGCGGGGGTGATCTCGCGAATGCCGCGCTCGGCGGCCCACTCCACGTAGATCTTCTTGACCATCCCCCGGACGAAGTTCGGGACCTTGGCCAGGCGCTCCTCGGATTCGGTACTCCAGCGCACCGTGGCCGGCCCGGTCCCTGCCCCGTCGTCGAACGCGTCATCCCGGCCGATCATCGAGCGGCGCGTGAGCTCCATGGGCTGCTCGTCCAGAGTTCGCCCTCCGATCTGCACCCCGAGAGCGCCCACCAGTTGAGTCTCCATGGGATTGGCAAGCATGGCCACCTTGTGGCCGCACCGCGGACAGGTGAAGGACGCCCCAAAGGTGCCGTCTCCCGGCTCCTGTCTCTCTTCAAACCCCATCTGCTCGTCGCAGTCCACGCACAGGAATTTCATGGCAGCACTCCCAGAAACGCCTCCACCAGTTCCGCCGCGGTCCCGTCGGACGGGGGTGCGTCCGGGGTGATCGGTGTGAAGGGCACGCGGGCGAGCAGTGGAACGCCAAACTCCGACGACAAGTCGGCCCCCGCCGTTCCCTTGAACAGAGGGCGTACCGTCCCACACTCGTCGCATTGGTAACCGGACATGTTCTCCACGATCCCGAGGAGCGGCACCCCGGCCTCCAGGGCCGACCGCATCGTGCGTGCAACCGACCGCCGCGCCTCCTCGCTAGGAATCGTGACGACAACGGCGCCGACCAGGTTGGGAACCAGCTCCTTGAGATCCACGCTCCCATCAGCGCCCGGAGGGAGATCCACCAGCAACAGATCCAGCGGTCCCCACACCACGTCACTCAGAAATTCCCGTAGAGCTCCCGACTCCAGTACGCCCCGCCATACGAACCGTTCGGACTGCGGCTCCCTCCACCGGAGCGGCTGGCTTTCCTCCAGCAAGAGATCGGTCGACACCACACGAACGCCCACTCTTCCCACCGCGGGCTCCACTCCTTCGCCCGTCACCGCCAGCGGACCGTGTGCTTCGAGCAGCTTTGCCACCGTAGGGCTGCGGAGATCGGCGTCCAACACCCCCACGCGCTGGTTGGGCCGCGACGCGACTCCCGCCCCGAGCGTGGCCGCAATGTGGCTCTTCCCCACCCCACCCTTGCCACTCATCACCACCACCACCCGTTTCACCGACTCGAGTCGCCGGGCGACACGCTCGCGCTGCGCCGTTACTTGCGCAACCAGGCGCGACCGGTCGTCACCTTTCACCTCGTTATAGGTGCGAAAGTTCACAGGTCCCATCCCGCCCGAGCGAGCATCCACAGATTGATAACCACGACAACTATTGCTGTGAGATAGAATGCCGGCGGTGTCGTCGCAGCAGGAGCCGCGAAGAACGCACCTCGGATGAGTGCTGGAAGGCGGAGGCCGTGCATTCCCCAGATGATCCGTGCGAACCACACGTTGCGCCAGAAGTAGAGACCCACGAACACGATGCCGCCCATTACCGCGCCCGCCGACAACCAGATCCACGGAGAACCGAAGCGGGAAGGCAACAACCCTTGGCCGTGCATCACATACGCGGCCGCTTCATAGAGGATTGTGACGTGGAGATACACGAAGGCCGCCTGGCGAAACTTCGCCACGCGCGCTTCGGACCACTCCTGTTTCAGCGTAAAGTGTGCCATGGGACAGCAACAATCGACACGAACCCAATGCATGGCAAGGGCTCGAACGAGCCGTTAGTTTGCCTGGCCATGCCGGAACCATTGCCCAGTAAGAACATCGCACCCCCTACGCTGGACGAAGGTGGGGTCGCCACTGCGTCGATCGTTCTCGTGATCATTCTCGGGCTTTTCGTCGTGGTCATCGGTTACCTGGTGGTGGCGTCGATGATGCCAAGAGACACAATGGTGTTCGAGCCCACGCCCATCAGGCCCACAGGCCCGGTAGAATCGCTCGTTCGCGACACGGTGACCGTCGATTCGCGCGACGAGACGAGGTGGCACTTCTTTGATTTCGATCGCCGTTCCACCGTCGTGCCACCCGACACGGCTGGTTGGGATCTCGCCATCCGGCGGTTCACCGTCATCGCGGCCGACGCGGTAGCCGATGTGGGCAAGACCGCATTCGACGAGGTGATCGAGGCACCCGCCGAGGGATTCGTGGAAACTTCGTTCGGCCGGGACACCGTCAACATCGCCATCGACCGCTGGTACCACTACAGCATGCTGTCCCACCTCCTCGAACCAAACGGCCACGTGTACGTCGTACGCACCCGTGAAGCCCGCTTCGCCAAGCTCGAGTTCCTCAGCTATTACTGTCCCGGAGTGGTTGCAGGATGCCCGACGTTCCGGTACGTGTACCAGCCGGGCGGCGGACGCACCCTCGAATAAGGCGCGCGCCGCGCTACTCTCCGTCCGCGGTCTCTCCCAATGGACGCACCATCAACTCCTTGCGAATCTCCGGGTGAACGGTCCACAGATAGTATCCCATACCCAGAGCGGCGATGAGGTTGCCAACTGCAACATTTGACCACGCTAAACGACCCAGCAGTGGCGCCGCCATCGTCGCCACGACGATGTAGAACCCAACCTCGAAGATGGCGAAGAACACGATGATCAAGAACAGGGTCGATGGGAATCTCTGCACCACGGTGGCCAACGCCGCCGCGATCATGCCCACCAGTGCGAAAAGCACCACGTGGAGCATCGTGTACGCGATGACTGTGGGGAAGTTGATCTCCACCAGCGCCGGGTCGCGCAAATTCCAAAAAACCGCGGATCCCAGCATCGACGGGGTGTAAAACGGATCTCCGCCGATCAGGTCGACAACAAAGAACCAAGTTGCCACAGCGGCTGCTCCAACCAGCCCTGCGACGAAGCCCTCACGCAGAATGCGTCCTAACATTGTGGGCAGCCTCCCTTGCGCTGCGGAATGGAGGTTGTCTCCGGCCAATATACCGCCAATAGCCGTCTGCAAAAGGGGGCCTCTTACATCTCATTCACCGAGCACATACGAGAAAATCAACGGCGCAACGATCGTGGCGTCCGAATTGATCATGAACTTCGGCGTGTCGGCGTCCAGCTTGTACCACGTGATTTTCTCGTTGGGCACCGCACCCGAGTAGGATCCGTACGACGTGATGCTGTCACCGATCTGCGCGAAGTAGGCCCAGAACGGAACGTCGCGTTTGAGATCCTGAAGGATCAGCGGGACGACGCAGATGGGAAAGTCGCCGGCTATGCCACCGCCGATCTGAAAGAATCCCACGGGCGTCGATCGCTCGACACGCTCCAGATACCACTCGACGAGCCTCTGCATCTGCTCCGTACCGGTGCGCACCGCCGTGTGACCCACGAGGCGGCCTTGAATCGCACGCGCCGTGAAGATGTTGCCCAGTGTCGAGTCCTCCCATCCGGGAGTGAAGATCGGAAGGTTCTTCTCTTTTGCCGCAAGCACCCACGAATGGTCCGCCGGTATCTGGTAGTGCTCTTCGAGTTCCTTGCGGTCGAGGAGGTCGTACACGTGCTCCCAGGGAAACTTCGCCTCGCCTCTCTCCTCGGCGGACTTCCACAATTCGACCAGGATGTCCTCCGTGTGGCGCATGACCGACTCCGGGATGCACGTGTCCGTCACACGGTTGAAGCCCTGATCGCGCAGGGCGACCTCGTCCTCGGGACTCAAGTCCTTGTAATGCGGAACGACCGCATACTCCTTGTTGGCAAAGAGGTTGAAGAGGTCTTCCTCGAGGTTCGCTCCCGTGGCGCAGATCCCGTGCACCTTGCCGGCCCGTATCATCTTCGCCATCGAGATCCCGAGCTCCGCGGAGCTCATGGCCCCGGCCACCGTCAGGAACATCTCACCGCCGTCATCGAGGAGCTTCTTCCACCCCTCGGCAGCATCGAGGGTCTCACGGGCGTTGAAATGCTTGAAGTGTTGTCCCATGAAGGAGCTGATCGTGCTCATCGTGCTTTCCTTACCGCAGGCTGCAGTTTTGAAGTGGGGCCGTCCAACGATCTAATGAAACGCTCGGCACCGGGTCGCGCGAGGGGGCTGGCGCTTAGGTGCGGCGCGGCGACGAGCGGCGTGCCCAGCCGGTACTGGTCGCACACACCGTCACTGCCGATTAGCTTCACTGGTCGAACTGTCCAAGGAGCTCCCGTGCGCCGAGCAATCGTTTTCGCTATCACAGCCGTCCTGTCCCCTGCTGCCCTGGCCGCCCAGAACGCGGCCATCGACCGCGCGGTCGAGCGCCACGCGGCGGAAATCATCGAACTGCGGCACCAGATTCATCAGAACCCCGAACTGGGCAACCGAGAATTCGAGACGGCGCGCCTCGTGGCGGAGCACCTCGAGAAGCTCGGGATCGAGGTGCAAACGGGAGTCGCCCACACCGGCGTCGTGGGACTGCTTCGCGGCGGCCGCCCCGGGCCGGTTGTGGCTGTACGCGCCGACATGGACGCGTTGCCGGTCACCGAGAACACGCCATATGCGTTCAAGTCACTGGTGCGCACCACCTACCTGGGGCAGGACGTGGGCGTTAGCCACGCGTGCGGCCACGACATCCATACGTCAGTGCAGCTCGGCGTTGCGTCGGTCCTCGCGTCGATGCGGGACCAGATTCCGGGAACGATCAAGTTCATCTTTCAGCCGGCCGAAGAAGGACCGCCCCAGGGCGAGGAG
>JBDHHA010000078.1:0-29159 GCA_039589615.1 Gemmatimonadota bacterium
CCGGGACACCGAAATGCCCGGGTTGATGGCCGGACGGACGTTGGAGTAGAACAAGTCGGCCTCGAGGAAGATCTGGCCGTCGGTGATCGAGATGACGTTCGTGGGAATGTAGGCGGACACGTCGCCGGCCTGCGTCTCTACCACGGGCAACGCCGTCAACGACCCCCCGCCCTGGGCATCCGACATCTTGGCCGCGCGCTCCAGGAGCCGCGAGTGGAGATAGAACACATCCCCCGGATACGCCTCGCGGCCGGGCGGGCGGCGGAGCACGAGGGACATCTGACGGTAGGCCGCCGCCTGTTTGGACAAGTCGTCGTACACACACAGCGTGGCCTTGTTTTCATCATACATGAAGTACTCGGCCATGGCGCATCCGGAGTACGGCGCGATGTACAGCAGCGGTGCCGGATCGGCGGCGGACGCGTTCACGACGATGGTGTATTCCATCGCGCCGTGCTCTTTGAGGCGCTCCACCACCGAGGCCACCGTGGAGTTCTTCTGTCCGATGGCAACGTACACGCAGATGACGCCGGTGCCCTTTTGATTGATGATCGTGTCGATGGCGATCGCGGTCTTCCCGGTGCCCCGGTCGCCGATGATCAGCTCACGCTGGCCGCGGCCGATGGGAATCATGGAATCGATGGCCTTGATGCCGGTCTGGAGCGGCTCCTTCACCGGCTGCCGCGCCACGATCCCGGGGGCTTTGAATTCGACCTTGCGGTGTGCGTCCGCCTTGATCGGTCCCAGGCCGTCCATCGGTTGGCCCAAGGGGTCCACCACACGTCCCACCACTTCAGGGCCAACGGGCACCTCGAGCACGCGGGCGGTGCGACGCACCTCGTCGCCCTCCTTGAGTTGGAGGTAATCCCCCAACACCACCACGCCGAGGTTGTCTTCCTCCAGGTTGAGCGCCAGGGCGACCACGGTCTCGCCGGTCTCCGCCGCGGTGATCTCCAACATCTCACCCGACATCGCCGACATGAGCCCGTACACCCGGGCGACGCCGTCCTTCACCTCCAACACCGTCCCGACTTCCTGCACGTCGAGCGCTGAAAGGTCTGCCGCTTCAATCTCCTTCAGGAGAACATCTTTGAGTTCTCCCGGGCGGAGGATCGATTCGTTGCTCATGAGGCGGTATTCATCCTTATGTGGGTGATTCGAACGTCCCCTGTTGGATTGCCGGTGGGCCAGGGACACGCCCGCACACAGCTTACCCAGTCGCGACGGTTGGGCATAGTGCAGAATGTGCTTGTGAAAAATATCACAAATACCCTCTCGGGCAAGCGGGAGTCTGCCCTCACAGGCGGCTTCGGGTACGGTTTCGGAGGAACCCGTTGAGGACGCCGCGGGACCCCATGTGGGCGAGTCCCTTGGCGCTCACACCGGCGACGCGGCGGGCGCAGCTGGTCAGATGGCTGGAAGACGCAAATCCCAGGATGCGGGCCACGGTGGCCACTTGGTACCCGGGATTGGTGAGCAGATGGGCGGCGCACGCCGCACGCACCAGATCGATGACCCGCTTCAGATTGGGGGCCCCGCCGGCGGCAAACTCCCGCGACAGATGCTCCCGCCCGAGCCCCAAAGCCCGGGCGATGTCCGAGGTGCTCGTGGGACACCCTGCCCGTGACAGGATCTCCTCCCACGCCCGGAGTTGAATCGGCTCCGTGAGGCGCAGCCGGCCGGGGGCGTCCCCCAGCAGCGCCGCCCGCTCTCGGGCGGCGGAGCGAGAGGACACCATCTCACCGGCCAGGGCGTCGTCGATGCCGTCGACGAGAATGCCCCGGAGGCCTCCGGCGGAGCAGGCGGCCAGGAGCCGGCCGTCCTGGGGCCGAAAGGCGCTGTAAGCAAAGACCGGGATGCGGGGATACAGCTCGATCCACTCGAACACGGCCTCCATGGGAACCTGGTGGACGTCCACCACCACGGCGTTGACCAACTCCTCCTGGAGCACCCGGTCGATGCGGCCCAGGGTGCGGCAGCTAATCAGGCGGGAGCCGGAGGAGCGTAGCCCCCTCCGCAGGGTCGCCCGGAGAGTCGCGTCGGGATGGAAGACCGGAACGACCCCCATGCTATCCCGGGATGTCCGCGGGGCCGCAGGGGCTCAACCGATGGATGATGGCGTCGGCGCCCTCCAACAGCTTGGCGGCGTCGGGAAAGGTCAGGTGCCGTGCTGCGTCAGCGTACGGCAGCCACACGCACCGGGTGATTCCCTCGTCCACCTGGGGAACGGGTTCCCCGCACGCCGACTCGAACAAGAAGTACGCGCACCGCTTGCGGATGAGGGTTCGTCTCGAGCGGAAGGTCCACTCCAGCTCGGGAAGCGTCGCCTGGAGCGTGAGATCGGCGAGCGCCGTCTCCTCCCGGATTTCCCGGCGCGCCGTGGCCTCGGCCGTCTCTCCCGGTTCCGTGTGCCCCTTGGGAAATCCCCAGTTTCCGTGTCCATCGAGGATGAGCAGGTACTTGGGGCCGCCGGCGAAGCGCCGGAACACGATCCCACCGCAGCTGAACTCGCGCCGGGCTCCGGGAGGCATGCTAGAAGACGGAGAACTTGAAGTATCTGCGGGGGTTTTCCCTGATGTCGGCGAGGA
The DNA here is from genome assembly GCA_039589615.1 of Gemmatimonadota bacterium. GTDB lineage: Bacteria > Gemmatimonadota > Gemmatimonadetes > Gemmatimonadales > GWC2-71-9 > B3T1B10. The sequence goes on from JBDHHA010000078.1 coordinate 2,589, forward strand.
GGGCGCGCAACTCGACGATCGCCTGATTCGCCTCCACGTACAGGGTGGAATCCTGGACCAGGCGGGCCACCGTCCCCGTTCCCTCGGTGAGCCGGGTGACCACCGAGTCGGTTCCGGCGATGATGCGGTCGATACTGGTGGTGTTCTGGTTGATCATGCCGACGAAGTTACGGAATTCCTCCATCGTCAACCGCAGGTCGGTCGTGATCTCGACGGTGTTCTCGGTGATCGAATCGAGCCGCCCGCCGGTGGTGGACGAGTCGATGCGGGCGATGATCCCGCTCAGCATCTCTGCGGTGCGAGTGACCACGCCGCTGGTGACGCGGACGTTGTCGGCCACCTCACCCAGGATCTCGGTCTGCTGGCCGGCGAACTCGTTGATCCGTTCGGCAACCTGTCCGAAATCACGGATCGAGCTCTGGAGATGGACCACCGCCTCGTCGTTGAACGCCGTCTCGATCCGTTGGGAAAACGCTCCGATGTCGGAGGCGATGCGCCCGGCCTGTGCGGTGAGCTGGCCGATGTCGGGCAACGTGGCCCCCGGCCACGCGTCGTCTCCTTCCGCCGCCGCCAGCTCCAGATCCCGCAGGACGTTGGGATCGGTGGGCGGGGTGACCGCAAGGCTGATGATGCTTGCCTGCCACTCCCCGAAGAGGGACGCCGACGCGGCGATGACCGCCGGCGACGGTTGGATCACCACGTCGGGATACACCTGGAGCACCGCCTCCACCCACTCCCCCTCCCCGAGACGAATCTCCTGCACGCGTCCGACCTGGACCCCGCGGAGCACCACCGGGCTGCCGGCACTCATGCCCCCCACGGTGCGGAACCGGGCTACATAGGTCTGCCCGCCCTGCCCCAGTTGACGCTCGGAGAGCCACAGCGCACCACCCACGACGGTGGCCAACGCCACCAGGATGGTGAATCCCACGAGGAGCTCGTCGCGCCGCTTCATCGCACCGCCCGGAAGGTTCCGGTGTCGGCCTCGGCCATGGCTTCGGGGCGCCCGTCGAGGAACTGACGCACCACGGGGTCGTGGGTCCGGCGGACGTCCTCCACCGATCCCACCAGCCGGATCTGGCCATGGTAGAGCATGGCGATACGATCACCCACCGTGTAGGCGCTCTCCAGGTCGTGGGTCACAACAACCCCCGTGACTCCGAGTTTCTCTCGTGTCCGAATCATCAGTTGGTTGATGACGGCCGACGTGACCGGGTCGAGACCGGTGGTCGGTTCGTCGTAGAGAATGTACCTCGGATGAAGGGCGATTGCCCGGGCGATGCCCACGCGCTTCCGCATGCCTCCGGAGAGCTCCGCCGGCCGCTTCTCCTCCGTTCCCTCCATGTCGACGAGGGCGAGGGACTCCCGCACCCGGTCGTCGATCTCCGCCGGCGACAGGCGCTGGCGCTTCAGGCCCAGTGCGAGGTTTTCCGCCACCGTCATGGAGTCGAAGAGCGCCGCGAACTGGAACACGTATCCCACGTGAGAGCGGAGCTGCGTCAGGCCGTCCCGATCCAGCATGTGGACGACCTGTTGGTCGACTTCGACTTGTCCTGCATCGGGCTCCAGCAGTCCCACGATGTGCTTCAGGGCCACGCTCTTTCCCGTGCCCGAGTAGCCCATGATGATCATGGTTTCCCCATCGCGAACATTCAGGGAGAACCCGTCGAGGACGACGTTCGTGTCAAAAGACTTTCTCACCTCCTTGAACGAGATCATGGCGTCACAGTACGGTCATGGCCCAGAGGGCATCCAACACCAGGATCATGGCGGAGCCGTACACCACGGCCTTTGTGGTGGCCCGGCCCACACCTTCCGCACCACCGCGCACGTTCAGACCCATGATGCACCCGATGATGGCGACGACGAACCCGAACGAGATGGACTTGACCAGGCCGTACCACACGTCCTTGTCCTGGTAGAACATCCTGATCCCCTTGAAGAACTCGAAGCTGGACAGGTCCAACATGTTGATGGCCGTCAGCCATCCACTGACGATCCCCAGGGCCGAGGCCAGGGCCACGATGATGGGAAACATCACCGAGGCCGCCACGACGCGGGGGACCACCAGGTACGAATGGGGATCGTAGGCCAGCGTCTCCAGAGCATCCACCTGCTCGGTGACCTTCATGGTGCCCAGCTCGGCGGCGATGTTGGCGCCCACCCGGCCCGCCAGAACGAGGCCCGTCAGTACGGGACCCAGCTCCAGGAGCACACTCTTGCCCACGGCCGTGCCCACGAAGTACAGGGGAACGGCGCCCGTCAGCGTATAGGACGCCTGGAGGGCGAGGACGATGCCGGTGAAGGCCGCGATAAACAGGGCGATGGGGACGGAGTTCACCCCGATCCGGCGCATCTGTTCCACCGTGAGGCTCGTCCAGACGCGTAGGTCCCGGAGACTCCGGGCCACGTCCGTCAGGAAGTGGCCCAACGATCCCACCGTCGAGAGCCAACCGGCGACTCTGAGGCTCAGCGCTTTATACACGACGCGAATCTACGGGGGCCAACGCAGCGAGGCCAGGGGATCTCCCTGGCCTCGTCACTTGCAAGTCCAACAATGAAGGCGGTTTATGCCGCGAAGCTCGCCAGCGCCTTGCCCACGTCACCTTCCCGGAGGCGCTTCAGGGCCCGGTCGCGGAGCTGCCGCACCCGCTCTCGAGTGACGCCCAGCATGCCGCCGATCTCCTCCAGCGTGTGCTCACGACCGCCGTCGAGGCCGAAGTAGAGCTTCAACACCCGGGCATCCCGGGGGGGCAGCGTGGTGAGGGCCTCCTCGACCTCGTCGCTGAGGAAGCGGTCCATGGAACGCTCCTCCGTGTCGGGTAGGTCCTCGGCAATGAAGCGCTCGATCAACGCCCGATCCCCGTCGGGCTCCAGGGGCGCGTCGAGACGCACCTCCCCGGTGTTCAGGGCGGCCAGGGACTGCACCACCTCGAGGGAAAGCCCCGTGGCCGACGAGATCTCCTCGGGCGTGGGCTCGCGGCGCAGCTCCTGGCGCAACGCCTCGGCGGTCCGGACGATCTTGGACAGATCGGCCGTCCGGTTCAACGGCACGCGCACCGTCCGGCCCTGTCGGGCCAGCGACGCCAGAATCGCCTGACGGATCCACCACACGGCGTAGGAGATGAACTTGACGCCTTGATCTGGATCGAACTTCCGGGCCGCGGTCAATAACCCCACGTTGCCCTCGCCGATCAGATCGGTGAGCGGCAACCCGCGGTTCTGATACTTCTTGGCCACCGAAATCACGAAACGCAGGTTGCGCTTGGCCAGCTCCTGCATCGCCTCCTGATCTCCCGCCCTCACCTTCTTCGCCAGGGCGATCTCCTCCGCCGGCTTGAGCAGCGGTGTCTTGCTGACCTCGTAGAGATATTGGTCGAGCAGGTCACGATCCGCCTCGTTGACGGCAATGGCCGGCGCCGGGCGCCGACCTCGCTTTCTGCGGAGCGTCTTTTTTTTGGTTGCCTTCTTGGTCTTTTCAGTCATCCTGATCCTTGTATTTCCACCCCGCAGAGACCGACCCGGCCCTCGCAGCGTTGGGTTCCTCAGCTGTTTGTCTAGTTTCCAGACCCCTACTCCCCCCTACACCGACCCCAATCTGATTGTTGCGACACGGGGACGCGAATCGCTTGACACGTTTCGGGGCCTCGGCTAGCTTGCCGTGTTCCCGACCGCATTTTTTGTCAGCGACCAATATAACGGGGGCGTAGCTCAGTTGGGAGAGCGCGTGAATGGCATTCACGAGGTCAGGGGTTCGATTCCCCTCGCCTCCATGGTAAGATAAGCCGTTATAGGGAAAGGACCTGCAGCTCATTGCAGGTAACCGGCGGGAATAGCTCAGTTGGTAGAGCACAACCTTGCCAAGGTTGGGGTCGCGGGTTCGAGTCCCGTTTCCCGCTCTCGACGGCAGCATGACACGTTGACTCGGCTATTATGGGCGGCCTAAAGCCGCCTTTAATATTGACGCGGATGCCGCCGCACCGATTATCTTTGATCTCACAAGCGACGCGGGGTGGAGCAGTCTGGTAGCTCGCCGGGCTCATAACCCGGAGGTCGCGGGTTCAAATCCCGCCCCCGCTACTCAACGCCGCGACGGCAACCGTCGCGGCGTTTTCGTGTCCTGTACCTGACAGATGGTGCTCTCGATCGCGTATTATTCCCGCCTGGTTCCCTTCTACGCCCAGGCAACGAGCGAGCTGTGAGCGACACCATCGGTGTGCTGGTGATGGCCTATGGCGGCCCCGACTCGTTGGACGACATCGAGCCGTATCTGCTCGACGTGCGGGGCAGCCGCCCCATGCGCCCCGAGATGGTGGCCGAGATGCGCGAGCGGTATCGCCTCATCGGGGGGCGGTCGCCGATCCTCGAGCGTACCCAGGCGCAGGCCGAGCGGCTGCAACAGGGACTCGACGCGCGGACCGAAGGGCCGCGGTTTCACTGTGCCGTGGGCATGCGGCACTGGACGCCGCGCATCGCCACGGCCCTCGCCGAGATGGAGCACGCGGGAATCTCCCGGGCCGTGGGACTCGTGATGGCACCGCACTACTCCCGCATGAGTGTTGGAGCATACTTCACCAAGGTGGACGAGGCGGGCACGGCGGTGACCGTGGCACCCGTCGAGCGGTGGCACTTGATGCCCGAGCTCGTGGCGGGTCTGGCCTCACGCATCGCAGACAGCTTGGACTCGTTCCCCGATGACATTCGCGACGATGTCGCCATCGTGTTCACGGCACACAGTCTCCCGACGCGCATTCTGGAGTGGGAGGATCCCTATCCCGACGAGTTGCAGGCCACCACGGACGCCGTGGCGGAGCGTCTCGCCGCGAACGGGATCCACAACACCCACGAGTTCGCGTACCAGTCGGCGGCGATGACACCCGATCCCTGGCTCGGTCCCGACGCCGGAGAGGTCCTCGAGCAACTGCACGGCGCGGATGTCCCGGGAGCGCTGATCGTCCCCATCGGATTCACCAGCGACCACGTGGAGATCCTCTACGACATCGATGTGGAGTACCAGCGTTTGGCTGCACGGCTCGGATTGGCCCTCCGACGGATCGAGATGGTGAACGACGACCCCGTCGTCATGTCCGGATTGTCACGCGTGGTGTGTGAAGCCGCGGGTGAGCGGGGGTGGATGTGACCGGCGCCGCGTCGCGCCGTGTCGTCGTGGTGGGTGGCGGCATCACCGGGCTCACGGCGGCGTACCGGTTGGCGGAAGCCGCGGCAAAGGATGCCAAGCTCCACGTGGACCTGATCGAGAGCGGCGACCGTCTCGGTGGAAAGATCCTCACCGATCGGGTCGGCGGGTTCCTCGTCGAGGGGGGCCCCGACACGTGGCTCGCCCGGAAACCGGAAGCCGCCGCGCTGTGCAAGGAGTTGGGCCTCGAGGGCCGACTCATTCCCACCAACCCCGCCACGCGAGGTGCGTTCGTGTCCCGCCGGGGCAAGCTCCACAGGCTCCCGGAGGGCATGAGCGGGCTCGTCCCGTCGCGCATCGGTCCGCTGTTCACCAGCGGCATGCTCTCTCCCCTGGGAAGACTGCGTGCCGCATGGGAACCGTTCGTGGGTCGCAGCGACGTGGACGCCGAGGAATCGGTGGCCAGCTTCATCCGCCGGCGACTGGGACGGGAAGCCTATGACTACCTCGTGGAGCCGCTACTGTGCGGGATCTACGGTGGCGACGGCGAGCACCTGAGCCTCGATGCCACAGCTCCCGCCCTCAAGGACATGGAGGCCGAGCACGGCAGCATCCTTCGGGGCCTGCGCCTCGCCCGGCGGGCGGAGGCCAACGAACCGGCCAAGCACCCCACGCCGTTTATCTCCCTCGCGGGCGGCGTGCAGGAATTGGTGGACGCACTCGTCCGTCGGCTGGAAGGGTGTGTGACCATCCAGACCTACACCGACGTGGCGTCGGTCCGGCGGACGGACCACGCCCTGACCCTCGAGGTGAGCACCGGTGAGACGGTGACGGCAGACGCCATCGTCATCGCCACGCCGGCGTACGCGGCGGCCCATCTGACCGAGAGCCTCAACCCCGAGTTGTCCCGCGCCCTCGGCGACATTCCGTTCATCTCCAACGCCGCCGTGTCGCTGGGCTTCCGGGAGGCCGACGCACCGGGGAGCCGCGACGGATACGGCTACGTGGTGCCCCGGCGAGAGGGACGGCTCGCGCTGGCGTGCTCGTGGGCCACCTCGAAGCTCCCGGGCCGGGCCCCCGACGGGTGCATCCTGGCCCGGGTGTTCCTCGGGCGGGCCGGCCAGGAGATCGACGACGCCACGGCGGACCACGACCTGGTGGACCTGGCGCTCGAGGAGCTGCGTACCACCCTGGGCGTGTCCGCGCGCCCCATCTTTTCCCGGGTCTACCGGTACCCCCGCTCCATGCCCCAATACACCCTGGGACACGTGGAACGGGTGCACCGCATCGAGGGGCTCGCAGCCGACACGCCGGGGGTGTTCCTCGCCGGCAACGCGTACCACGGCGTGGGGATCTCCGATTGTATTCGGTCGGGACAGAAAGCGGCCTTGGCGGCCCTCCGGCGCCTGGAGGGCACCGGAACGTGACACCGGCCCCCTTCTTAAAGGAATGCTGGGAATCCGAGGCCCTAGAGGTACCGCCCACGGAGGGGGCTTGATACATTTGTCGGCCCGCCCCTGTCATCGCGGGGGGTGGCGGGATTCGGGGCGGTTAGCTCAGTTGGTTAGAGCGCTACGTTGACATCGTAGAGGTCACAAGTTCGAATCTTGTACCGCCCACCAGCGCCCATAGCTCAATTGGATAGTTGGGGGTTCGAGTCCTCCTGGGCGCACTGGGGTAGATTGCCGGTAGGGCGGGAGATCCCGTCCTACCGGCGTCCCATTCTCGCACCGCACGGGGCGTAGCGCAGCCCGGTTAGCGCGCCTGCTTCGGGAGCAGGAGGTCGGCGGTTCAAATCCGCCCGCCCCGACTGAAAAGAAGAAATGCGCGCCAGTAGCTCAGCTGGATAGAGCGTTGGCCTCCGGAGCCAAAGGTCGTGGGTTCGAATCCCGCCTGGCGTATTCTCCTCCCCAATCTGACTGGCCGTTCGGAGCCTCCAACCGTATTCTAGACCGTCACTAACGGAGCAAGCCTGCAGTGCCAGAGCTCCTCGACCGTCTCAAAACGGCCCTCGCCGACCGCTACGCCCTTGAGCATGAACTCGGCGCCGGCGGCATGGCCACGGTCTATCTCGCCGAAGATCTCAAACACCGCCGCAAAGTGGCGGTGAAGGTCCTGCGACCTGAACTCGCTGCCGTGCTCGGTGCCGAGCGTTTCGTGCAGGAAATCGAGACCACCGCCAGTCTGCAGCACCCGCACATCCTTCCATTATTCGATTCGGGCGAGGCGAATGGCTTCCTTTATTACGTGATGCCGTTCATCGACGGCGAGACAGTCCGGGACAAGCTGAACCGCGAAACTCAATTCGGCATCGAAGAAGCTGTGAAGATCACGATCGAGGTCGCGGATGCCCTCGACTACGCGCACCGGAACAACGTGATCCATCGGGACATCAAACCAGAGAACATTCTGCTGCACGACGGCCGCCCGATGGTGGCGGACTTTGGCATCGCGTTGGCGGTGAGTGCCGCTGCGGGTGGACGCATGACGGAGACCGGCCTCTCGCTCGGGACACCGCATTACATGAGTCCCGAGCAGGCGACCGCCGAGAAGGACCTCACGAACCGCTCGGACATTTACTCCCTCGGGAGTGTCTTGTACGAGATGCTGACTGGCAGTCCGCCGCACGTCGGTTCTTCGGCGCAGCAGATCATCATGAAGATAGTGACGGAAGATGTGCAGCCGGTGATGGAGCTGCGCAAGTCGGTGCCGCCAAACGTAGGGGCGGCGACGGCGAGGGCGTTGGAGAAGCTCCCGGCAGATAGGTTTGAGAGTGGGGTGAAGTTTGCAGACGCGCTTACGAATCCGGTGTTTACGTTCCCGACGACGCACGCAGCGGCGATTGGCGGACCGACAGGTGGGCGGTGGAAACGTCTGACTCCAGGCCTCGGTGCCCTCGCCGCAGTGCTGCTCATTACCACCGTGTGGCGCTGGCTGCCTCTGGATCGCGAGGCGGAAATGACGGTGACGCGTTTTCAGGTTCCAGTGCCGAGCGGGATCGACCAGACGTTCTGGGGGAGAACATCGCTCGCTCTGGCTCCTGACGGGCGTTCGGTGGTGTACTCCACTAGAGGACAGCTCTACCGCAGATCGTTCGCGGATTTCGAGAGCACTCCGATTGCAGGCACGGAAGGAGCCAGGACACCGTTCTTCTCGCCGGACGGCGAGTGGGTGGGCTTCACCAAAGGAAACGTGCAACTCAATAAGGTATCGGTGAGCGGTGGCCCGGTTGTGCCCATCGCAAACGCCGACGGCCAGTTGGGGGCAAGCTGGGGCGAAAACGACGAGATCATCTACGCGGCGGCCCTCGGGACCAAGGGCCTCTGGCGCATGCCGGCGGGAGGTGGCGCTCCCCAGCGGGTCACCACGGTGATCACCCATTTGGAGGCCGCCCACATGTGGCCACAGGTACTGCCAGGGGGAGACGCCGTGTTATTCACCGTTGTCGGGCCAAGCTCTGGGTGGACCGACTCGCGCATCGTCATTCAGGATATTGGTGGAGGTACACCCCAGACGGTGGTTCGCCAGGCCACCTTCGGGCGATACGTGTCAGGACACATCCTATACGTCAAGGACGAGGGTGCGGTTCTCGCGGTGCCATTCGATCTCGCGCAGCGCCGCGTGACAGGATCTCCCATTCCGGTACTGGCAAACGTCCCCGTAAACGCAGCCGGGGGAAGGGCTTTCTTTACCGTCTCCGAGAACGGCTCAACCGCATTCCTGCTCGGCACGAGCATGTTGAGCAACCTCCTCAGGTGGGTTGACCGGACGGGGCAAGACCTCGGTCAGATCGGGACTCCGATGCCCGGCGCCTTTATCCGGCTCTCGCCAGATGGAACACACATCGCCATGGAAATCCGTGCGCCGGGCAACGTCGATCTCTGGTGGCTCGATGCCCAAAGCGGAGACAGAGAACGATTCACATTCGAAGTGGAAGAAGATGAAACCCCGATTTGGTCATCGGACGGCGAGCAAATGGCGTACAGTTCGGCCGGGGCCGGGGATGCGAGGAATGTGTTCGTGAAGCCGGTCGATCGTAGTACCGAACGGCAGCTTCTCTACACCGGACAATATCATATTCACTTGACGGATTGGTCGCCGGACGACCAGTGGGTTGCGTACTACGAGGCACATCCTCAGAACGGGGAGGACCTTTGGTTGCTCAGGGCGGATGGCCAGGCCGACCCCATGCCGATCGCAACGACCGTGCACAACGAAAAGGATGCTGTGTTTTCGCCAGACGGTAAGTGGCTTGCCTACTCATCCAACAATACGGGCAACGCGGAGGTGTACGTGGTGTCGTTTCCAGATCTCGGCGCCGAACAGCAAGTCTCCACCAACGGAGGAACTCTTCCGCGATGGGCCCCCGACGGCGACGAGCTGTTCTACCTGAACGGCGACACCCTCATGTCGAGTGCGGTATCCTCGCAGGCCGGCGATCTGACTTTCGGCGTTTCTCGGCCACTGTTCGAGTATCCGAGCTTGTTCGAGTATGATGTGGCCCCTGATGGACAGCGCTTCGTTCTTCGTACCGTGAATCCGGACGCAATGGCCAGGGAGATTCGAGTCGTTCTCAATTGGCTCGAGGAGTTGAAGGCGAAGGTGGGGAACGAATAGAAATCGGTCGCATAGGTTCCGCTGCCACGCCGAGCCTCGGGCTGGCGATACAGATGGGGCCGCTCATATTAGGCGGCGAAACCTTGCTGGATTTGGCGCTTCGACGGCGACTGAACGGGGATTAATCCGTGACCGAGGCCAACGCGAACGAGAACAAGCCGCCGGCTCCTCCTCTTGGGCCGGACGCGCGAGAGAACACGATCGACGTTCTCCGCCAATCCTTCGCCCAGGACGAGATGGAGGTGGAGGAATTCGAGAGACGAGTCGAGCTGGTTCTTCGGGCGGAGACACCGGAGCAGCTGCGCCTCCTCCTGGCCGACCTACCCACCGCAGCCGTCCCTGTGAAGCGCGAGGCGGCGGTCCCGCGCCCTGTTCTCCCGGCCGACCGGATTCCCGACCATGCGATGGTTGTCGGAATCATGGCCGGAGGAAAGCGCTCCGGCGCCTGGATTCCCGCGAGGAAGAACTGGGCCGTGGGGGTGATGGGATCCTGCGAGCTCGACTTCCGAGACGCGCAGCTTGCACCCGGAGTCACCGAAGTCCGGGTCCTCGCGATCATGGGCGCCGTCGAGATTATCGTTCCCCCGGACCTTCAGGTGGATTGCTCGGGAATCGGTATCATGGGCGGCTTCGATCATGAGCAACTGGGGGCCTCTACCACGGACCCGGAGGCGCCGGTCATCCGGGTGACCGGGGTGGCCATCATGGGTGCCGCGGAAGTCCTCGTGCGATTACCCGGGGAGACCGCCCGCGAAGCCCGCCTCCGGTTGAAGGCCGAGCGGAAGGCTCTGAGGCAGATCGCGAAGGGGAAGTAGAAGGTGGTTACGTGGTCGTCCGCTGCAACACCGACCCGAAACGGCACGCGTTCAACATCTGCGCCAAGGCGAACGCATCCTCCAGCGACAACACAAACGTCCCGGGGTCGCGATTGGTCCACGCCTCGCCCGCCTCCGGCGATGCCAAGAAGTGCACCCGGTGACAGAAGGTCTTCATGGTTTCCGCGGCCGTCTGCTCGATGCGCAATTCATCCGGTACCAAGAACGACACGACCGTCCCGACGGGCTCCACCTTCTTGATTCCATCTGGCGCGACCTCCAGACGCACCGGTGATTTCGTTTCGGGGCACGTCGACTCGACCTGAGCCGTAGCGCCGAGCAGTTCCGGAATGAAGAGGGCATCCCAGGCGCACCAGGTGTAGAGCTCCTGACCACCCACGATCAACTTGTGCGCCATTTGCGGGACAGCCAGCCCACCGAATCCCACGATCCGATTCTGGTCGTCGTGAACCGTCAAGCAGCTGAGCGTGGTGCTGTCGAGTGCTGCAACCACGTCGCCAATGGGAATGTTCAACACCGACGCGATTTGCTCGCGGTGGACCGGCGCGCCTTTGGCCAGCTCGCGGTAGAGGCCGAGGGCGACAACCTGCTGGCTCTTTGTGAGTTCGAGGTCCAACGATTCGAGGGGCGCGAAGATCTGTTGGAGGTCTATCACAATGCCCCCTCGAGCGCGTTTCTGATGGTATCCATGGAGGGCGCCCCGTCGGCCCGGCAGGCCAGAGCGCCAACTCCCGCCCCAACCCCGGTTACGTCGCGGCCGTTCACCAGGACGGTGGGCGATCCGTATTGCTTCGCGTGGGGCGGGGATGCCGGGTCTCCCTGCTCCCATTCCTGCCAATCCGTCGCCAGATCGAGCGTCGCAAGGGCCTCGCGCAGGTTCACACGGGCCGGCTCGACGTGAGGACATCCGTCGAAGTAGATCAACTCAACGGTCGGGGGCATGGTCACACCTCCTGCTCTTCAGTCTCCACAGCCTCGAGAACTGGAGAACGCGCCCGCAGGTGGGGCAGTCCGTGATCTCCGACAGCCAAAACCCGAGATCCCACCCCAACTGCGGAGAGTCAGAGTACCACATGCAAGACCAGGTAGCAAATCCCCGCGATCCCGGCGGACGCCGGAATGGTCAACACCCAGGCCCACACGATCTGCCCCGCCAACCCCCACCGCACAGCAGATAGCCGCTGCACCGCGCCGACGCCCACGATCGAGCCGGTGATGGTATGTGTGGTGCTGACGGGTATTCCCAGGAACGAGGCAACGAAGATCGACATCGCTCCACCCGTCTCGGCGCAGAAGCCGTGCACCGGTTTCAGCCGCGTGAGACGGGATCCCATGGTCTTGACGATGCGCCATCCCCCCGCCGCCGTCCCCCCAGCGATGGCCAAGTGGGCACAGATGATCACCCACCACGGAATTTGGTTGACCGTCGTTAGATGGAATGCCTCGATGGGAAAATCCTCAAAGAGCGCCTGTGACGACACCAGAAGCCCCACGACGATGCCCATGGTCTTCTGGGCATCGTTTGTGCCGTGACTCAGGCTGTACGCCGCGGCCGAGGCCAGCTGCAGTCGCCGGAAGTACTTGTCCACCGACCGGGGCCGCGCTCGCCGAAACGCCCATGCCGTCGCCACCATGAGGGACATCCCCAAGATCATGCCGATGATCGGAGCCAGAAAGATGAAAAGAATTGGCTTGACCCACCCTCCCAACAGGAGCGCTCCGACTCCCGCCTTCGCCACCGCTGCGCCGCCGTAGGCCCCGATCAGCGCATGGGATGAACTCGACGGAAACGCATAGTACCAGGTGATGAGATCCCAGGCGATCGCGCCCAGCAAGGCCGCGAGGATGACCACCGGGTCCACGATCGAAATGTCGATCAGCCCTGCACCGATCGTCTTCGCAACGGCCGTGCCAAACACGAAGATGGCTGCGAAGTTGAAGAAAGCCGCCCACGCGACGGCAGTTGTCGGGGAAAGAACACGAGTGGAGACCACGGTAGCGATCGCGTTGGCCGCGTCGTGGAAGCCGTTGATGAAATCAAACAAGAAGGCGATCAGGACGATCGCCAAGACGAACCAGATGGTGTCAACCATCATGCATGTTTGATCGAGATGGACTCGATGTCGTTGGCAACGTCCTCGGCTTCGTCGATGGTCTGCTCCAGGCTGTCGAGTATCTCCTTCCACTTGATGAGCCGGATGGGATCCGTCTCTTCATCGAACAGCCGGCCCAGCGATTCCAGGAATATCGAATCCCCTTCCTCCTCGAGGCGCTTGGCTTCGATGCAGTGTTGCATGACGTCCTTGTTCTTACGCAGACGCTTGACGCCCTCCAACACCTCGGCCGTGACGCGGTGGATGATCTCGCACAGCTCCTTCACGCCAACCGGGGGTGCACCAACCTTCAAGACATGTGCGCGCCGCGCAATCGCATCAATACGATCGATCACGTCGTCGAGATCGCTCGCCAGCAGGTGGATGTCCTCTCGGTCAATCGGCGTAATGAAGGTCCGGTCGAGGCGGTTCACGACTTCATGAGTGACCTGATCGGCCTCATGCTCGAGGCGTTTGATGGCGTCCGCGCAATATGCTACACGCTCGGGTTCGCCGGTGAACAGCTCGAGCAAGTGGCCGGCGGCCTCATGCGCGCGTGACGCCACTTCCGCAAAGAGGTCAAAGAACTCCTCTTCACGCGGCAACAATCGAACCAAGACAGCCCCCTCTCAGGCGTGGGTGCGCAGCTCGGGTGGAATCGCGTCCTCGTCGTAGTAATCCAACTTGTGGAGGGGCATTACCACGCTCGAGAGCACATTGAGAACGTGTTTTGCTATACGCTTGTAGAATCGTGCCCCCAAGATGAGGGCCGTCGTCACACCGGCGCCGTGGTCGCTGGCGGCGATGTTCTCGCACAGTTGATCACACCGGCGCGTCATATCCTGGCCTTCATGTATGAGCTCGGCGGCTCGCGCCACGTCGGATCTTTCAAAGACCTCAGCTGTCGACCCAAACGCCGTCTCCACACAGGAGCGGATCTCCCGGAGTTCCGCGACGAGCTCATCGGCGGGCAGGGGCTCAGTGTGGTAATCCACCACCTCCGACAAGTTCTTTGCGTAGTCTCCAAGCCGCTCCACATCTTTGACCAGACTCATCAGGAGCAAACAGTAGGGCAAATGGAGCGAGTTGTCCGCCGTAGCAAGATGAACGATCACTCGCTTGCGTATCTTCCGCTCTAGCTTGTTGACCTTGACGTCTTGTTTGTAGATCCACGTTCGGTCGTCCGGTGCCACCTCTTCGCCGAAATAGACCTCGCCGGCCTTCAGCGTGGTCTTATAGGTGATCTGGAACATCTTGGCGAAATCGGAGCCCATGGCCTCGAGTGGCTCCCCGGAACGAAAAATCTTGATCAACTGACGCAGCATGGATGCCTCCGACACGGCCGCACAGGCCAAAATATCATGGGCCTGCTCATGGCGGCTAGGGGATCAACCAGCATGAGGCTGTCTTCATTGAGATACTCAGGTCAGGAAGCAGCCGCTGCCTTCCCAATGATGTACTCCAACTCGGTAACCCCGGGCACGCGTCCTTGGAGCACGATGTGCCCGTCAATCGCCAGCGCCGGTGTCCGCATCACTCCCGCGTCGGACATGGCTGCCACATCCTCCACTTTGGTGACTTCAGCGGCGCACCCGATGTTGGCCAGCGCCTCCCTCGTCTGCTGCTCGAGTCTCCTACATTTCCCGCAACCGGGACCGTACACGTCCACCTTCATCACGCTACCTCCACCAGTATATGATTCACGCCATCAACGCCACAGCGTGCCGTAGATCAGCCCGCTGATCGTGGCCATGGCGATCGTCAGAAAGACGAAGACCAGCGTCTTCTTCGTCCCCAGCACACTCCGGATCACGAGCATGTTCGGGAGCGAGAGCGCCGGGCCGGCGAGCAACAACGCTAAGGCCGGCCCCTTGCCCATCCCCGCGCCCAAGAGCCCCTCGAGAATCGGCACCTCGGTGAGCGTGGCGAAGTACATGAGCGCCCCCGCCACCGACGCGAACAGGTTGGCGGACAGAGAATTGCCGCCCACCGCTGAACTGATCCACGCCGATGGAACGATCCCTTCCTCGCCGGGCCGCCCCAACAGCAATCCCGCTACCACCACACCGAGAAGCAGGAGGGGCAGAATTTGCCTGGCAAAAGTCCACGACGAGAAAAACCACTCCCGCGTCTCGGCGTTGCCGCTGGTGGTGAGTGAGGGCGAGCCGTACCACGCCACCAGCACCAGCGCGAGTACCATGGCAGCGAGGCCGGTGAACCACCACTTCGCGGCGTAGATGGTGTGCCACACACCCACCGACTCGGCCGGAGCGCCCCAGTTGGCGAACACCAGAATGGCGATCATCGAGGCGAAGAACACGCCGGTCTGCCACAACGGCCTCCCCACCGGTTCCTCCGGCAATCCTCCCTGAACCTCCGCCTTGGCCAGTTCCTCTTCTCGAAAGATGAGGTGCATCACGACGCCAACCACCACGGCGAACGACACGGCCCCAACAGCTCGTGCCACACCGAGCTCCACGCCGAGCACCCGGGCGGTCAGGATGATCGCCAGAACGTTTATTGCGGGACCGGCGTAGAGGAACGCAGAAGCCGGACCGAGCCCCGCCCCCCTCTTGTAGATCCCCGCGAACAGGGGGAGGATGGTGCATGAGCAAACTGCCAGGATGCTGCCTGACACCGACGCCACACCGTAGGCAAGCACTTTGTTTGCCCCCGCCCCGAGGTACTTCATGACGGCGCCTTGGCGCAGGAACACCCCGATCGCCCCGGCTATGAAGAAGGCCGGAACGAGACAGAGCAGCACGTGTTCCCGGGCGTACCAGCGAACCAGCAGGAGCGACTCCCACACCGGACCGGGCAACGGCAGCGCCGTGGCCATCGCTTCGACCGGCAGATAGAAACTCAGGAGGAATCCCCCGATCAGGAGGACAGCAGCGTTCCACTCACTCTTCCAAGACATATTTGTATGGTTATTTGGCCTAACAGCCAATAATTAGACCAAAGCTGAATCCGCTAATGGGCAATCGCGACGTGCCGTTTGGCCGACGCCTTGAGTACGCCCTCGACACAGGAGTACCAGTTGAGCACGCAGGGAACGAGCAACGAGTAGTACACCTGAACGCCTCGCTTCTCGTCCGCAACAATGCCCGCGGCCTTGAGAACCGAGAGGTGCCTCGAGACCGTCGAGACATCCGCGTCTATCATCTTCGTCAGCTCGCAAACACAGCGCTCACCCTGGGCGAGCTGATCGACGATGAAGAGGCGGGTTGGGTGTGCCAACGCCTTCATGATTTGAGCCCGGGCTTCGTAGCGAGATCGGGTCTTCTGGTTCATCGAGGGCCTCCATCGATACTTGGCAATATAGCCAAATAGCCATAAACTGAAAGGGTCACCGGCTGCTGACCTGGATGTTCTTCACTGATCTTCATACTTTGAAGTTGGACAGGTTTACTTTCCAAAAAGCTCTCCTTCGCGGTCCCTGATCGAGATCGCCCACCACGTCGGGAGACCATGGCGGATCAACAGAAGACAAAGCAGCAGCTCATCGAGGAGCTCGAGGAACTCCGAAAACGCGTGACCGCACTGGACCTCCTGCTGGAGCGCCGCAGTGAACTAGACGCCACGGTCCACTGGCTCGAAACCGCTCTCGACACCATGCAACTCGGCGTCACCATCGCCGACCAACACGGAGTAATTCAGTACACCAATCCCACCGAAGCGGCTATGCACGGATATGAGGTGGCGGATCTCATTGGCAAGGACGTCGGGGTCTTCGCGTCTTCGGACCGGCGGAAGCCGCTGACCCTGGAGCAGTTGGGCCAGTTGGGGAGCTGGCAGCGGGAGAGCGTCAATGTTCGGAGCGATGGATCGACCTTCCCGGTTCACCTGAAATCCGACCTCATCAAGGGCGACGATGGCATGTACTCCATCGTCACCACGTGCGAAGACATCACGGCCCGCAAGCATGAGGAAAGCACGACCGACGACATCCAGAGCGGTTACCTCCTCGCGGCAGCCAGTGCCAACGACGGATTGTGGGACTGGGACCTGGCCGACGACTATGTCTACTACACACCTCGCTGGGGGTTCATCCTCGGGCATCGTGAAGACGAAATCGGCAGTAGCCCTCGTGAGTGGTTCGATCGCGTGCACCCGGACGACCTCGACCGCGTGCAGCAGGAGGTCGACAACCACATTGCGGGGAAGACACCGCACCTGGAAATCGAATGCCAGCTGCGCCACAAAGACGGTGAGTACCGTTGGATCATGATACGCGGACTCGCGGTCCGGGACGGGACCGGGAAGACCTTCCGCATGGCGGGATCGATCACCGACATCACGAACCGCAAGGCCATCGAGCGGCGACTGATCGACGACGCATTCCACGATCCGCTCACGGGGTTGGCCAACCGCGCACTGCTACTGCATCTCCTGGAACAGTCCATCGGGCGTGCAGAGCGGCACGAAAGTTTTTCGTTCGCCCTCGTGCTGTTCAACCTCAACCGATTCCGAATCATCAATGAGAGCCTGGGCCACGACGCTGGCGACCAGCTCTTGCGTGACGTGGTGCAGCGGCTCCAGCCCTTCATCCGGCCGGCCGATACGTTCGTGCGCCTGAGCGCCGACGAGTTTGCGGTGCTCTTGGATGACATCGAAGACGTCAGCGGCGCAACGCGAGTGGCCAACCGCATCCACCAACAGATACAGGAACCCTTCAGCGTGAGCGGTGAGCAGATCTCCGTCTCCCTGACAATCGGTATCGCCCTCAGCGCTACGGGCTACAAGCGACCGGAGGAGATTCTACGCGACGCCGGGATCGCACTCGATCGTGCCAAGTCTCTCGAGGTGGGCCACCCGCAGGTGTTCGATCCAGGGATGCATCGGAGAGCGGTTGCACGACTGCAACTCGAGACGGATCTCCAGCGCGCACTCGATCAGAGGGAGTTTCGGGTGTTCTACCAGCCCATCGTGTCCCTCCCTTCCGGCACCATCGAGGGATTCGAGGCCCTGTTACGCTGGCAACACCCTGATCGGGGCTTGCTGTTGCCGGTCGACTTTCTCGACGTGCTCGAAGAAACCGGTTTGATCATTCCCGTCGGATGGTGGGCGTTCCACGAGGGGTGCGAGCAACTTCGGAAGTGGCGTGACACCATTCCTGGTCAATCGGCGTTGACTCTGAACATCAACTTCACAGCGCGGCAGTTGCTCGAGGGCGGAGGGGTCGAGCGCATCCGTGAAGTGATGGAAGAAACTGGAGTGAACGGTCAGTGTTTGAGGCTGGAATTGACGGAAACCGCGATCATGGCGGACGTGGAGCCCGTGTTGGACAGACTCTCGACGCTCAGAGCTCTCCATTTGCAGCTCCACGTGGACGATTTCGGCACCGGCTACTCCTCCTTGAGCTACCTGCAACGGTTCCCCATCGACACGCTGAAGATCGATCGCTCGTTTGTCGCCAGCCTCGGCGATCGTCCCGAGAGCGGCGAAATCGTCAAGACCATCACGAGTCTGGCCCACAGCCTCGGAATGCCCGTGGTCGCCGAGGGAGTGGAAACGGCGGAGCAGTTGGAAGTGCTCAAGAGATTCAAGTGCGAGTTTGCGCAGGGCAATTTCTTCTCGCCGCCGGTGGAACAAGGGGAGGTCCCCCGCCTCCTCGCGCTGAGTGCCGTGCCCCCCCGCTCAGGGATGCCAGACGAGTGAGCGCTCGTCTACTGCTCTGCGCCGCCGCACTACTCACCGCCTGCCAACCGGCCGACGACGAACCGCCGCCCTTCGACGTGGACGCCGAGTTGGGTCAGTGGGTCGCGATGTGGAACACCTACGACCTGAACACCGTCCAAGAACTCTTCGTGATGGACGGCGGCGTCACCTATCTCTCATCGGAACGGGAGGGCGTCCTCGTGGGGCCCGACACCCTCCTCGCTCACCACGCGGGGATGGGGTTCGTGGAGGGCGGAAGCGAACCCACACAGGAACTCTGGGTGAGCGACGCCCACGCCAGCGCGTTTGGCCCGACGGCGGTGGTGACGGCGACATGGTTCTTCGGCGACCGCAGCGCACCCGCCGACAGCCTACAGCGCGGTCCCATGACGGCGGTGTACGTGTGGTCCGGTGATCGCTACCGGATTGCCCACATGCACTTCGCGGACTACTAGTCCTTACTTCTTCGTTTACTGCCGCGCTTGCTCCAGCGCGGCTATCACGTCATCCACACTCATGGACGCGATGGTTTCGCCGATGAGCTCCAGGGGAAGATCGTCCAACTTCCGGAAGCGCACGCACGACTTGCCCACGTCGAAGCGTTTTCCCGTGGCCTTGTACGCTGCCTCGAACCTGTCGCGTCTCCCCTCAGCCGAGTAGATGCCCATCAGATACACGGCCATGTAGTTCTTCTGTGACGCGAGGGCCGCGTACATGAGGGGCTGCTTGTTGTACGTGTCGGGGTACGTCTCCAGGGGCACCTGGTAGGTGATCATCCCCCAGTTCATGGCCTCTTCGAACCCGTCGGGGAGGTTGTCGAGTACGACCTGCCGGACGCGTTCGATGTCCGCCCGTCGATCGTCGGGCAACTCGGAAAGGTATTGGTCGACTGTTGTGGCGTCGGATCGCATGGCCCTGGCTCTCTTGATTTCTGGCGCGCTGAAAATGGGAGCATTACCAGGACAAAGGTGCCTTCGAGTGCCGCGGTCCGCGAGGTGCTACCAGCGCGTTCCGATCTTGGATCGCACGTCCTTGACGCCGGGTACCTGCCGAACCGCATCCCTCACACCGTCCGTATCTCCCAGCGACCGCACGTTGGCGTTGATCGTCACGACACCGTCCTGGACCTCCACCTCGATCTTCTCGTCCGAGATATCTCGGTCGAGACCGATCTTGGCCCGGATCTGGCTGGCAATGACCAGATCGGCCACGGCTCTTTGGGACTCCGGCGTCGTCTGAAACCCGCGTTGGACCGTCTGCGCGATGATCGCGCAGGCATCCGGGATGGAAAGGTGCTCGAGATTGATCGTGAGGTCGTACGCCACGGGATCATCCGTCCCGACACCATGGAGCCACTCCATCCACTCGGCCCGGCGGCGATCCGACTCTTCAATGCGATAGGCCGCCTCGTCGCGCGTGAGCGTCCCACCGCGCAATGTCTCCTGGATCCGATACTCCGTGTCGGCGATGACCTTGAGCCTCAGGTGGTGAGCGATCCCCTTGAGCAACAGGTGTCCCGCCTGTCCGTGGTACACCACGTTGTCACCCTGGACGGCCCTCGCCAGGACAGCCCGTACACAGTGGATGTAGTGAAGCTTTTTGAGACCGCGGCCTTCGAGGAAACCCGGCCGTTGCTGCAGGGCCGATTCCACCAGTTCCTCCGACGCCCCATACTCTTGCGCGGCGGTGGTGATCAGTTCCTCTCGGCACAGTAGGCGGTAACCGAGACTCTCGGCGAGGGATTCTGCCAGGTCCTTGCCACCCCGTTGGGTT
The DNA here is from genome assembly GCA_039589615.1 of Gemmatimonadota bacterium. Classification (GTDB taxonomy): domain Bacteria; phylum Gemmatimonadota; class Gemmatimonadetes; order Gemmatimonadales; family GWC2-71-9; genus B3T1B10. Next base: position 22,706 of record JBDHHA010000078.1, read on the forward strand.
CCCCGAAAGATCGTGATGATCGCCATAGCATACCTCCAGATCAACACCTGTGGCGTCATACCCCAAGGGCACTTGAAAGATGTCTTCTAGGAGCGGTGGCCGCGAGGTTTGGGGGCCGCTCATTCACCGAAAACCACCGCTGAGGTGACCGCCTGAGGGCACCACGAATGGCAGGACATAGATTTGCCGACACTCCGTTGCATTTGAGAACGACAAACATGAAGAAATGCTCATGAACACTGTCGAGATCCAAGACATCACGAAGGCCTTTGGGCAACAGGTCGCCGTCAACCATCTGTCCCTCCAGGTCCCCCAAGGCAGCGTGTACGGATTCATCGGGCCCAACGGATCCGGCAAGACGACCACGATGCGCATGATCATGAACATCCTCTATCCGGACACGGGAACGATCAGGGTGTTCGACGAGCGTCTCGTGGGCACGTGCACCGACCGCATTGGCTACATGCCCGAAGAGCGGGGACTCTACAAGAAGATGAAGGTGCGGGAGATTCTGGAGTTCTACGGAGACCTCAAGAACGGACGGAACATCCCCCGGGAAGTCGACCGCTGGCTCGAGCGACTCGACCTCGGCGACTGGGCCAACAAGAAGATCGACACGCTCTCCAAGGGCATGACGCAAAAGGCCCAGTTCATCGCCACCGTGGTGTCACAGCCCGAGCTGGTGATCCTCGACGAGCCCTTCACCGGGTTGGATCCGGTCAACGTCGATGTCATCCGTGAGGAGGTGCTGAACCTGCGAGCCAACGGCACCACCGTCATCCTGAGCACCCACGACATGGGCGTCGCCGAGAGGATGTGCGATTTCATCTTCATGATCTTCAAAGGCAAGAAGGTGTTGGACGGCACCCTGGCGTCGATTCAGGACCAGTACGGCAGCGACACCATACGCGTCCGAACCGAAAACGGCGCGGCGGCGCTCCAGGGAATCCGCGGCGTGGAGAAAGTCACCGATTTCGGACAACTCCAGGAGTTGCGTGTCGCCGGACAGTGCGATCCCCACGAGATACTCGCGGAGATCATCTCCCGCACTCGGGTGACGAGCTTCGAGCTGGCCAAACCCTCGCTCCACGACATCTTCGTCCGCATCGCGGGCCCCGAGGCCGAGGAGGTGCACGATGCCTAAGAGCCTCAAGGTCGCTCTTCGCGAGTACAAGGCCACCGTCCGCACCAAGGGGTTCATCATCGGACTGGTGCTGGCGCCGGTGGTGATGGGTGGCGGCGGCATTGCGTTCGCCATCTTCGAGAATCGGGTGGACACCCAGGACAAGACGATTGCCGTGGTTGACCGCACGGGCCTGGTGGGGGACATGCTGGTCGATGCCGCCGAGGGACGCAATGCGACGGCGGTCCTCGACGAGGAGACCGGCGAGAAGATCCGACCCCGGTATGTCATCGAGCTGGTGTCGCCAATCGAAGGTGACGCCAACCCCCAGCGGCTCGCGCTGTCGAACCGCGTTCGGAGTCGAGAAATACACGCGTTCGTCGAGATCGGAGCGGGCGCCCTCCACCCCCGTGTGGATCCTGCTGCTGCACGCGTCTCGTACTACGGAGACAATGCCGCCATCGATGACGTGCGCAGTTGGATCGGCCGGCCGATCAACGACGCGCTGCGGCAGTTGCGACTCGCCGAGGCCGAGGTCGATCTGACGACGGTCGCCGACCTGTTCGACTATCTGTCTCCGGAGCCGCTCAGCCTCGTCTCCGTCGATCCAGAAACGGGACAAATCTCCGACGCCCGGCGAAGCAACGAAGCCACGGTGCTCCTGCCACCCATCGTGCTCATGATGCTCATGTTTCTCATGGTCATGATGGGCGCAGCGCCGCTGCTCAACTCCGTCATGGAGGAGAAATCCCAACGCATCGCCGAAGTGATGCTGGGATCGGTCAGACCCTTCGATTTCATGATGGGCAAACTGATCGGGTGCGTGAGCATCTCCCTCACGGCCGCCGCCGCCTACGTAGTCATCGGCCTCGCGGTGATCAACCGCCTCGAGATGGCGCAGTACGTACCGTTCGCCGTGCTCCCGTGGTTCTTCGTGTACGTGGTGGCGGCGGTGTTCATGATTGGTGCACTCCAGGCCGCACTCGGGTCCGCCTGTAACGACGCCTCAGAAGCGCAGTCCTTGGCGTTCCCGGCCATGGTGCCGATCATGATCCCCATGTTCGTCATGATGCCGGTGCTGTTGCAGCCTCAAAGCGCGTTTTCCACCGGGCTGTCGTTGTTCCCGCTCTTCACGCCGTTCTTGATGCTGCTGCGGCAGAGTACGGAAGCCGGCGTCCCGGTGTGGCAGCCGTGGGTGGGTTTGGCGGGTGTGGCGCTGGTGACGGCGTTGTTCGTGTGGATCGGCGGCAGGATCTTCCGGGTCGGCCTACTGATGCAGGGGACCCCGCCTAAGTTCTCCAGCATCATGCGGTGGGCGGTGCGCGGGTAACCGTCAGCGTCGTGCTCGCACCGGCGCCAGACCCGCGACAAATACGCTCCGCCCGTGCGTGCCGATGACGATTTCGTCATCCCGCGAATGGATCACCAAATCGTGCACCGGCGTCGTGGGCAGGTTGGCGCAGAGGGAGTGCCACGTGCCGCCCCTGTCGAGGGAGACGTAGACACCCAGGTCGGTGCCCGCGTAGAGCGTGTTGGCATCGCGGGGATCTTCCCGGATCACGTTGATGGATTCTCCCGGAAGGTTAGAGGTAATGGACGTCCACGTTTCACCAAAATCCCGTGACATGAAGAGATAGGATCGGAAGTCGTCCTCCCGGAAACCGGTCTGCGACACGTAGACGGCTCCCAACTCGTGTTGCGAAGCCACGACGCGGCTCACCCACTTTCCGGGAAGGCCCCCACTCACCTGCTCCCACAGGACGCCCTCATCTCGCGTCCGCCACACGCTGCCGCCCTCGGTCCCGGCGTAGATCAGCCCGTGCTGCAAACGGGACTCGGAGATCATGGTGATCGTCCCGAACGGCACAGCCGCCCGTGGGCCGCCGCCCGCGTCCGAGAGGTCCGGACTGATGGGCACCCAGTCGTCACCGCGGTTCGGCGATTTGAAGACGTGATTGCCGCCCGCGTAGAGGGTGCGGGGATCGTAGTGGGAGATGACGAACGGCGTGTACCAGCCAAATCGCCATGGGTCCTCCCCCTCCGGGGCGCGCGGCCGAATGCTCCTCGAATCCGGCCCGCTGGTGAGCACCGAATCGCCGGTGATGTTCATGCGCCGCATCCCGGCGTGTTGGTGCTCGTAGTACACGATGGTGCTGTCGGTGGGATCTAAGTACGTGTCGAAGGAGTCGCCTCCCGTCCACTGGTCCAGATACACATTCTCCCATGGGTCGTCCGTGGCATCCCGGATGATGACGTTACTCGGACCGTAGAGCGCTGCGTTGTCCTGCGTGCCGCCGAAGATGCGGTACGGCACCGACATGTCGGTGGACACGGAGTAGAATTCCGCCGCGGGAATGTTGTTGATGTGGAGCCAGCTCTTTCCGCGATCATACGACTGGAAGAGCCCCCCGTCGTTGCCCAGCAGGACGCGATCGGGATTCGTCGGATCGATCCAGATCTCGTGGTGATCCAGATGCATGATGAGCCCGCGAGTGTCGTGCAGGCGGATGATCTGCTCGCCGATACGCTCGTACGTTCGTCCGCCGTCGATGGAGTGGAATCCGCGGTTGCCCAGGATGAAGATCTCGTCTTCGTCGTCGGGGGACACGCGAACGTCCATGAATTTCCATCCGTACACGGTGAAGACCGCATACAGATCATCGTCGTTGGCTTTGCGCCACGTGTCGCCCTTGTCGTCGGAGCGATACACCTCGCCCCCCACGATCTCCCGCCGCCGTCCTTCCGGCTGCTCTCCGGTAAACGGCGCCCAGTTGTCGACAAACGCGTAGACGACATTCGGATTGCTCGGCGCCACGTCCAGGTTGATCCGGCCGAGGGCTCCCCCGGGCAGCCCGGTGGTCAACCGGCTCCAGGTGTCGCCACCGTCGGTGGAGCGATAGATCCCGCTCTCTTCCCCGCTCTCGTTGGAGGTGCCGCTCACCGCCTGCCACGCTGCGGCGTAGAGCACCTGGGGATCCGACGGATCCATCGTGATATCCACGGCTCCCGTGCGGTCACTGATGGACAAGACCTTCGACCACGACTCGCCGCCGTCCGTCGTTCGGAACACACCCCGCTGTTCGTTGCGGGACCAGAAGTGGCCCAACGCCGCCACGTAGACCACGTCGGCGTTGCCGGGATGCACCAGGACTTTGCCAATGTGGTGGGTGTCCGTGAGGCCCATGTGCCGCCATGTATTCCCCGCGTCCATCGACTTGAAGACGCCGGTGCCGGCGTAGGAGTAGCCGCTGTGCCGCGGCTGGGTCTCGCCCGTACCGACCCACACGATGTTGGTGTTTGACGCCGAGACCGCCACGTCCCCGATGGTGAACGTGGACTGCTTCTCGAAGATGGGGCGCCAGGTGAGGCCGTTGTTCTCCGTCTTCCAGAGGTTGCCCGACCCCACCCCCACGTAGATCGTCCCGTGATTGCCTGGCGGAACGGCGATCGCCTCCACTCGCGCCCCCGCTTGTTTCGGCCCCACGGCGCGCCACTGGAAACCCGCGAACGGTGACTCGCCCTCCAACCGGACGTGCTGCTCCCACGCCCGCATGCGTGTTGCCGCATCCGTCGCCTGCGCGGCGGCATTGGCCACGCCGCACGGCCCGGGAAGGACACCCGACGCCACGACGTACCCGGTGACGGCAAGAGAGCAGATCTTGTTCGGCATACGTGACACCTCGGTCCATATAGGTTTCTACATAATCTGACGTTGTGCCTGCCAGGTGGCCACCCGCCCCGGTATCTTGCGGAAAATACTGTGCAGTCCCTCGCACGTGAGAGTCTCCATGCACATCGCCGACTTCCATTACCACCGTCCCGCGACACTCGACGAAGCCCTTCTTCTTTTGGACACGAAGCCGGACGGCGTCCTCCTCGCCGGTGGCACCGACCTCCTCGTCGAGCTGAAACAGGGGAAACGGTTCCATCCCGACGTCATCTCCCTGACGCGGATTGCCGATCTGGCCACCATCGAAGTGCAGAATGGTTGTTTGTTCATCGGCGCCGGCGTCACCCACAACCAGCTCGTCCACTCTCCCCTCATTCAACAGCTCTGCGCCGCCGTTGGAGAGGCGGCGCGGACGATCGGCACGGAGCAGATACGCAACACCGCCACCGTGGGCGGCAACCTCTGCACCGCGGCATCGTGCGCCGACACGGCTCCGATTCTCATCGCTCTCGGTGCGGGCATCGAGATCGTGGGGCGGGACGGGCGACGGACCCTGCCCCTCGCGGAGTTCTTCGTCGATCATCGGCAGACGGCACTAGCGAAGAGCGAGATACTCACGAAGATCATCGTTCCCGTCCCTCCCCCGGGGACGGGAGCAGCCTTCGAGAAGTTCGGGCTGCGAGGCGCGTCCAACATTTCGGTCGCGTCCGTCGCCGCCATGGTCCGGGTTGCCGACGGGCATTGCACCGAGGCGTGCTTCGTCATGGGCGCCGTCGCTCCCACCCCGACAGTCTCGGTGCGCGCCGCCGAGCTGGTGCGGGGCCGGCCGACCTCGGCGATTGCGGACGAACCCTCGCTTCTAGAGCAGATTGGGAAAGCGGCGGCGGACGACGCCGCACCCATTGACGACATCAGGGGAACCGCCGAGTTCCGCCGGGACATCATCGCGACCCTCGCTCAACGCGCACTCACCGCGGCCCTTCGCCGCGTTCACGAGTAAGAAGATGAAACAGATCATCGAGATCACGGTCAACGGCAGGGCACACGAAGTGGCGGTGCAGCCCGGCGCGACACTCCTCGACGTACTTCGGGACGAGCTGCATCTGACCGGCACGAAGCGGGGTTGCGAACTGGGCGACTGCGGCGCGTGCACGGTGCTGCTCGACGGCAAGGTCGTCAACTCGTGCCTGGCGCTGGCCCTGGAAGCCGACGGCAAGCAGGTCACCACCGTCGAGGGAATGACGAACGGCGAGGGTCTGCATCCCATCCAGCAGGCCTTCGTGGAGTCGGGCGCCATCCAATGCGGGTTCTGCACCCCGGGGATGATCGTCCGCACGAAAGCCCTGCTCGACGCCAATTCCGAGCCGAGTGACGACGAGATCAAGTCGGCGCTCAGCGGGAATCTCTGTCGTTGCACCGGGTCCGCCGCTCTCTTCCTTCAGGGCAAAGAACCCCCAACGCTGGAATTCGCGTCTCAGGCCTCCGCCGCCGACCTCGCCGTCGTCGGGAAGCGCCTTGCGAAACCCGACGCCCCCGCCAAGGCGACGGGCAGAGCCATCTACACGGATGACCTCGTGCTGCCGAACATGGTGTACGGCAAGCTGCTCCTGAGTCCCGTGTGCCATGCGACCATCAAGTCCATCGACACGAGCAAAGCGCGG
>JBDHHA010000079.1:0-19600 GCA_039589615.1 Gemmatimonadota bacterium
CAATCCGAACTCCTCCAGGGCACTCTCGACATGCTGATCCTGAGAACCCTGGCCCTGGAACCGATGCACGGCTGGGGCATCTCCGACCGCATCCGCCAAATGTCGCAGGATGTGTTCCAGGTCAACCAAGGATCGCTCTATCCGGCGCTGCAGCGTCTCAAGCGCAAGGGCTTCGTCAAATCGACATGGCAGACGACGGAGAACAACCGGCGGGCGCGTTACTACGCGTTGACCCCCGCCGGGCGCCGACAACTGGCAGCGGAACTGCGTGATTGGGAGCGATCCTCAGCCGCGGTCAACCGCATCATCCAGATCGCGTATTGAGGCAAGATCATGGGATGGGTATACAGTCTCAAAGAGCGGCTTTCCGCTCTCTTCCAACGGGATCGCGCAGAGCGGGAACTCGATGAGGAACTCCGCTTTCATCTGAACAAGGAAATCGAGAAACACGTCCGCGCAGGGGTGCCACGGAAAGAGGCACGGCGGATTGCCACCCGCGATTTCGGTGGTCTGGAGCGATTCAAGGAGGAGGTACGCGACGAACGCGGCGTGCGCCAGCTGGAAGACTTCATCTCCGATATTCGTCACGCCCTCAGAACCGCCAGGAAGCAACCGCTGTTCACTTGCGTTGCCGTGCTGACCCTCGCACTCGGGATCGGTGCCACCACGGCCATCTTCAGCGTCGTGAACGGCGTCGTCCTGCGCCCGTTGCCGTACAACAACCCTGACGAACTGGTCACGATCTGGGCGTCCTACCGCGGCGGCGGCAGCAGAAGCTCGATGTCGCAGCCCGACATTCACGACATCGCAGCGGAAACAGACGCGCTGGTGGCTCTCGCGGGCTACTCGCCCAGCGCACTCGCGCTCACCGGCATCGGCGATACCGAAGCCATACCGGCGGTCCGCGTCACCAATGGACTGCTTGAGGTGTTCCAGGTAGCGCCGGTGTTGGGTCGAGACATCAGGCCCGAGGAAAACGTTCCCGGCGGGCCGACCGTGGTGGTGATTGGACATACGTTCTGGCGGGACCGCCTCGGATCTTCACCTGACGTGTTGGGCACGACCATCGAATTGAACGCCCAGCAGTTCCAGATCGTCGGTGTCGCACCGCCGGGGTTTGACTTTCCCAACGGGACGCAACTGTGGATACCGCGTTATCTCAACGTCGCCGGCTGTGGCCGCGACTGTCATTTCTACCGCGCGATCGCCCGCATGGCGCCGGGCGTCGGGATCGCCGCCGTACAACGCCGGCTCACCGCGCTGGCAACCCGTCTCGAAGGGGAATACCCCGAGAGCAACCTCGACAAGAGCTTCAACGTCGTGACGCTGGAGGACGTGGTCGTCGGCGACGTTCGCACCGGCCTATTGGTGTTGCTCAGCGCAGTGGGCATCGTCTTGCTGATCTCGTGCGCCAACGTCGCCAACCTGCTGCTCGCCAGGGCGTCGACCCGCACCGGAGAGATGGCGATCCGCTCCGCACTTGGAGGACGTCGCGGCCGCATTCTCCAGCAGCTCTTCTTGGAATCACTCACCCTCGCAGCACTCGGCGGCGTCGTCGGCGTCGTGATTGCCCAGGGTGGCCTCTCTTGGCTGCTGCAGTTGGCTCCCACCACGTTTCCTCGGGTCGAGGAAGTCGCCATCGACGGCTCGGTGTTGTTGTTCGCTCTGGCGACCGTGGTGGGTGTCGCCTTCCTGTTCGGGTTTGCCCCGGCGTTTCGTCTCGCCGGAGTGTCCATTGCGGGCGTGTTGAACCAAGGCGGACGCAGCGGTCTGGCCGAGCCGCATCAAACGCGGTCCCGGTCCGCTCTCATCGTCGTCGAGGTGGCGCTATCGCTCGTGTTGCTGTTCGGCGCCGGCCTGTTGCTGCGAAGTCTGCAAGAGCTCAACGCCGTCGACCTGGGTTTCAAGGAAGAGAACGTTCTCACCTTCGCGCTCGCACTACCCACGGCGTCGTACGACGAACTGGAGGAGCGAGCAGGCTTCTTCGCTTCTCTCGAGCAACAACTCGAGGCACTCCCGGGTGTCGAATCCGCCGGCTCCGTCTTTGGCAGCCCGCTGGTGAGGCTCAACCGCATCTTCGCAGGAGTCGACTTGCTGGACCGGCCACCACCCCCCGTCGGGGTAGAGTATGACGCGCTCTACCGGGTGATCACCCCCGGGTACCTGGAGACGCTTGGGATTCCGCTGGCGCGCGGCAGGCGGATCGAGCCGAGCGACGGTCCGGGCGCACCTCGTGTCGCGCTGGTGAGCCAGAGTCTGGTCGACCGCCACTACCCCGACCAGGATCCCATCGGAAAGCAGATCGGGTTGAACGTGTCGTTTGGATTCCGCGACGGACTACCGCGGACGATCGTCGGCGTGGTGGCGGACATCCGGTCGCGTAACCTCACGAGACCGCCCGAGCCCGAACTCTACCTGCCCCAATCGCAGATGGGGGCGGACATGCTGACGGTCATGGTGCGCACCGCGGCCGGGAGCCCCGAGCTTCTGCCCGCAATACGGGAGATGGTTCGCAATCTCGACTCCGGGGTTCCCGTCAGGCGGGTCGAGATGCTGCAGGCCACGCTCGACCGCGCCTTTCAGTCTCCCCGCTTTTACCTCACGTTCATGGGGATCTTTGCCGTGGTCGCTGTCGCATTGGCAACGGTCGGCCTCTACGGGGTGGTCGCCTATGTGGTGTCCCGCAGGACGCGCGAGATCGGAATCCGCATCGCGCTGGGCGCAAAGCGGATCGACGTCATTGGCATGACGGTTGCTCAAGGCATCCGGCCCGCAGTGCTCGGCCTGATCCTCGGCTTGGTTGGAGCGTTCGGGGCATCGCAGATTCTGCGCTCGTTGCTGTACAACGTGGAACCGCGCGACGTGACAACGCTGTTTGTGACGTCGGGCATGCTGCTTGCGGTCGTCGTGGTGGCTGCCGTCATTCCCGCCACGCGGGCGAGCCGTGTCTCCCCGACCACGGCTCTCAGGGTGGATTGACGGTTCGAACTCGAAGGGGCCAGCCTGGACTACCCCTTCGGCCTGATCAACTCCTGCCACGGCGGGTAGTCGCGGAGGGGCTCGAAGGGAATCGAACTGAAGTTCCATGCCCCTGGGTATGACATCCCTTGTGCAACTGCCTGTCTGAAGAGTGCCACCGCATTCTCGCCATCGCCGAGTGTTCCTGCAATCCGGGATCGCCACATGGTGTGGTTTCCCCTCAGGTACGGTCTATCTAAAGACTCAAGCCATTGGGAGATCTGCTGAGCCTCCTCCTGATCTCCCCGACAAGCAGCGAGGACACCGACAAAACCCCGATACTGGAGGTCTTCTGGGAACTCCTCCGACAGTGACGTCGCGACACTGTACGCCTCGTCCCGGCGGTCAGCGATATAAAGCGCCCATGCATAGGACCAACGCCAAGCGGCGCTTGATTTCGTCTCTGGCAGCCTGGCGTCGAACCACCGTATTGCCCGGTCTACCGTGGTTTGCGCGGCATCGATGTGCCCGAGACGGCGCTGGTCCAGCGCAATACCCAGAATGATCTCTCCCTGGTTCAGACCCTGTTCGGGCAAGGCGGTTAGATCGTCAAGCAGCGTGTTGACCTCCTCGACGCGCCCTAGCGCCGCGAGAGCGCCGGCTTCATATCCGAGTGTCGAAGGGTCGTCACCGTAGATCTCGCGATACTGCTGCGTCGCCTCCAGCGCGCTCTCGTGCTCATCTAGAGCCGAATAAGACCCTACAAGCTGCTCGAAGTAGGGCCTCCACCCCCTCATCGGCCCCCGCTCAGGATCGAGGCTCAGCAATGCATCGAGGGCCTCCCGCGGACGGTTGTTGTGCCGTGCCTGGTGTGCCCAGTTGTATACAGCCTTGGAGCTCGGTGCAAGTTCCGCTGCTCGCCGAATGGCCCGGAGTGCTTCCGGATTGTCACCTTCCACTCGTGCCCTCAAGTAATCCAGCCAGTGCTGGTCGTAGTCACTCAGCCGGTCTCTGAAGCGTGCAACGACGCCTACCAGTGAGTCCGACTGTGTCCACTGACCGATGTTGCTGTGAACGAGAATCGCATAGAAGAGGGGGGTCACGAAGGTGGTATCGAGTTCGAAGGCTCGATGGAAGTAGGGAAACGCCTCTCGAAATCCATCTGCTTCCCCTCGCAGGTAACGCACCATCCCTTCGTCAAACGCGCGGTACGCCTCAAACGACGGTGGCTGCGCCGCGCTGCTGGCGTGAGCGGCGACGCGTTCGTCGAAGGAAATAGCCAGCAACCCCATCACGTGCTGCCTCATTGGTTCAATGGCGTCGTCAGGCGAGTCGAGTGGCGCAATCTCGGGATCCAATGCGCCAAGGCTCCGTCCCCGAGTCACATCGGTCACCTCGACCTGATACTGGACCGTCTCCCCTCGACGGTAGTATGCGCCAGAGATCACGGTGCCAGCACCTGTCTCTTCAGCCAATGCCGTGACAGGGCTTCTCACATTTCCTAGGTCTACTTGGGAAGCCACATACCGCGACGCTTGTTGAGCCTCGAGCCAAGGCACCACCTGCACGAACCTCGACTGCTGGAGCCCCTGCGTAATCCAGTTGCCCGCCATCGCTCCCAGCGGATCGAGCGACGGATCGCCTGTCTGATTGTCGAACACGGCCACCAGGACTCGATCACGATCGAGCGTCACGCGACTCCCGCGTGGCACGACCACTGCCACCGCGATGATCACCGCAACCGCTGCGGCCGCCCCTGCCATGATCCAACGGCGCTTTGCCACGGGATCCACCGGCACAGGCGTGATCCCACGACTCGGTCTGGCCAACGCTTCCAGGTGCGGCAACAACTCCTCAGCACTCTGCCACCTGTCAGCAGCTTTCTTCTCCAAACATTTCATCACCAACCGCTCGAGCTCGGGAGGCACCGACTCCCGATACTTGGTCACCGCCTCGGGATGGTCAGTCATATGAGCCGAGAGAATCATCTGTGGAGTCGTGCCAAGGAACGGTGGTCTGCCTGTCAGCAACTCGTAGGCCACAGCACCCACACCATAGATGTCCGCTCTGTGGTCAACATGAGGATCAGCGGTAGCCTGTTCTGGTGACATGTACTCCGGTGTTCCGAGTGCCACGCCTGCGGTGGTCAACTGCTGGCGGCCTGCAGCATGACTCACAGCCTTTGCAACGCCGAAGTCGGTCACCAATGCATGCTGCTTGGTGAGCAGTACGTTGTCGGGCTTGATGTCGCGGTGGACCACACCCTTCTCGTGAGCTTCGGATAGCGCGTCTACTACGTCTCTCAGGATTCTGACGGCTTCGGTGATGCCTAGCTCACCTTCGTGAGCCAGCTTGTCACGTAGAGATTCGCCCTCGATGTACGGCATCACATAGTAGAAAAAGCCGTCGGCATCACCGGAGTCGATCAGCGTGAGGATATGAGGGTGTGTGAGTTGGGCAGCAATCTTGATCTCTTGGTGGAACTGCTCCGCACCCAACGTGGCTGCCAGCTCCGGCCGCAGCACCTTGACTGCAACCTTGCGCTCGTGTTTCAGGTCATCCGCCAGAAACACGATAGCCATCCCACCACTACCGATTGCCCGCTCTATGGTGTAGCGATCTGCCAAGGCACGCTTCAGGCGGTCCAGAGAAAGGGAAGCCGCCACCCCCCGATCTCCTGAGGAGTGATCTCGTACATGCCGCAGCGGCTCCCTGCGCAACCGCTCGGCATAGGCCACCACGTCGGGCGACGGCTCAGCAGCCAACTCCGCGCGCAGCAGCTCAGTGTGGCACTCAGCTTGCTCCAACGCCCCCGCCCTATCACCAACCGCGTCCAGCGCCCGCATGAGACACATGGTCACGTGAGTGCTGTACGGATCGTGCTCCACCGAACGGCGCCAGCATACCACAGCCTCGTGCCGCTCACCTCGTTCAGTGGCTGCGCTAGCTAGCTGCTCGAGCGAGTCGGCGTATGCCCTGGCCAATCGATTCCGTGCCGCATCCAGCCACTGATCGAACTCGGCACTCGCCTTGATCGCGAAACCGCTCAGCAACGAACCGCGATACAACGACACCACTCTCTCGAGATCACCCGCGGCCATTGCAGTCTCGAGCGCCCAGACGTCAACCGATATAGCACTCTCACTCAGGGCCACCTCGCCCTCGCCACGGGTGACAATCGCTCCCTCACCCAATTCTCTTCGCAGCACATGCAACGCCTGACTGAGTGCGTTACGGGCTTGATCCTGAGTTGACTCGGGCCAGAACAGGCCCATCAGAGTGTCTCTGCGATGGAATCCGCGCGGTACCGCAGCGGCGAGATACGCAAGGAGGACTACCCGCTTCGGCTGGCGGAGCAGGGTCACTAACTCGCTTCCGCCAGCGTCACGTATGTCGACTGAGCCGAGCAAACACACTGTGATCATAGGCATTCTCGAGCCACCGGAGCGACTCCGACACCCATGTTGGCGCGGCGTAAGACGTGGGTAAGTGCTGTGTATCGTCGGCGGCTTAACCTGGCACTAAAGCTAGGGGCCAAGACCGGTGCTCGCCAGAGACATACCCGCATCGGCCTGACAGCGAGCGGCCCTGAGGTTCCAGAGCAGGCTCGTTCAGGAGGTGCAAGATGCTGGGACACAGCTCAACCGCGTCCTTACAATCCGCCGCAGTCGGTCTCGCTGCGGGACTCACACTGTTCTCGATGCCACTTGTCGCCCAGAATGGCACCGCTTCCAAGCCCCCGCATCGAATACCGAGAGTGGAGACCGAGATCCGCGTCGACGCAGTGCTCGATGAAGATGTGTGGCAGCGGGCCCTCGTCTTCGACCTCAACTACGAGGTCGAGCCCGGCGAGAATATCCCGCCGCCGGTTAGAACCGAGGTGCTGCTTGCCTACAGCGAGACCCACCTGCTGGCAGGGTTTCGGGCCCACGACCCCGATCCCTCAGCGATCATAGCGCGAATCACCGATCGGGATGGCATGTACGATGATGACTTGGTGGCGCTGAGGCTCGACACGTTCAACGACGAACGCCGTACCTTCGACTTCATCTGCAACGCGCTCGGCGTCCAAGGCGATGAGATTGGGACACATGGAGGGGGCGCCTGGGATGCCATCTGGGACTGCGACGGACAGATCACTGGTGACGGCTACGTGGTCGAGATGGCGATCCCCTTCAGCTCGATGCGGTTCCAGAAGAGCGAGGGCGATCAGATCTGGGGAGTAGACGCGGTCCGCAGCCTACCGCGCGCCGTTAAACACCAGATCGGACTGTTCCCGCGCGACCGCAGCGACAACTGCTACATGTGCCAGTCTGAAAAGCTGATCGGTTTCGCGGGCGCGACGCCCGGTCGGAACATGGAGTTGGACCCCACTGCCTACAGCGTGGTCACGCAGGAGCGTGATGGGTTTCCCGCAGGCTCGTTCAGGACACGTGAGAAGGACCTCGAGGCCGGGATCACCGCACGCTGGGGCTTCAGACCCAGCGTCACCCTGAACGCAACCGTGAACCCAGATTTCTCCAATGTCGAAGCTGATGTGGCGCAGCTGGACATCAACACCCAGTTCGCGCTCTACTATCCGGAAGGGCGACCGTTCTTCCTCGAGGGCGCGAGCTTCTTCGCCACTCCGTTGCGCGCCGTCTATACCCGCACCCTAGCCGACCCGATCTGGGGCATGAAGCTCACAGGTAAGGAGGGCGGCAACACAGTCGGCTTCTTCACGGTCCACGATGACCTCACCAACCTCCTGTTTCCCGGAAGTCAGGGATCCGACATGACGTCGCTTGGGCAACGGACCCTGGGCACTGTGTTGCGATACCGCCGAGACCTGGGACGGTCGTCGAACATCGGAGCGCTGGTGACCGATAGGGAAGGGACAGACTACTACAACCGCGTGGGTGGCCTTGATGGGCTCTGGAGGGTCACCTCAACCGACCAGATCGGTTTCCAGGTTCTTGGATCGCATACCAGATACCCCGAGTCAGTACATCAGGACTTCAACCAGCCAGCGGGAAGCTTCACGGGTGGCGCATACGACCTGTCCTACTTCCACCGAACTCGCTCGCACGACTGGCAACTTCGGTACCGCCAAGTGGACCGCGGATTCCGCTCAGACCTCGGATTCATGCCGAAAGCAGGATACAGGTTTGGGGAAGTAGGAGGGGGACACACATGGAACGGTGACCCGGACAACTGGTGGAACACGCTCAGGTTCAGCGCCGGCTACGGTCACGAGTGGGACCTAGATGGAACCACGCTGGACCAAGGCGCCTCCATCTGGTTCAACTATGCCGGTCTTGCGCAGACCTTCTTCAACGTGATGGGGCACTATGGGCAGCTGTACTACAACGGGACCGAGTTCGATGATGCATGGATGGCCTTTGACATGGGAATCCGTCCGTCTGGCTTGCTCTTCCTCGTCGTGAGGGGGACCTACGGACAACGCGTCGACTATGCCAACAGCCGCCCTGGGACCCGCATTCAGCTGGACCCGTACGCGGAGTTGAACCTGGGCCGTCACCTGACACTCGGCCTCTATCACACTTACGAGCGCCTGGACGTGGATGAGGGGAGACTGTATTCCGCCAACATCAGCCAGACTCGTGTGGTATACTCCTTCACGCGGCGTGTTTTCCTCCGTGCGATCCTGCAGTACGTCCACTACAACCGAAACACAGACGTCTACACCTTCGATATCGATCCGATCTCGAAGAGCCTTTTCAGCCAATTGCTCCTTTCCTGCAAGATCAATCCCCAGACGGTCTTCTACCTGGGTTATTCGGACAACTATGCGGGAGATCACGAGATCGGGCTCACACAGTCGGATAGGACGCTCTTTGTGAAGATTGGCTACGCGTGGGTGATGTAGGGGTGTCGGTGCACGGCTCCGAGTCTGGCGATTCGGATGAAGAAGTCTTAAGGAGCTTACGATGAAACAGATCGCCTCGACAGCACCCTGGCACATTCTTCGGGCAGCCGTTCTTCTACTGGCACTCTCCGCTTTCTTCCCAGGATGCTGTCTGCTGGGTCCTTCCGAAAAGGAAGAAGAGTTCTGGGCGCGCATGGAAGCGTACGCAACAGAGCGTATGGACTCCGCAGGATCTGGATTCGGGTTCGTCGTCATCCACGACGGCGCTGTCGCCTTCACCCGGGGGTGGGGTATGGCGAACATCGAGACCGGCATCCCCTTCTGTCCCGATACACCCAGCGCCGCTGCCAGCCTGACGAAACAGTTCACCGCAGTGGCGGTGCTCATTCTCTATGAACGTGAGCTACTCAACCTGGAGACGCCGATCCGTTCGATCCTCCCGGAACTCCCGGCGGAGTGGTCGGATATCACGGTCCATCATCTCCTGACACATCAGTCGGGGATACCCAATTACACCGCTATCACAGGGGACGCCCCCCAGGACATCGACGGTTTGACGAACACGGATGCCCTGGACCTCGTGCTCCAAGACCCTCCCCTCGATTTCCTCCCCGGGACGAACATGTCCTACAGCAATACCGGATACATCATTCTGGCTATGGCGGTGGAACGACTCACCGACATGAGCTTTGCCGACTTTCTGCACGAGAACATTTTTGGGCCGCTAGGAATGGCCTCGACCTTTGTGAGCGATGAGTCGGTAGAGTATCAGGCGAATACGGCGCAGCCGTATGACGAGCACAACCGGTTGTATGACTATTCCCTCTACACCTACGGTGCCGGAGGCATCTATACGACCCTGAACGACTACGTCAAATGGGATCAGGCATTGTACACGGACGGTATCGTCCGGCAATCCAGTCTGGAACTCGCGTTCACGGGGTATACCGGCGGCGCTGATGATTTCGGCTACGGCTGGATGGTCGGAAAGCACGGTGGCTCGAAGTCTTTGCGTCACGGTGGATTTTCCACCGGCTTCTTGAACTACGTCTTTCGCGTACCGGAAGAGCGTTTCACCTATCTGTTTCTTTCCAACGGAGGAGTATTCGCGAATGATGGCTTCGATACGTGGACGAGTGAATTGAAGGATGAGATTTTCTCTTACTATCTGTGATGTCTTGCGGAGACGACAGGAAAGGAGTGCGACAGACCCGGTGGGTCGGGCATGAAGGGGGGTCGCAAACGCGCAGGTCTGTCCGCTCAACTTGACAATGCCGCATCTATCTGATTATGATTATCGACCATCGACTATCGATGATCGATAATCGTTCTCAGCCAGCACCGAGGCAATCAGATGAAGAACGACGAGGCCCAAGGCTTCCTGCCGCTCACTCCCGCGACTTTCCATATCCTCGCAACCATTGCTGCGGGCCCGATGCACGGGTACGCCATCAAGCGCGAGGTCGAAGCCAGCACCAACGGCGTCGTGCGGCTCGGGGCCGGTACCCTCTATGCCGGAATCCAGCGGATGGAACGTGATGGCCTCCTCGAGGAGTCGCCACCGCCGGAAGCAACCAGTCAGGAGGCGGGCTCCCGCTGGCGGTTCTACGAGATCACGGATCTCGGCCGAGAGGTGCTGGATCTGGAAGTGGCGCGATTGGAGAGTGATCTGGACTTAGTGCGATCGCGCATCCCACGCACGCAGGCGAGGCAGACACCATGACGACGCCTCGCCGATCCGAGAGCCGCGGCCACATAGGGCTTCGAATCCTCCTGCTCGCCTACCCAAAGTCACTCCGGCGGCAGTGGGGGCCGGACATTGTGAGGTTTCTGTCCAGCCAGCGCCAGGAGCCGCGGTACAACCAGGGAGCGTTCGGCACCCTCCGGTTCTACAAGGACGTGCTGGGCGACATCCTGTCGAATGCGCTGCGGCACAGAGCATCATTCGTGCTGAGCCCGATTGGCGGCGGCAGACCGCCGCGGAAGCGTGTCGGCAAGAAACAGAACAAGTACAGAGGCAAAGCCGGGTTCATCGACGGGCCCATTCAGGACTTCGTCTACGCGAAGCGCATGCTGATCCGATCACCGCTGTTCACCATTGCCGCCGTGGCGACGCTTGCCGTCGGCATCGGCGCCAACGTGGCCATGTTCAGCGTATTGGATGCGGTAATGTTCCAAGCCCTCCCCTACCCGAGCCCCGAGCGCCTGGTGTACGGCAGGGCGACATTCGGCCCGAGGGTCAACTCCACGGTCTCCTATCCCGACTACATCGACTTCCGGGACCGGAGCGACGCCTTCGAGTCACTGGCCCTTGTCCGGGACGGTCTGCAGTCGTTTCCCATCACCGGGCTGGTCGAGCCGGAACGTGTGAGTGGCAACTGGATCACCGTCGATTTCTTTCCCGCGTTGGGCGTCGAACCACAAATCGGGAGGCAGTTCACCGCCGACGAAGGGGAGCCGGGGGCGCCCGATGTGGCGTTGATCAGCTACGGCTACTGGCAGCGCCGGTTTGGAGGGTCACCCGACGCGGTGGGTCGGACCATCTCCGTGGAGGGGTTCCCCACCACCATCGTGGGTGTTATGCCGGCGGATTACCGGTTCCGCTACGACGCCGACATCTGGCTGCCCATTCGGGACGGATACATGGACACCGGGGGAAGAACGTCACACAGCTGGCAGATAGTGGGCCGTTTGCGTTCCGGTGTCTCGCTCGAACAGGCCCAGTCGCAGGTGGACGTGATTGCCCAACAGCTCGGTGACGCCTATCCCGAATCGCATCAGAACAAGGGACTGCTGCTGACGAGGTTGGACGAGGCGCTGGTGGAGGGCTTCCGCCCCAACCTGATCTTGCTGATGGCTGCCACCGGCCTCGTGCTGCTCATCGCCTGCGGCAACGTCGCGAATCTGCTGCTGGCCCGTGGCTCGACACGCAACCTGGAGGTGTCGGCAAGGGCAGCGCTGGGAGCATCGCGAGGAAGGCTGACTCGTCAATTCATGACGGAGAGCCTGCTCCTGGCCATCCTCGCCGGCAGCGTCGGCACCGTGCTGGCTCTGTGGCTTCAGCGGCTGATCCTCTTCTTCATGCCAATGGAGTCTCTGGGAATCGGAGAGATAGGTGTCTCGGCTCCGATGCTCGGGTTCACCCTCGTGGCATCGTTCGCCACAGCCATCGTGTTCGGGGTGGGACCCGCACTCACCGCGTCACAGGCGAATCCTGCCGCCGCATTGACCAGCGGCCTCCGGACTTCGGCCCATGGTCGGGCGACGAAGATCAGGAGTGGATTGGTGGTGCTGCAAGTCGCACTCACGGTGGTGCTCATCGTCGCGTCCGGGCTCCTGCTGCGGAGCGTCGTGAGGTTGCAGGGAGTGGATGTCGGATTCGATCCAGAGAACCTGCTCACGGCCAGGGTCCAGATTTCCTCCTCGGAGTATGACACCGCGGGACAAAGACAGTTCTACCGCAGCCTGCTCGAGCGCATCCGGTCGATCCCGGGAGTTGAAGCTGCTTCCGCCATAAGCCACATCCCGGTCCTTCACCCGTTCATGGATTGGACCATCTGGGATCCGGAGAGCCCCTCCCAAAACCCCGACGATCGGGTCGCCGCATACTCGCGCACCGTGGTGCCAGGATACTTCGACGCGATGGGCATCCCGATACTGAGTGGTCGCGATCACGAAGGCGCAGACGAGGCAAACCCGCAGTCTCTATTGGTGATCAACCAGGCGGCTGCGGAACGACTCTTCCCGGGTCAGGATCCCGTCGGTCGTTTGGTCAATGTCTTCAACTCCGTGACCGATCCGATGCTACTGCAGATAATCGGCGTGGTCGGTGACGCCAGGATAACCTCGCTCGACCTCCCTCCGGCACCTCAGATGTATTTCGGCTCGGCGTGGTCCTCGATGAACCTGATCGTACGAGCGTCGGGCAATCCAACGTCGCTGGCAGCACCGATCCGTGCTGCGGTCCTCGAGCTCGACCCGGATGTCCCGCTCTCTGACGTGGCCACGATGACCGACATCCTCTCCGGGTCCCTCAGCAGAAACCGAGTGGTGAGCATCACGATTGCACTCTTCGGTGCCGTGGCACTGTTGTTGGCGGCGATCGGGCTCTACGGAGTGCTCGCCTACTCCGTGACCCGGCGTACGCAGGAGATTGGAGTGCGCGTTGCGTTCGGTGCGACCGGCGGTGATGTCATACGGTCGGTCGTCGGCCGCGGACTCATGCTGGTTTCGGCAGGCCTAGCAATCGGATTGCCAGGCTCGGTCGGTGTTACGCGAGTGCTTCGGTCACAGCTCTACGAAGTGGCCCCAACCGATCCACTCACCTACCTCGGCGTGGTCGTGTGCCTGCTGCTCGTTGGAACAGTCGCGTGCCTCGTTCCGGCCCAGAGGGCAGTGAGAATAGATCCGGTGGCCGCCCTCAAGGCTGAGTAGCGCCCAGCACGGGGTGTGGACATGATCCGCGCCCCCCGCTATCTCCAGATCAGAGATAAGGAAAAGGCACTTGGGATTTTCCGACTCGACCTGAGCTAGGAGATGGTATCGATGTCCATTCGTCGCACGCTCCTCGTTGGCAGCGTACTCCTCCTATCCGTGGGCTGGCTACTCCCCCCCGGCGCTCCGGACCAGAGTGGGGAACGAGGCCCTCTGGCCTTTCGGGTGACCCTCTCCGGTTCGGCTCTGGAGGCGATGGAGGGGCTGGGATTCCAGGTTCCCGTCAAGGGGAGGCTCTTCGTCATCGCCACCCGGGACGACTCCAGGGAGCCACGCCGCCAAACCGGTCTCCGGGGTGTGCCGTTCTGGGGTATGGACGTGGGCGGCCTGACGGGTGGCAGCGTGGTGGAGATGGTGGAGGGTGACCCGGCGATCCGAGGGTACCCCCTGGCGGGGTTGGAGGAGCTTCCCCCGGGTCAATACCTGATGCAGGCCCACCTCAACGTCTACACCACCTTCCACCGGGCCGATGGGCACGTGGTGGAGATGCACCTGAACAGCGGCGCGGGTCAGGATCTGTGGGTGGCTCCGGGGAACGCCTACAGCGAACCGGTGCGGGTCCGGATCGATCCCCAGTCCGACGAACCCCAGACAGTACGCCTTGACCTGGATCGTGTGATTCCCCCCGTCGAACCGCTGGAGCCCGGTGAGTCCCTGCAACAGGGGAACCCCCGCGACCGGGGGGAGCTGGTCCGATTCGTGAAGATCCGGAGCGAAGCGGTGTCGGCGTTCTGGGGTCACGACATGTACATCGGGGCCAACATCCTCCTCCCGGCCGACTACTGGGAGAACCCGGACCGCCGCTACCCGGTCCTCTACATGCAGGGACACTTCCCGGGCCGGAGCGCTCCCCTCGGATACCGTGACGAGGGCGGCGGCGGCGGTGGCCGTTCTGCCGGATTGTCGGAATTTTGGAAATCCCCCCAGGCCCCCGGAATCATCGTCGTCTCGATCCGGGACGCGAACCCCTTCTATGACACGTCGTACTCGCTGAACTCGGCGAACGTGGGTCCGTACGGTGACGCGATCGTCGAGGAGCTGATTCCATACATCGAGGAGCACTTCCGGGCCATTCCGGAGGGGTGGGCTCGGGTCCTGGCCGGGGGATCCACCGGAGGATGGGAGGCCCTCGCGATGCAGGTCTTCTACCCGGAGTTCTTCGGTGGCACCTGGGGATGGTGTCCGGACCCGGTGGACTTCCATTACTACCAGATCGTCAACCTCTACGAGGACGACAACGCGTACGAGCGGGGCACGGAGTGGGTGAAGGTCGAGCGGCCCAACGCCCGCCGGCCTGATGGGAGCATCGTCTCCACCATGCGACAGGAGAACTACTACGAGTTCGCCGCCGGCCCCAAGAGCCGGTCCGGCGGGCAGTGGGCCATCTGGGAAGCGCTCTTCGGGCCAGTGGGTCCCGACGGGTATCCGGCGCCGATCTGGGATCCGGTGTCGGGAGCCATCGATCGAGAGGTGGCGGAGTACTGGAGGACGCACTACGACCTGGTGGACATCCTGGGCCGCCAGTGGCCCACCCTGGGCCCGAGCCTCACAGGGAAGATCCACGTGACCGTGGGCGACATGGACACCTACTATCTGAACGACGCGGTGCAATTGATGGAGGAGCTGTTCGGCACGCTGACGGATCCCGCACCCCACGCCACCTTCGAGTACGGTCGCGGCAAGCCTCACTGTTGGATCGGTTCGAGCCCGTGGCGGGTAGGAGAAGACCTGAACAACGCCGAGTACGTGCAGGTTGTGGGGGAATACCTGAGAGAGAGAGCGCCTTCCCGCTGGTAGCGAGGGCGCGTCGAACAACCATCCATCAGAGAAAGCCACTTCATGGGCACCAGCAGACGACACTTCCTGAAGACCGGCATCGCCGCCGGAGCGCTGGGTCTGGGCCTACGCCCCGACTCGCTCTCCGCAACGCACGTCCCCAGCGTGGGTGAGGGTGGCCTCACCGGCGCTTCACGACAATCCCGCGCCTTGAACATCCTGATCCTGGGCGGCACCGGCTTCATCGGCCCCCACCAGGTGCGCTACGCGGTTGAGCGAGGCCATACGGTTTCCATCTTCACCCGCGGCCGGAGGGAGCCTCCCCTCTTCAAGGAGGCGTTCGAACATGTTGAGCACCTCATCGGAGACAGGGAGAACAACCTGACCGCCCTGGAGAACAGAAGCTGGGACGTAGTGATCGAGAACTCGGGCGGGCAGACGGCGTGGACCCGGGATTCGGCGGAGCTTCTCAAGGACCGCTGTGGCCTCTACCTCTACGTCTCCTCCACCGGGGTTTACTACCCCTACCTCACCACCGAGATCGGTGAGGACACAGAGGTGGACCTGGTGGACGCGTCAAATGGGGAGAATGGGAGCGCCGCCTACGGCGTGATGAAAGCCACCTCCGAGCGAGCCGCCCAAGAGGCGTTCGTGGGCCGCACCATCGTGGTGCGCCCGGGATACATCGTGGGGCCCGGAGACTACACCGACCGCTACACGTACTGGCCCGTTCGGCTCGAGCGGGGCGGCGAAGTTTTGGTCCCGGGGAAAAAGCAGGATCTGGTCCAGTGCATCGACGTACGGGATCTCACGGAGTGGATGATCCACCTGGTGGAGAACGAGACCTTCGGCACCTTCAACGCCACCGGGCCGGGCTGGCCCCTTTCGATGCAGGAGTTCGTGCACGGCGTGCGGGCCGCCACCTCTTCCGACGTGACCTGGACCTGGATCGAGGACTACGACTTCCTCGAGGAGCACAGCCTGGGGTTCGCGATCCCCTGGATCATGCCGGTGGATGACCACGTGGGATCCCAGCGCATCGACATCTCCCGCGCGGTGGCCCACGGACTCACCTACCGTCCCATCGCCCTCACCGCCATGGAGACCCTGGAGTGGTGGCACTCCGACGCCCTCACCGACGAGAGGAGGGCGAACGCCCGCTTCGTCCTGTCGCCGGAGAGGGAGGCCGAGATCCTTGCGGCGTGGAGGGCGCAACCGGGGTAGTGCCCCGGCGTAGGAGGCCTCAGTTCCCCGTCAGCCCCCGTGCCTCCAGGAGCGCCTGAATCGACGGATCCCGACCGCGGAAGGCTCGGTACAGATCCATCCCGGGACGGGTGCCGCCCTTCGACAGGATCTCTTCCCGCAGCCGCTGGGCCGTGGCCGGGTCGAAGATGTCGCCGGTCTCCACGAAGGCCTGGAAGGCGTCCTTGTCGAGGACTTCCGCCCACAGGTATGCGTAGTACCCCGAGGAGTAGCCCCCGGAGAAGATGTGGTTGTAGTAGGTGCTCCTGTAACGGGGGATGATCTCCTCGATGAGTCCGATGCGGGCCATCTCCCTGTCTTCGAAGGCCCGGGCCTCGTGCTCCACCGGTGAGGTCAGGGTATGCCACGCCATGTCCAGGTAGGCCGCAGCCTGGAACTCCACGGTGATGAAGCCCTGGTTGAAGGTGGACGAGGCCTGGAGCTTGTCCACCAGCTCGTCGGGAATGACATCGCCGGTCTCATAGTGCTTCGCGTACATGCGCATCACGTCCGGCTGACCCATCCAGTTCTCCATGATCTGGGAGCCGAACTCCACGAAGTCGCGAGGCACCGCCGTGCCGCCCAGCGACTCGTAGGTGACGTCGGAGAGGAGTCCGTGGATGGCGTGGCCGCACTCGTGGGCCATCGTCAGTGCGTTGTCGAACGTGATGAGCGCGGGGCCGTCGCCGACGGGGGCGGCGAAGTTCAGGTTGGTGGTGACGATAGCCGTTCTCTCGCCGCCGAGGCGCCCCTGCTTCTGGAGACTGTTCATCCAGGCGCCTCCCCGTTTGGAGGGCCGGGCGAAGGGGTCCATGTAGAGCACACCCAGGTGGCTGCCGTCGGCTTCCCGGACCTCGAAGATCCACTGGTCCGGATGCCAGCGCGGCAGATCCGGGCGCTCATGGAAGGTGATGCCGTATAGATGGTTCGCCACCATGAACACGCCGGCACGCACCGCGTTCACCTCGAAGTAGGGAGCGATGGCTTCCGGGTCCAGGTCGAAGCGAGCCTTCCGCACCTTCTCGGTGTAGTGGCGCCAGTCCCAGCCCTCCAGCTCCCCCTCCACTCCCTCGGCGTTCATCACCTCCTGCATGTCGGCCCGCTCCTGCTTGGCGACGGCCAAGGCGGGGGCCCATACCTCGTCCAGGAGGCTCATGACCCGGTCCGGGGCCTCGGCCATGGCGTCCGACAGCACGAAGTGGGCGTGGGTCGGATACCCCATGAGCTGCGCCTTCTCCGCCCGGAGAGCCGCCATCCTGGAAAGAATCTCCTTGTTGTCGAACTCGTTGTCGTTGTCCCCCCGCATGGCGTAGCCCATGAAGATGTCGCGCCGCAGCTCCCGGTTGGTCGAGGACTCGAGGAACGGGTTGATGGAGGGCCGCTGAAGGGTGAACGACCAGCCGGTGTCATGTCCCCGGCGCTCCGCCTCTTCGGCTGCAAGGGCCACCAGGTTGGCCGGGAGGTTCCCCAGATCCGCCTGGTCGGTGACGTAGAGCTCGTAGGCGTTCGTCTCGGCGAGGACGTTGTCGCCGAAGGCGGTGGAGAGCTCCGCCATCTCGCTGTTGATCTCTCGAACCCGAGCCTTGGACTCGTCATCCAGGTCGGCGCCCCGACGAACGAATCCCTTGTGGGTCTCCTCCAGGAGCTTCGCCTGCTCCGGCGTCAGATCCAGCTCCTCCCGCTGGTCGTAGACCGCCTTTACCCGGAGCCATAGATCGGGGTTCAGGTTGATGTCGTCGGAGTGGGCCGCACGAACCGGGGCCAGGTCCCGATTGATCACATCCATCGTGTCGTTCGTGTGCGCCCCCCGCTTGGCACCGAAGACACGGCCCACCCGGGTGTACATGGCACCGGCGAGTTCCAGCGCCTCGATGGTGTTCTCGAAGGTGGGAGCGTCGGGCTCGGTGACGATGGCCTCGATATCGGCCTTGTGCATCGCCATGGCCTCCACGAAAGCCGGCTCGTAGTGCTCGTTCTCGATCAGGTCGAAGGGGGGCACCTCGAAGTCGGTGTGCCACTCGGCCAGGAGCGGGTTTTCATGCCCGCTGATGTTGGACGGAGTGGGGGCATCTCCCACGCAGGCGGCGAGGGCGATGGCGGCGGTCAGCGCGATGGTGCGCGTGAGCGGAAAGTACAAACGCGTGAGCGGTCTCACGGGAATCCTCCTGGGTGTGTCGCCCGACCGCCCGGCGGTTTTGAAACAGTCGACGACGACTTGCATGGCCTTTTGAACTTGCTGACGACAATCCTACAATACCGTAACGGTCGCTACTCAGCCACGTCGCGGTGGGAGTTACCGTCTGAAGGTATTTTTAGGAACAATGCGGCGTCTATTCCTTCGGCTTCAACTCCATGCCCAGTTGCTCGTATAGCCCAACTATGTCCGCATCTGCCCGGTACTCCACGAACTTGCCGTCGGCAAAACGGAAGAGACACACCGCACTGAAGACGACCGTCTTCCCTGTGGGAGGTATTCCTCCAAACTCACCTTTGTGTGTTCCTCGCAATGTCTCCCGGGTGGCTACGACGTCTCCCTCGGCAATCGACTCATGGATCGTATGCTCCAGGTCAGGAAACGTGGTGATGAATGATTGCCAAAGCTGCTTGTGTTCATCCAATCCAATCGGCTCGGCATTGCTGGGGAGATACATCTTGTAGCCCGGGGCGCAGACCTCATCGAGTATCCCAACGCCGCGTTTGTAGCCCTCTGACAGTATCCGCTGCACCATCGCTTTGTTCTGTTCCGCAACAGTCACCTTCCACCTCCTTAGTGACGCGAATCCGTTGGAGAATCTTCTCCGGGGTAGAAACGTGCAGTCTCCGTACGGGCCTCCAGGTTGGAGCTTCCACTCAACATAGGCGGTCACCGTTAGCATATGGCTACTGCCACTGAAGGGCCAGGCTTCAGCGGCCGTTGCGGCGGCGGCAGGACTCATGCACCGGGACCGCACCCATTGATGGCGCGCCGAGCCAGCGCGCCTCTACGGTCGGTGGGTCATGCTAGTGGGCCGCGAGAGGAGTAACTCGACGCCGAACTGAGCGAGCCCGCGAAGTGGGCGGACGGAAGTGAGGTGCTAACGACCCCGCGCCAGCGGGGGAGTTCAACCCCCGACACGCGGATTATGATTACGCCGCGCTATCCGGACCCAATGGGACTCATCCGTACTAAACGGGAAAAGAACGGGGGGTATGAGGGGTGATCATGGGGACGTTTTCCCGATGAGCCCCCCCTCTCTGCCAATATGAGTGAGACACCTTACC